>DAOUAY010000419.1:0-4735 GCA_034432995.1 Anaerolineae bacterium | reverse complement strand
AGCGCGTTGGCGTTCTTCGACGGCTATCGCCGGGGTCGCTTGCCGCAGAACCTGCTCCAGGCGCAGCGCGACTACTTCGGCGCGCACACCTACGAGCGCGTGGACAAGCCGCGCGGCGAGTTCTTCCACACCGACTGGATCGGTTCCGGCGCGGCGGCGATTTCGTCGACGTATACGGCGTAGTTACATGTTTACCGCGGAGGTCGCTGAGGACGCTGAGGGATTGGTGCTGTTGAGCACTCGAAATCTCTGCGAACTTAGCGTTCTCTGCGGTTACAGGGACTCAAGATCCCAGGAGATAATCGCGCATGATTGGAATTCCCGGAGACCTCTACGGGCGTGTGCAATCGGCGCTGTTGCGCTGCGGGCCGTTCGATAGCGACCGCGCGTTGCGCTCCCTCTTTGTGGACGCGCGCTTGAGCGCCTGGCGCGATCTGCTGCCGGAAGCGAGCAATCGCGTGGAACGTGCGCGGGCCGTCATCGATGCCTTGAGCCGGCGCGCCAATTCGGCCGGAGAAAATGCGCTGGCTCTGCTCCTGAGTGTCCTGGCCGAGAATACCCCGCCCGGCGACGCCTGCCGCGAACACCTGATGGCGCTGGCGCAGGAAATCGCTGCCGTTGGCCATACAGATGTCTCCACTGTTCCTGCGTCACCGGCACAGGTGGGGGCGTTGCGGCAGGCGTACCTCTACCGGCTGATGCAGCAGACGCGCCGCTTGCCCCTGGGTGGGGTCGATCCCAAGTCCGCCAGTGATGTGCAGAGCGGCGAGTTGCGCCTGTCGGCGGTTTACACGGCGTTACTGACCCAACGCCAAGAGGTCGGGGCGCGCCACACAGAGGCGTCTGGCGAGTGGGACCTGCGCCGGCTGTCCGCCGTGGAAGTGCTAAACGCGGAACCGTGTCTGGTGTTGCTGGGCGACCCCGGCAGTGGCAAAACCACGTTCGTGAACTTTGTGGCGCTCTGTCTGGCCGGAGAAATCCTGGACGATCCAGAGGTCAATCTACAGACGCTCACCGCGCCGCTCCCCGACGAGCGCCCGGAATGGCAGCGCTCGAAAGACGACAGTCCTCGACCGCAGCCCTGGGATCACGGCGCGCTTTTGCCGGTGCGCGTCGTGCTGCGCGATTTTGCCGCGCGTGGTCTGCCCGCGCCAGATGATCCGGCGTGTCGCGCGGTCAGTGGGGATACCTTGTGGACCTTCATCGTCGCCGAAGTCGGTGAGACGCTCAGGGAATACATGCCGCATCTCAAGCAGGAACTTCTGGAACGTGGCGGCATAGTTCTCCTGGATGGGCTGGACGAGGTTCCGGATTCAGCGCAGCGGCGGGTGCAGGTCAAGGCCGCGGTGCAGGACTTTGCCAGTTGCTTCCCGCGCTGCCGGTTCCTGGTGACCAGCCGTACGTATGCTTATCAACGGCAGGATTGGAAGCTGGACGGCTTCTCCGAGGTGGCGCTCAACCCCTTCACGCCGGGCCAGGTGGCGCGCTTCGTCGATGGGTGGTACGCGCACATCGCTGCCGTGCGCGGGATGGACGCCGCGGACGCGCAGGGGCGCGCTGTCTTGCTCAAGACGGCCATCGAGCGCAACGAACGGCTGGCCGAACTGGCGACGCGCCCTCTGCTGCTCACGTTGATGGCGAGTCTGCACGCCTGGCGCGGGGGCAGTCTGCCGGAGAAACGGGAAGAATTGTACGCCGACACGGTGGCTTTGTTGCTGGATCAATGGGAAAGCCCCAAGGTCGTGCGCGATGCGGCGGGGCGCGCGCAGATCGAGCAGCCGAGTCTGGCGGAGTGGCTGAAAGTTGACCGGGCGGTGGTGCGAGCGGAGTTGGAACGGATGGCCTTCGAGGCGCATCGTGACCAGCCGCGACTCGAGGGCACGGCGGATGTCGCGCAGCTACGGTTGGTGGACGGATTGATGCGGGCCACGTCCAACCCGGAGGTCAACCCGGTGCGGCTGGCCGAATATCTGCGTGACCGGGCCGGCTTGTTGGTGGCGCGCGGCGAGGGCGTATACACCTTCCCACACCGCACGTTCCAGGAATATCTGGCGGCGTGCTTCCTCACCGACCACGGTTTCCCGCGCCAGGTCGCGCATTTGCTGCGGACCGACCCGCAGCGCTGGCGTGAGGCGGTGCTGCTGGCAGGCGCGAAAGCTTCGCGCGGCAGCCTTTCTAACGCATGGTACCTGGCGGAAGCGCTGTGTCCCCGTGAAGTGCCTCCCGCTTCTTTGCCGATGACGCAAGGGACGGAGGAGGGAATGTGGGGGGCTTTGTTGGCGGCGCAGGTGTTGTTGGACAACCTGGGGTCGTGGCTGCGCGCCGTGGATGAATGGGATGCGCCGAAACTGGAGCGTATCCGTCTGTGGTTGCGGGCGATTGTCGAACGCGGGTGGCTGCCTCCGGTGGATCGCCGGCAGGCGGGCGCCATGCTGGCCACCCTGGGCGACGATCGGGATTTCGACACGCTCATCGTGGTTCCTGAAGGGCCGTTTTGGATGGGTGACGATGACGACGACGAGGCCAAGCCGTGTCATAAGGTCACGTTGCCCGTGTACTTGATCGGCAAATACCCGGTGACGGTGGGCCAGTTCCGGCACTTTGTCGATGCCAGTGGTTACAAACCGCGCGACCCGGATTGCTTGCGGGGGACCGACAATCACCCGGTCGTCTGGGTCACCTGGCACGACGCGCGCGCCTATTGCCAATGGCTGACCGGTGTGTGGCGGGAAGCTGGAACGATCGGCGCGCACGATGAAGTGCGGTTGCCCAGCGAAACGGAGTGGGAGAAGGCGGCGAGCTGGAGCCCCCCCTCAGTCCCCCCCATTGGGGGGGAAGGGAAGGGGGGGCAGAAGCGCGCATACCCCTGGGGCGTCGACTGGGCTGTGGACAAGGCTAACACAGTCGAAGGCGGCCTGGGAACGACATCGCCTGTGGGAATGTACCCGGAAGGAGCCAGTCCGTATGGCTGTCTTGACATGGCGGGCAACGTGTGGACGTGGACCCGGAGCCTGTGGGGCAAGGACTTCAACCGGCCGGACTTCAAGTATCCCTACCGCGCCGATCACAAGCGGGAGAATGTGGAAGCCGGTGACGAATTCCTGCGTATGTTACGGGGTGGTTCCTTCAACGAAGGTCGCAATCACGCTCGCTGCACGTACCGCCACCGTTTCAACCCATACTTGAGGTACGGGGATGTCGGTTTCAGGATCGTTGTCTCCCTGTCACGCGCCTAGACGGCGGAGCATTGTGTCTCCCGTTGAGTCCATTCAATCCGTAGATGCTGCAGAGGACACCGCTACGGGCAGCGTGAACCAAAACGTCGTTCCTTCCCCGGCTGTGCTTTCGACGGCGATTTGTTCTCCGTGCGCTTCGATGGCGAGTTTGCAGAACGCCAATCCCAATCCGTGACCGCGCTCTTTGTCTTTCCCGGCAACGAATTTCCCGAATAGGCGCGGCAGGAGTTCTGGAGCGATGCCGGGTCCGCTGTCGCTGACGTACACCCGGATGTGCGTGGGATCAGCGCTATCGCGTTGGGCGCCAACCCGAATCACACCATGCGCCGGTGTATATTTGATGGCGTTGCCGATCAGGTTTTCCAGCACGCGGGTGATGAGCGTGGCGTCAGCCTGGACACGTGGCAAGTCGGCGCTGGCGTTGTTCAGCAGGCTATGGGCTTTGTCCTCCGTTAGCGGCGCGAGCGATGCCAGCATCTCGGCGATTTGATCCTGAATCCGGAACGCGGTCGGGTGCAGGGTGAGTTTGCCGCTTTCCAGTTGGTTGACTTCCAGGATGGCATTGATGAACTTGAGCATCCGGTCGGAATTGTTGAGCGCAATTTCGACAACGATCTTTTGGTCTGCATCCAGCTTGGCCGCTTCCATGTGCAGGACTTGCAAGCCGGTGCGGATAGTACTGAGCGGGTTGCGTAGATCGTGAACCAGTGTGTGGATCATCGTATCGCGCAGCCGTTCGCTCTCGCGCTGCCGGGTAATGTCGATGACGAACGCGATGGAGAGTAGCCCCTGGGGCGTTTCCGCGAATCCCAGACTGATTTCGGCCGGGAAGACGTTGCTGTCTTTGCGCCGGGCGCTGAGATTCAGCCCACTCCCCATTGGCCGGACGTGCGGGTCGCGCACGTATTCCGCACAGCGCCGCAAATGAATGTCGCGCGACGCCTCGGGGATCAGCAGCGTCAGTGGTTGGCCGACGAGTTCTGCCTCGGCGTAGCCGAAGAGCTGTTGCGCGTTACGATTGACCAGAATGATCCGCCCCGTATCATCGACGGCGACGATACCAATCGGTGCGGCTTCCAGTATCGTGCGCGTGGTATCCTCACGGAACAGCGCGGCAGTGCAGGCTTCGACGATCTCTTCCAAACGGCGTTCTGATTCCATAGTCAGTGACCTCAGTGTCGAGCAACTTGTGTCAGGAAGGGTTGGGCAGTATAGACCGTTTTTCCGGCTTCATAGCCTTCGTCGGGCGGCAAGTCGGATTGAGCGGCGGCCTGTTTGGCCAGGACATCGCAGCGTTCGTTGTCGGGATTGCCCACGTGACCGCGTACCCAGACGAAGGTGACAGTGTGTTCTTCAAGCAACGGCAGCAGTTGGAGCCACAGATCGACGTTGAGCGCCTTTTCGTCTTTGTTACGCATCCAGTTTTTGGATTGCCAGCGCTTCACCCAGCCTTTGGTGATAGCGTCGACCAGATATTGTGAATCACTGTGCAGCGTGAC
>DAOUAY010000418.1:0-7015 GCA_034432995.1 Anaerolineae bacterium | reverse complement strand
GTGGGGGTAATGAGTAACGAGTAATGAGTAATGAGTAACGAGTAATAAGTGACGCCTCACTCTTTACTCATTTCTCATTTCTCATTTCTCTTTTCTCATTTCTCTTTTCTCATTTCTCATTTCTCATTTCTCTTTTCTCATTTCTCATTTCTCTTTTCTCTTTTCTCTTTTCTCTTTTCCAATTTCTTGAACACGTCCCGGAAAATCGGATCGCGGTTCACGTGATAGACAGTGCGGATCAAGTGCCGTCGGTTGTCGAAACTCCATGTGCCCTGGTCGGTGACGATAGGACTGTGGACGAGACAGCTTGGCGTCCAGGAATCATCCAGCAGGTACGAAATCGCCGCGATGTCCCAGATCACCTTCGACCAACCGAAATGATCGGCGTGGTAGCCCTTGACGGTCTCCGCCAGATAGTCGCCAATCGCGCCTTGCCCGGCGACGTACCGCTCGATTTCGGGGATCGTGGTGTGCAGGTGTGAGCAGACGCCCATCACCTGGATTTGCGCCAGCGGGACGCCGCAATCGAAGATCACGCGCGCCGCCTGCACGTCCTGCCACAGGTTGAACTCATACGTGTTCGGCCAGTGAAAAGCGTTGCCGCCAAGCCATACCACGACGATGCGGCGAATGATCTCCGGTTCCAGCAAAATGGCAGAGGCGACATTGGTGATCGCGCCGATAGCAACGACATAGAGTGGCTCATCCTCCGGGCTGCGCGCCATCGCCTTGGCGATGAGGTCGCGGGCGGCGTCGCTTTCCACGGGATGCTCCCAGTCGGGCAGATAGCGGTCGGAGCCGCGAAAGACGAAGCCTGCCGACGGCACGTCCAGCCGCGCCAGCAACGCCAGGATCTCCTGGTAGCTCTTCTCCATCCCGTCGGCGGGGCCGGCGGAGCGGTCGTTGAAGAACGGCGCGGCGTAGAGCGCCAGCACATCCAGCTTGTCCGGCGAGAGCAGCGCCTGCACGACGGCAAACTGGTCGTCCACTTCGTTGTAGGTGTCGGTATCGAGCACCATCTGCACCTTGCCGGTGGGCGGTTCAAGGCGGATAATGCGTTCAGCTTCGGAAATGGTTGGAAATTGCATCGAGAACCTCCTGTTAGTCCAATAGCCTTTAGTCCGATAGCCTCTAGTCGGGTAGTCGTTAGTCGAGAGAGCGCAATAACCTAATCCCCGCCTACCGTCTACTGTCTACCGTCTACCTGCGCAGCCAACAACGGCACGATGCCATCAGGCAAAAGCTGGCCGGCGCTGTCGAGAACGGGCAAACGGGAGAGATCGGCGGGCAGGTACATCCCAACGCGCACGTATACGGTCTGCCCTGCCGAAAGTTCCGGCACGTCCAAGCGGCGCACATCGATGATCACGTCACCGGCCACCCACGCAGAAGTGGGATACCAGCCGGCGCGCGGCGGGCCGTCATCTTGGGCGAGCATCTCGCCGGCTTCGTCGAACAGATGCACGAAGACCGTGTAGTCGCGGGATAGCGCCGTCTGGGCCTGCCAGTACAGAGTCACTGTCAGCGGGGTGTTGCTTTGCGGCGCGCCGGATAGATCGTATCCGCGCAAAAGGATGCTTTCCCCTAACTTATATTGCAGCGGATACTGCGGCGCAATGGCCTGGGGCGTCTTGGGAGCCGCCGTCACCGCGCCGACGACCGGCGGGACGTTGGGCAATCCCACGCTGTCGAACGCCGTCAACTGATCGCGCGAATCGTCGAGGTACAGCCCGACGAGCACCTGATACCGCTCCGGTGCGGGAACCCACGGTTCCACGGCAATGCGGTACACGTCGCAGAACGCCTCACCCGGCGTCCACAGCGAGGTGGGATAACGGCCCAGTCCCGGATACGTGTGACGCTCTCCGGCGCGGGTGAAGTTCTGGCCGAGCAATTGCACGTAGACCGTGTAGTCCTCGGCAACCGGCGCCAGCGCTTCCCAGCAGGCTTCGACGGCGACCGTGTCTCCTGGCGTCACTCGCGCCGGTTCGATCGCGACACCCACAAGGCGGATGCGGTGATCGTATTCAAAATCAACAGGGGTAACCTGACTCACTACCTGTTGCGGAGCATAAAGCCGTGGAGGAGCAAATGCGGCCTGGATGCGCGCACCCGGCGCAAGCGCGGCAATGACAACCATACCGAGCAGTAAGCCCTGGCCCAGACCGCGCCATACAAGGCGTACAGATTTTTGCGCGACGCCATAGGCCACCAGCAACGCCCACGCGCCAATCGCCGGGAAGAACAAGCGCCCGTGCGGCGCGGCGACTTCGCGCATCCAGAACAACAACGCCACACCGATAGCCGCGCACCACCCCACGCCGAGCAGGTAAATGCCATCAGTCGCGTCCACAGCCTCACGCAAGGCAGCGTGCGCAAGGCGCATGCGGAGACGGCCAAACGCACGCCAGAGGCTGTAAACCCCACACGCGCCAGTGGCGAGTGTCAGCAGTGCGTACACCCAATCAGGCCAGAAGATGTGCCCCCACCCATACGCGCCCCAAAACGAACGGACGAGCAAGGGGATATCACGCGCCAACTCCGGTATGGATTTGGGCTGTGGATTTCGCCAGAGCGTGTCGAAGTGACGGCTTGTCGCCAATGGGTCGCCATACAGCCACAGGTTGCGGGCATACCACCAGCTCCCCACCGTCAAAGCCAACACGAGATACAGCCCCAGCGCCTTCACCAGCTCTTTTCGGGAGAGCCGCTCACGCCAGGCCTGCCAGCACAAGGCCACGCAGATCCCAAAGAACAGCGCCAGCGCGCTCGTCTTGGAGAGCGCCGCCAGTCCCACGAGCACTCCGAGTACAGCAGCGCGCCGTGTCGTTAGCCCGCGCCGAAACACGCGCGCGGTGAGCCACAGAGTCACGGTAGCCAACGCGGCGGCGGCGCTGTCGTTGTTGATGACGCCGCAGATGAAGACGAACTGCGGCTGGAACGCCACCAGCGCGGCGGTCAGCAGCGCGCCCTTGCGGGTCTGGAACGCTTCGTAGCCCAAACCCCAGGCCGCAAGCACAGTCAGCACACCCAAAAGGAGCGACGTCAACCGCGTGACATGAATGGCCAGCGTCGCGCCGCGCCAGGGGAAGCGTTCCGCCTCTGTGTGGATGAGCATATTCTTGTTATCCAGCGCGTTGTCGAGCGCCTGATAGCCAAAGTGGGGATTGTGCCAGAAGAGCGTGTCCAGGTCGCTGTCGTCGAAAGGGGCGCTGAGGAGCGCAGCCACGGCATAATACAGCGGCGGCTGCGCAGCCTCCTGACCGGCCCCACTGGCGTCGTCGTCCAGCGAGGGCAGGCCGTGCCCTTTCACCAGCCACCGGACGAAGGCGTAGTGCCACACCTCGTCGGGCGCTTCGAAGATCGGCGTGGCGCCGTTGTGCAACAGCGTCAGGATGCAGAAAGCGAGCAGGAGTAGCGTCAGGGAATGTGAGAAGCGTTTCATGGCAATCACGGCCAGATCACAAGTGCGTTATGGAGTACGGGAACGCCGTCGCGCAATGCAGACAGACGCACGCCGTCCAGTGGATGATAGAGACCAACGACAATCGAATCCCCGGGCGCAAGGGGTTGTGGTAACACGTGCAAGTCGATGATACGATCACCGGATTGCCAGAGAGACGTGGGGAAAGCGCCCGCGGCGGGCGGACCGTCGCCGGTGGTCTTGAGTGCGCCATCCGCATCCAGCAAGTGGACGAAGACGGTGTAATCCGCGGGCAGCGCACGCTCGGCCTCCCAGCACAACGTCACCAGCGTGTGATCGGCAGCCGGCGAGACGGCGGCGTGGGTCAGGCGCACCGCATCGCCCAGGTGGAGCGCGCCCGGTAGCTGCGCCTCGGCGGGACAATCCGGCGCAGCGCCCGGCAGACGCAGCCGCGTCAATGTCAAATGCGTTCCGGCGGGAGTGCCATCGATGCTCACCGGCAAGCGCGCACCGTCTTCCTCCTGATAGAGCGCCAGGTGCAAATCCCAGGCCTGTGTTACGAAATCGGACGGCGGCAGATCGAACTCGTAGCGGTCGACAACAATCGTACCGGGTTGCCACGCGCGGGTGGGATAGTTGCCTCGTCCGGGCCAACTGTCGTAAGTCCAGCGTTGGGTCGTATCGCCGGGAATCGGTGAAACCAACTGCAAAGCGATGAGGTAATCTTCAGTGAGAGGCGTATCGGCCTGCCAGTAGAGCGTCATCTGCATACGCTCCCCGCGGTCATCCACAGCCAAGTCGTAGCCGTGTACGTGAACCGTATCCGCAAAAGTAGCCTCGAACGCATACATTGGGTGAGCTTCGACGACGCTGCGCGGCGGCGCGAGGATTCGCGGCGGCGCGAGGATTCGCGGCGGCGCGAAGAAGGCCGGGAAGATGCGGATTCCCGTCCACCATGCGGAAAGCGCCAGCGCGATCAGCACGCCCTGTGTCACGCGGCGCGGCGGCCACAAACGGGTCAGGCCAACGGCCATCACCAGCGCAACGGCGGGCAGCGCGGGGAAGAGCAATCGCCCGCCAGGCGCCGGCGTCATCATATTCCAACGCAACCAACTGAGCGTGATGACCACAAACCAGCCTGCCAATGCGATGAGTAGATAACGTTCAATTTGCCGCAGTCTTCGCCAACCCCAAAGCAATCCCAGGCCGCTCAACCCGGCGAGCGTCCCATAGAACAGATAGAATCCGGCTGGGTAAAACGCGCATGGCAATTGCCCCCAGAACGAACGGAACATCGAACCTGCTTCCTGCAGTCCTTGCCAGGGCGTGTCCCAGCCCCGCGCCCCGACTATGGCCAGCATCGGGCGCAACGCCGTCACGTCGCCGTACAGTTGCCAGTTGCGCCAAAACCACCAACTGCCAACGGCAAGCGCGGTGAGGGGAATGAGCAGCGCGCGTACAGTCAGGAGCGGGCGGGGCGCAGCACGGTACAGCCACAACGCCCCGAAAAGCGCCGCGCACAGAAGCAGGGTCAGCCAGCCGCTCAATTTGCTCAGGCCGGCCGCGCCGCAGAGCACGCCCAAGAGCAGCGCGCGCGACCAGTCCAGGCGGCGCTCCTGCCACGCGCGCGCCGTCAGCCACAGGATCACAGTTGCCAAAGGCGTAAGGAGGTTGTCGTTGTTGACGCCGCTGGCAACCAGGAGAAACTGCGGATTGAAGGCGACCACAGCCGCGCCAAGTAGAGGAATCGCCGGGCGACCAGGGAAAAGTTGACGGCCCACTGCGAAGGCGCCGATGACTGTAACAGCCTGCAAGCATGTGGAAAACAGCCGCAAGACGTGCAAAGTCAACAGCGCGCCTTGCCAGGGAAAGGCTTCGCGGTGTGGATCGTGGCGCAGCACGGCGCGGTTGTCGTATTGGTGCGGAGCCTCAGGGCCGCAGGCCACACGGGGATTCCACTGCCAGAAAACCGGCGCATCTTCGGTATGTAAGCCAAACAGGCGCACGAGACCGGCGGAGAGCACATAGTAGAGCGGCGGCTGCGAGATTTCCTGATGCATCCGATACTCCTGGACATCCGGCGCATTGTGAACCGGCAGCCGTCCGGTGTCCGCTACATAGCGGATCACTTCGAAGTGCTCCAGTTCGTCCAGATTCTCGAAAGGGGGCAGGATCACGCCATAGGCCAATCCCAGGCTGAGATAAGCCAGCAGAATCACCATCAGGCCCCGATAAGATTTATGGTTCATAGCAAAGTATTGTAATGGCTTTCAGCGATTCAACAAGGAATCGAGAGTTCCACACAACAGCCTCTTACTTGACGATGATTTTGAACGCCGGCGTCCCATTGGGATGCTCGATGACAAGGATGGGTTCGACATCCGGCAGCATGTGTGGGCGAGCGACGAACAAACCGTGCGCCAACTGCGTGTAAAGCTCATCGACGTTGCCGGTGCGATACTTCGTCCCCCACCATTGGAGTTTCTCCGAAAGCTGCGACCCATACGGCGCGTGATTCGCCTGGAAAAATCGCGGCGGGTATTGTTGAAAGAACACGCCAAAGATGTGCGGCTGGCTGATCCAGTCGGTGAGCACGATGACGTCGTAATCATCCTCGTGGGCCAGCACGTAGTCCATCGCCTCGCGGATGCCATACTCGAAGTCGCGCGCGTGAGCGACCGGGAAGACGGTGAAGTAGTTGCGCAGGACCAAGCCGGCGTTCCAGGCCAGCGCGCCGATCAACAAGCCCGCCAAGGCCGGCCTAAGTTTGTCGACGGCTCGAACGGATTTTAACGGATTGGGGAGTTTCCACGGCAACGCCAAACCCAGGCCGGAAAGGATAGCCCAGCCGGGCAGGCCGGCAATGCCGCGCATGGAATTCGCCGTTCCCATGTCCTGCCGGGTGAGCGCCGCCGGGATCGGGCCCAACGCGATCCACGCCAGCAGCAGGAACGCAGCCCGGCGATCCCGGCAACGCAGCAACCCAAGCAGGCCGAGCGGGATAAGCGCCATTTCGATCCAGTACAACTGACCAAATCCGGGCGCGTGATGCACAGGCTGCGCATCCCCGCGCAGAAAGAGGTAGCCCGGCGCGAAGTGTCCCACCCATTGCGCCAGCACCGTGCGCCACCCGCGCGCGTTGGGATCGGCAAAGACCGAAATGGCGTTCATGCGATTCCAACTATCCGCGGTGCGCAGAATGGTCAGCGCCAGGGGGGCGGCGATGAGGATCACCAGCGCCGCCGCCAGCAATGTCGCGCGGCGCTGCTGCCAGAGTTCGCGCCGGAAAATGACGACGACCGCCAACAGCAACAACGGCGTAAACGCCTGGGCCGTGGTATAAGTGTAGAACGACAATCCAAAGGCCACGGCAGCCGCGACCAACCATGCAGGACGGCGCGACCGGTACCAGCGCCAGCCGCAGTCCAGCCCGACGACGAGCATAAACAGCAGCGGCCCGGAGACTTCGACGCCCAGCCGCGAGAAGGCGATGTGCCACGGCGAAAGCGCCAGCAGCAGCGCCGCGCCCACCCCCGCCCGCCGCCCAAACAAATCGCGGGCCAGGCGATAGGTGCATAATACCGTCATCCA
>DAOUAY010000417.1:0-3315 GCA_034432995.1 Anaerolineae bacterium | reverse complement strand
TCACCCATTCACCCATTCACCCATTCACCATTCACCACCCACCGCCCGAACTTCTCGCGCAGGAAATGGTACGTCAAATGTTCGTCTTCCGGCATCTCCCAGGCGATACGACATTCGGCGAGGATTTTGGTCTTGAACGTATCCAGCGTTTTGAGCGTCACGCCGAGCGCGTCGGCGGCCTCCTGGGGACGCCGACCCTCCGCCAGGGCGCGCAAAGCGGCTTTCTCACGCTCGGTGAGGCGCGCCCACACCGCCGCGCACGGCGCGCTCTCCATTGGCCGCGCGGGTAGAGCGGGGGACGTCAGCGCGCGCAGGCCGGGTAGATACGCGCCCCAGGGGATCAACGGGACCGGCAACAGCGTCACGCCGGCGTCGGGCGGCGCGTGGAGGATCGCCCCGTCGCGCGCCTGCTCGATGAACGCGCGCGGCGTGTAGAGGTGCCAGAGCCGGTCGCGCTCGTCGCAGTGGAGCATCGCTGCCGTCGTCAACGTCAGCGCCAGCAAGCGCGGGCCGCCGGCGATGCACACGTGCAAGCGTTGGCCGTCGCGCTTCAACGTCGCCAGCACGTCGCGGCCCAGCGCCCACACGTGCTCGGCCTCGCGCGCCGTCTGGATTTCAGGCAGCGCGCGCCCGTCGGCGTGCAGGGGCACGTGCCGCAATGTCAGGGGGCAGCCGCGATAGCGTTCGCCGGCAAATTCGGCGCTCAATTGCGCCAGCGCCCGGCGCACGCGCGGATTCTCGTCTGCAAGGTGCAGCACAATGACCGACGCGAGTGCTTCACCCTGCGCCAGCAGCGCATCCAATGCAAACGTCACGACCTGGGCCTGTCCGCCCATCGTGATCAAAGCGGAGGTGGAGTCTGTAATCTTGAGCATAGGCGAATGGCGAATGGTGAATGGTGAATGGTGAATGGTGAATGGTGAATGGCGAATAGAGAGTGAGTGATCTTCTTACTTCTTACTTCTTACTTCTTACTTCTTACTTCTTACTTCTTACTTCTTACTTCTTACTTCTCACTTCTTACTTCTTACTTCTTACTTCTTACTCCCTTCCCAGTATACGGAGAAAACTATGGTTAGTCAAATGACATTCAACCCCTTACCCGCAGTTGTCATCGGGGGGCCGCCGCACAGCGGAAAATCGGTGCTGGCCTACGGCCTCACGCAGGCGCTGCGGGCGCGGGGTGTGGAACACTACGTCCTCCGCGCCTACCCGCCGGATTACGAGGGCGATTGGTTCCTCGCCTGCGATCAGGAGCAGGTGCGCCATCTGCGCGTCAAGGGCGCGCGGGGTGAGGCGTGGCTGCCGCTCGTGCAACGCGACATCGCCCGGCGCCACCTCCCGCTCATCGTCGACCTGGGCGGCCTGCCCACGCCGGAACAGGAGGCGCTGCTCGATGTCTGTACGCACGGCATCCTGCTCACCCCGGACGACGCGACGCGCGATCAATGGCGGGCGCGGTTTGAGCGTCACGGCCTGGTGCTGTTGGCGGACATCCATTCGGCGCTGGATGAGGAGACGCAGCTCGAATCGCAAGAGCCGCTGCTTACCGGGGTATTGGCGGGATTGGAGCGGGGGCGGCAGGCGTGCGGGCCCACCTTCGAGGCGCTCGTCGAACGGTTGAGCCAACTCTTCGCGCGTGTAGCACTCGGCCTGCGTCGCCAGCACTTGGAAACAGCCCCGGTGGAGTTGGCCGTCGATGTAGACGGAATGGCGCGCTCGTTGGGCCGCGACGCGCGCGCCTGGCTGCCGGAAGACCTCCCCGCCATCCTCGATTACCTGCCGGAGGGACGCCCCCTGGCGCTCTACGGGCGCGGGCCGAACTGGCTCTACGCGGCGGTGGCCGTCCACGCCCGGCCAGCGCCGTTCCATCTGTTCGACGTGCGCCTGGGGTGGATAGAGAGTCCGGCATTGGAGCCTGGCGAACTCCTCGCTGATGCGCCATTGCAAGCGCGCGTTGCGCGGATTCCCCAGGGTCAGGTTGTGACCTTCCAGCTCGTTGATGCCTACCTGGACCTGGCCGGGGCGCAAGACCTGCGCGCGCCCTTTGCCGATGGGGAAGGCGGCGTTGTCCTCAATGGCAAACTCCCACACTGGCTGTGGTGCGCGCTTGCGCGGGCGTATCGCGGCGCGTGGCATACCCGTGAGACGCCGTGGCTTGCTCTCTTTCAGCCGCAGGTCCAGGGCGCTGTTGTGGTGGCCAGCCGGGTGGCCGATCCTGCCATGGGAATGTGTATCCCTTTTGCACCCTAGCCAGGGTGGCACACAGAACAACATTCGCATTTCGCTGAAGGTTGCGCAGATTCACAAGCTGCGTATCCTCATAAGGAGTAGCCCTGAACCTTTGGTACAGCCCCGATATTGAGAATGACCACAGGACTACGCGACGCATGACTATCAGCCTCAATGGACGCACTGCCCGTGCGCTGGCGACTCTGATCCTCTACCAGCACGCCTACGATTTGGGGCGCTTCTACTATTTGATCAAAGCGCGGCAGCGGAAAACCCAACTCCGGCAACTTACCAGGAGTATCGTAAAATCGGCATGACGCTCAACCAGAAGCTGGTCGAATTTGGGTTCGATGACCTCCAGTTTTGCGTTCAGCTTTCCTGAGTCTTTGGAAGCAGACTTGCTTCGCCGCTGGCGCAGTCTGGGGCGCGACTATCGGGGAACGGCTCTCTCGGCTAAGCGTTACGCGACCTTCTTCAAATTGAGCAGACGACAAGGCATCGAGACGCGCTATGAAGATGTGCGATAAAGAGCGAACGGTGTTTGGCTTGTAAGAAGTAGTCGCTTTACTAAAGGCCGGTGCAGAGACATCGGCCTTTTGTGTTGTATGTGCATTAGGACTGAAGTACTATTTTGCTGCGCATTGAAGTATGTTAAAATTATTATGGTTAGAGTGGCTCTAACCTTACCTCGGGTTCAGTGCGATATTGGGGTCCAGAGTGACCATTCTTTAGCGAATACTGTTATACCTGTACGGAGGTGGCTGATGCAATCCCGGTGGAATCCCTTGCGCGTGGTCGTATCGTTGGTGACGGTGGTTTCGATGCTGTTGGGGATGGTTCCCTGGTCAAGGATCAGACCTGTGACCGCGGCGAGTAGGGAGGAGGGTGAAAGTCAAGTGTCTCAACCTTCATTTCCTCAGGAGGAGACGCCCTTTGATCCTACATTTTTTGTAACTATTAGGACAATGGCACATTAGGCAGGATCTCTTGCGTGAAAATGCAGTAGATCGCATTGTTTTCTTAAGCGCGATTGACGCGAGCGAGTACGATTAAGCAAATGAGTACAGACCAAATCTTGAGCTT
>DAOUAY010000416.1:0-16339 GCA_034432995.1 Anaerolineae bacterium | reverse complement strand
AGTTGTGGTTCAGAAAGCCGGAAATCGAAAGCCTCGGCGATCAACGCTACGCGGTGACTGTGAAAGGGTCGGGGGCGCGCATATACCTCGAACAGGACTTGGCGCGCTTTTTGCAATATCTCGCTGACCAGCATCATTTGACCGCGCTATCCGATCCGGCGGGTCACGGGGCATTGATCGAGACTTACCTGGACCAGTATCGCGCCGAAATCGCGCTCCTGGTGGCGCGTTATCGCCGCAAGTTGGCGAAAGCTGGCGCAGTGAACGACATCCAGTAGACGGCGACGATGCAGTGCAAATTTCCAGGTTTGCGGTATAGTGCGTTGGAATCATGGCCTGACAACCTGGCAATCGCTGAATTGGAGGAACATTGACCACCATCGCAGACCACTCGCTCTTCCGCACGCTGCGCGAGCTTAAAGGCAATCCGCGCGTTACCGTGCTCACCGAACCGATGTTCGGTATTCCTTTCAACCTGTTCGCGCCGTTCTTATCGGTCTATATGCTGGCTCTGGGAGTGACAGACCAGGGGATTGGAACCATCGCCAGCGTAGGATTGGCGTTCCAGATTCTCGGCGCGCTGCTCAGCGGCGCGATTGTCGATAAGTACGGTCGCCGCCTGACCCTATTCATCGCCGACATCGTCACGTGGGGTGTGCCCTGCCTGATCTGGGCTGTGGCGCAAGATATGCGCTTCTTTCTCGTCGCCGCGATGTTCAACGGCCTATTCCGCATCTCACATACAGCCTGGACTTGCCTGATGGTCGAGGATGCCGAGGAACGCCACCTGGTTCACATCTGGACCTGGGTGACAATCTTTGGAATCTGCTCATCGTTCTTCACCCCGCTCGGCGGGTGGTTTGTAGCGCGCTTTGGGCTGATTCCGACCATGCGCGGGCTGGTCATCTTTGGCTGTGTGATGCTCACGATGAAAGCACTAGTGCTGTACCTCTTTTCACACGAAACAGAGCGGGGGAAGCAACGCATCGAAGAGACTCGCCGCAAGTCTCTGGTTAGCCTGCTGGGCGAGTATCGCAGCGTCTTCGGCCAAATCTTGCGCTCCAAGCCGATTCTGGCGGCTCTATCCTTGATGGTGATCACCAACATTGTTGGCACGGTCCACGGCAGCTTCTGGGGCGTGTTGTTCACCACCAGGCTCGGCTTCGCCGAATCGCAAATCTCGCTCTTCGTGATGCTGCGCTCGATCATCATCGCCGTGTGTTTCTTTTTACTTGGCCCTCGGCTCACGAATATGCGGCACTTTCGTTTGCCTTTGTGGGCAGGGTTTGCGGGCTTCTTCGTTAGCCAGGCGCTGCTCGTTTTTATGCCACCACAGACGATCCCCTTGCTAATGATCAGCGTGGCGCTCGAGGGGGTCGGCGCGGCACTACTCAACCCGATGCTCGAATCGCTGCTGGCGATGGCCCTGGAATCCCACGAGCGCGCGCGCCTCAGCGCTATGGTGTACGTGGTCTTAATCCTGGTCACCTTGCCCTTTGGCTGGATTGCCGGGCAGCTCTCGGCGATCGATCGCTCCCTTCCATTCGCGCTGAACATGAGCTTGTTCGTGATCGGGGCCGGGCTGGTGTGGCTGATTGGTCGCCGGCAATCGTTCGCGTCGATGCAGAGCGAGTAACTGCATAGTGATTGCCCTTCCTCGCGCTTTTCATAGAGAACGGAAGGATTTGTGGAGTTGCTCATGTCTATCCGCCGCTATGTCGAAACCGACCGCGAATGTCTCCAAACGATTACGGCGCTCTGTTTTGCGGGCGTCTCCATTGATGCCGGCATCGAGGCGAAATACGGCCTTATCGCCGGCAAAGATTGGCGTTGGCGCAAGGCGCGGTCTATTGATGATGACATTGCCACCAACGCCGAGGGCATCTTTGTTGCCGTGGAGGAGGGCACAGTTGTCGGCTATGTCACCTCGCGGGTAGATCACGAATCGAAGATCGGCTGGATTCCCAATCTGGCCGTATTGCCCGAATACCAACAGCGCGGTTTGGGCAAAGCTCTCCTCGAAGCTGTCCTGGCCTATCTGAACGCGCAGGGGATGCTCTACGCCCGCATCGAAACCCTGGCGCACAACGCGATTGGGCAGCATGTCTACCCCGGTCTGGGCTTTGCAGAAGTGGCGCGGCAGATTCACTACATCAAACCGCTGGGGGAGAAGTAGGGAGTGGGGAGTGGGGAGTAGGGAGTAGGGAGTATGGAGTATGGAGTAGGGAGTAGGAAGTAGGGGAATTGAAGGAGGCATGGACAGGATAATACGGACGGAAGAAGAGCTGGATGAGCGGCTTTCGGAGCCATCGCTGGCGGTGCTGGAGGCGCTGCGTGGGCTGGATAGCGACTTGCTCATCCTGGGTGCGGGAGGCAAGATGGGGCCGACGCTGGCGCGGATGGCGGCGCGCGCGCTGCGGGAGATTGGCTCTCCTTACACCGTGATCGGCGTTTCGCGCTTCAGCCAGCCGGGCGCGCGCGAGCAGTTGGAGGGGTGGAGCGTGCGCACGTTGGCGTGTGACCTGCTGGATCGCGCCGCCGTCGCCGCGCTGCCCGACTGCCGCGTCATCGTCTATATGGTCGGGCAGAAATTCGGCACGACGGACAACGCTCCCTTGACCTGGGCGCTCAACACCTACACACCCGCCCTGGTCGCCGAACGCTTCCCCGAAGCGCGGATCGTGGTCTTTTCCACGGGCAACGTCTACCCGTTCACCCCTGTCGTCGCCGGCGGCGCCCAGGAAGACGACGCATTGAGTCCGGTGGGGGAGTACGCGGCTTCGTGCGTCGGGCGGGAGCGCATCTTCGCGTATTTTTCACAGCGCACCGGCTTGCGCTGCGCCATCGTGCGCCTCAACTACGCGATCGCGCTGCGCTACGGCGTACTGGTAGATATCGCCCGCCGTGTGCTGGCCCAGGAGCCGGTGGATGTGACGATGGGCGCGGTCAACGTGATCTGGCAAGGCGACGCCAACGCGCAAGCCCTGGCGCTACTGGCACACTGCGCGGCGCCGCCGTTCGCGCTGAACGTCACCGGCCCGGAGACGGTGTCTGTGCGGCGCGTGGCGGCGCGTTTCGGGCAGATGTTTGGCGTCCCTGTGACGTTCACCGGCGAGGAATCGCCGCTGGCGCTCCTCAGCCATACCGCGAAATCGCAACAGTTGTTCGGCTATCCCCGTGTGACGCTGGATCAGATGATTGCATGGACGGCGGCCTGGGTGCAGCAGGGCGGCCCATTCCTGGACAAACCCACGCACTTCGAGACGCGGGATGGGCGGTATTAGCGAGTTGCGAGGGATGAATGGTGAAGTTGGAAGTTGAGTTGTTGGCGCATGTGCGGCGGGGGATGGTGATTCCGGCGCATCCGTTGGCGTTGACGGCGGACCGCAAACTCGATGAGCGGCGGCAGGCTGGCTTGACGCGCTATTATTGCGCCGCCGGAGCGGGCGGCATCGCCGTGGGCGTACACACGACGCAGTTTGAGATCCGCGAACCGCGTCACGGGCTGCTGGAGCCGGTGCTGGCGCTCGCCTCGGAGACGGTGGTTGCGGCGCTTCGGGATCAGCCGCGCCCGTTTCTCAAAGTCGCCGGGCTGTGCGGCGACACGCGCCAGGCGCTCCACGAGGCGGGACTGGCCCTGGCGCTCGGCTATCACGCCGGGCTGTTGAGCCTGGCGGCGTTCCAGACCGCGCCGGACGCCGACCTGTTGGCGCATTGTCGCCGCGTCGCCGAGGCGATTCCGCTTTTCGGCTTCTACCTGCAACCGGCGGTGGGCGGGCGCGCGCTCAGCTACGCTTTTTGGCGGCAGTTCGCCGAAATTCCCAACGTCTTGGCGATCAAAATTGCGCCGTTCAACCGCTACCAAACGCTCGACGTGGTGCGCGCTGTGAGCGACGCCGGGCGCGCCGCCGACATCGCGCTCTACACCGGCAACGATGACAACATCATCCCCGATTTGCTGACCGAGTTTGACGTGGGGGAAGGCTCGCCGGCGCGCATCGTCGGCGGCCTCTTGGGTCAGTGGGCCGTGTGGACGCATACCGCAGTTCGAATGTTGCGCGACATTCAGACGCAGCGCGCCGCTGGCGTTCTGGATGCTGCTGCCTGGCTGCGTTATGGCGCGCAGTTGACGGATGCCAACGCCGCTATCTTCGACGCGGCGCATGGCTTTCGCGGCTGCATCCCAGGCATCCACGAAGTGCTGCGCCGGCAAGGGCTGCTGGCGGGAACGTGGTGTCTCGATCCCGCGCTGGATTTGTCGCCGGGACAAGCGGCGGAAATTGAGCGGGTGTATGGCCGTTACCCGCATCTCACCGACTTTTGAAGGAGTGCGCTATGCCGGTTACGCTTGACGCCATCCAGACCGCTGTCACCCAGTTGGGCCTGGTTGGACAACCTCTGTGCGTGCACGCCTCGCTACGTTCTTTTGGTCATGTTCACGGTGGCGCAGCGACGGTCGTCGAAGGGCTGTTGCAGCAAGGTTGCACCGTTATGGTTCCCACACATTCTTATGACGCATATCACATCCCCGCGCCGGTGGATGGGATTGTGGATTCATCGGCTCTGGTATACACGCCGGATAGCAATGCCATTGAAGCGCAGAATATGGGCGTGATTCCGGTCTACGTCCTGCACAAAGCCGGGCGCGTGCGGGGCAACCATCCGCTGGATTCCTTTACGGCGATTGGGCCGCTGGCATCACATTTGGTGGAAGGCCAAAGCGCCGACGATGTATACGCGCCGGTTCGTATGTTGGAACAACTTGGCGGCTACATTGTGCTGATGGGCGTCGGTTTGAACCAGCTGACGGCTTTACATCACGCAGAACGTCTGGCCGGACGCCCTTTGTTCAAACTGTGGGCCAAAGGCGCGGACGGACAGCCGGTGCAGGCTCGTCTCGGCGGTTGTTCTGAGGGGTTTGTGAACCTCGATCCGATTCTTGCGCCGATTGAACGGCACATCTATGTTGGTCAGAGCTTATGGCGGGTTTTTCCGGCCGGGCCGATGCTGGATTTGGCGGTTGCAGCAATCCGCGCGAACCCGATGATCACACATTGCGGCAATGCGGAATGCGACGAATGTAACACGAATGTAGCGTTCAGCGGTTAGCAGTCAGCCATCAGCCTTCATCTAGCTGGTCTTGAGTATCTTTGCTGAACGCTGAAAGCTGACGGCTGAATGTTTATGGAGATGCAATGGCTTTTCAAAACTATCGCTTCCACGGTGAAACGCAAAACCTCGATGCGACTACCCGCGCCAACGCGCCGGGTCAGTTCGTGACGCTTACTGATGGCGTGACCCATTACGAGCTTGCCGGACCGGACGATGGCTTACCGGTCGTGTTGATCCACGGCTTCTCCGTCCCCGCCTTCATCTGGGACCCCACGTTCACCGGGTTGGCGGATGCCGGTTTTCGCGTCCTGCGCTACGATCTGTTCGGGCGCGGCTACTCCGACCGGCCCGACATCGTCTATAACCAGGCGATCTTCGCCCGGCAGTTGGGGGAGCTACTCACGGCGCTCGCGTTCGGCCCCGCCGTAGACCTCGTGGGGCTTTCGATGGGCGGCGGGATCGCCGTCTATTTCACAGCGCACCATCCAGAGCGTGTGCGCCGCCTGGCGTTGATTGATCCCTCCGGAATGCCGATCCGCCAGCCCTTACCAGCGCACCTGCTACGCATCCCGCTTGTGGGCGAATGGCTCATAGATCACTTCAGCGAAAAATTGATCCTGATGGGTATGGCGCGAGACGCCTACGCGCGCGACAAAGCGCCAGAACTCGCCCCCCGCTACCGCGAGCAAATGCGCTATCGGGGCTTCAAGCGGGCGATCCTGTCGACGTGGCGACACGGGCGCTTGTTTGCGATGATCGACGCGTACCGGGCTGTCGGGCAACAAAACCGCCCGGTGCTGCTGCTCTGGGGGCGCAGCGACAAAACCGTGCCCTTCGCCATCAGCGCCAAAGTTCGCCAGGCCATCCCCCAGGCCGAATTTCACCCCATCGACGCGGGGCACATTCCGCATCACGAAAAGCCGGAGATTGTCAATCCGCTGCTGGCGGGGTTTTTCGGTCGATAAGCATAATTTACAAACTTCAGCTATGCGTTAGTAATTCGGGGGCGGCAAGCACGCCAAACCCAAAATCCTGTTCATCCTGTCGAAAAGGAGCACACAATGACCACATTCAACGGCTTAGGCTTACACATCGGCAACCTCGCCCGCCTCTCGCACGCGCAGTCGCGCTCGATCAGCCCGGAGAACTTTACCGGCGAGAAAGGCAAAGCGGGCATGGCCCTCGAAGGAACCGGCGCGGGATGCGCCCGCGAGTTGGGGCAGGGCTGGAAGATTTCGCCCTCGGTGGGCATCGATCCCGGCCAGACGTTCACGCTGGCGGATATCGAAGGCCCCGGCGCAATCCAGCAAATCTGGATGACGCCGACCGGCAACTGGCGCTACAGCATCCTGCGCGTCTACTGGGACGATCAGGAGCAGCCGTCGGTGGAGTGCCCGGTGGGCGATTTCTTCGCCATGGGCTGGGGGCAGTACGCGCAACTGTCATCGCTGGCGGTATGCGTCAATCCGGGCAGCGCGTTCAACTGCTACTGGGAAATGCCCTTCCACAAACGCTGCCGCATCACCATGGAGAACATCGGCGAGGAGCGGATGACCCTCTATTACCAGGTCAACTACACGCTCACCGATGTGCCGGAGGACGTGGGCTACTTCCACGCGCAGTTCCGCCGCGCCAACCCGCTGCCCTACAAGGAGGTCTACACGCTCCTCGACGGCGTGCGTGGGCAGGGGCACTACGTCGGCACATACATAGCGTGGGGCGTCAACAACACCGGCTGGTGGGGCGAGGGCGAGATCAAGTTCTACATGGACGGCGACGCCGAGTTTCCCACCATCTGCGGCACGGGAACGGAGGATTACTTCTGCGGTTCGTACAACTTCGAGAACCCGGCGACGCGCGAGTACCAGCCCTTTAGCACGCCTTACAGCGGACTGCACCAGGTCATCAAGCCCGACGGCGTCTACCGCTCGCAGCAGCGCTTCGGCCTGTACCGCTGGCACATCGTCGATCCAATCCGCTTCCGGCAGGACTTGCAGGTGACGATCCAGGCGCTCGGCTGGCGCAGCTACCGGCGCTATCTCCCCTTGCAAGACGACATCGCCTCGGTCGCCTACTGGTACCAGACGCTGCCAACCGCGCCGTTCCCGGCCTTGCCCGACCGCGATTACCTGGAAGTCATTTGAAGTAGACGGTAGACGGTAGACGGTAGACAGAGGGAGAGCCCCCCGTCTACTGGCTACCGTCTACCTGGGAGGTTCTATGATTCGTATCCTATATTTCACAAGCGCGGGAGAAATTCGCACGGATGTCGCTGTAGAAGCATTGCCGGAACTGCTGCGCGACACAGAGGGGCTGCTGTGGCTGGATCTGCGCGAAGAGTCACCGGAGGCCTGCACACCTATTATGCGCGATGTATTCGGGTTCCACCCCCTGGCGATTGACGATGCGCTGGAAGAATCACACGTCCCTAAAGTGGATGATTGGGGCAAATACCTGTATCTGGTGCTGCACGCGGTCAGCTACAACGTCGAAGAAAACAACATCGACACGCTGGAACTGGACGTGTTCGTCGGCGCAAATTACATCGTCACCCACCATGACACGCCGTTGAAAGCCGTGGAGCGCGTGTGGAACCTGTGCCAGCGCGACGAGCGTCACCTGGAACGCGGCCCCGCGCACCTGCTCTACAAGCTGGCCGACGAGGTCGCCGCCGACTACATGCCGGTCGTCGAAGACATCGACATCACTATCGACGAAATCGAGGATCAGGTGTTCGACAATCCCGCGCCGAGCGTCCTGGAGCAGATCTTCGGCCTCAAGCGCGCGCTGCTCACGCTGCGGCGCATCATCGGCCCGCAGCGCGAGGCGCTCAACAAGTTGGGACGCGGCGACTATGCCGTTATCCCTGCCGGATACGGCGTCTTCTTCCGCGACGTGTACGATCATCTGGTGCGGCTCTACGACATCAGCGAGAGCCTGCGCGATCTGGTCGGCGGCGCGCTGGACACGTACCTGTCGGTCATCAACAACCGCATGAACGAGGTGATGAAGACGTTGACCGTCATCACCACGATGTTCATGCCGATCTCGTTTCTCGCCGGGTTCTTTGGGATGAACTTCTTCCAGCCAACCTTCCGGTTCGACGCCTGGACAAGTCAGGGCGCATTCATCGCGCTTATGGCGGTGATGTTGCTCCTGCCCGTGGGGATGTTTTTGTGGATGCACAAGCGCGCGTGGATGTAGGCACACGCGGCGAGATTTTTACCACGAATCTTCACGAATCAGCGCGAATTCAAGATTCGCCATTCGTGCATATTGACCAACTGGTTGGCGGCAGAATAGCCAACTGAACGTTCCCATGCTACAATAAAGGCATGAAACAAAACAGATGAAAAACGCCTGGAACTGTGGCACGCCTACAATGACAGCCTGCCCTTTCGACGTGCAGCGCGTCAACGTCTACACGAGTTCGCTATGGGGGTGCGCCATGCCGCCTGATGTATTGTTGCGAAAACTCACGTACCTGCGCCAACTCCTCGACGATCTCCAGCCATTCGGGAACGCTTCGCTGGCGATTGACTACTCAATCTTGCACAGCAGCATACGTCCGGCTCTGCGGGACTTCGGGGAGTTCCTGGCGCTTGTCGAAACACGACTGCGCAGCAAATAACTGCTTTGGTTTCATGCCGCACGAGACGTTGGCAATGCTCTGCCAACATTTCTCCGTGCTCCACGAGTACATAAATCATAACTACGAGGTGATATCGATGTCGAAAACTTACCATAATCCCATTCTCCCCGGGTTCTACCCCGACCCTGCGTTT
This sequence comes from Anaerolineae bacterium, assembly GCA_034432995.1. Lineage (GTDB taxonomy): Bacteria > Chloroflexota > Anaerolineae > B4-G1 > SLSP01 > DSWT01. The sequence goes on along the minus strand of DAOUAY010000416.1, from coordinate 7,442 downwards.
TGTCGCGTCGGCGAAGATTACTACATGGTGACCTCAACCTTCGAATACTTCCCCGGCCTGCCGATCTTTCACAGCCGCGATCTGATGCACTGGCGACAAATCGGGCACGCGCTCGACCGGCCTTCGCAACTGCCGCTGGACGACGTGCGCCCTTCCGGCGGGCTGTACGCGCCGACGATCCGCTATCACGACGGCGTTTTCTATGTGATCAACACGCTCGTGGCGGGGACAAAAGAGCACGGCAACTTCATCGTCACGGCGACCAATCCAGCGGGGCCGTGGTCGGAGCCGTACTGGCTGAAGGACGCGCCGGGCATCGATCCTTCGCTCCTCTTCGATGACGACGGGCGCGTGTGGTACACCGGCAACCGCATCCCCCCGCAGGGCGAGAAATATCGCGGTCATCGTGAAATCTGGCTGCAAGAGCTGGATTTGCAGACGATGCAACTCACCGGCGAGAAATACGCGCTGTATGACGGCATGATGAAGGACAGCATCCACGCCGAAGCGCCGCACCTCTACAAGATCAACGGCTGGTACTTCCTGCTGATTGCGGAAGGCGGCACGAGCCACAACCACGCCGTCACGATTGCGCGCAGCCGGAGCATCACCGGTCCCTACGAGAACAACCCGCGCAACCCCATCCTCACCCACCGCCACCTGGGACAGGATCACCCTATCACCGGCACAGGCCACGCCGACATCATCGAGACGCAGAACGGCGAATGGTGGCTGGTCTGCCTGGCGATGCGGCCCTACGGCGGGCGGCGGCTGGAGCGCGTCTTCCTGCCCGACGGCGACCCCAACGAGGATCACTACTTCAACCTGGGCCGCGAGACGTTCATGGCGCCGCTGATATGGGAACACGGCTGGCCCATCGTCAGTCCCGGCAGCGGCAAGATCGAGTTCGAGTATCCCGCGCCGAACCTGCCGGAGCACATCTGGCCCACGCGCCCAGCTTGCGACCACTTCGAAAGCGCGCAACTGGACTACGTCTGGAATTTCCTACGCACGCCGCGCGACGAGTTCTACAGCCTGACCGAGCGCCCCGGCTACCTGCGTCTCAAACTGCGTCCGCAAAAGCTCTCCGAGTGGGCCAATCCCAGCTTCGTGGGACGGCGGCAGCAGCACAGAAACTTCACGGCGCGGACGGCCATAGAATTCACGCCCGGCGCGTCGAACGAAGAGGCCGGTCTCGTGCTGCTGCAAAACAGCGACTTCCACTTCCGCTTCGTGATGACAGGGAATGACACGATCCGCCTAATCAAACGTCAAAAAGGCGCAGAAACCATCCTGGCCGAAAACAGCATCGCAGGCGGGCGTATCTACCTCAAGGTCGAGGCGTATGAGCAAGCGTACAACTTCTACGTCGCCACGGACCCGGAAGCCTGGCAGCCCATCGCCGAGAATGTGGACGGGCGCATCCTCAGCACGACGGTCGCAGGCGGCTTTGTAGGCGTTTATCTTGGTATGTATGCCAGCGCCAATGGCGAAAACAGCGCCGCCATCGCCGACTTCGACTGGTTCGAGTACGCCGAGATTAGCGAGTAGTCGCGGCTGATTCGAAGCGCATCGATTTTCTTTCCCTGAAAATCCGTAGAATCCGTGAAATCCGTGAAATCCGTGTACGATTCTTCGATTCGTGATTGCAAGATCATCTTGACTGCTACAAGATTTGCGTAAATTAGCGAGATTCGCGGTTTGTATGATGTAAGGAGGCTTTCAATGCTATATCCGCTACGTTTCAAGGAGATTCTACGAAACTACACCTTCGGCAACCGCTGGATCACCGAGGTCTACGCGAAAGAAGGTTTGCCCGCAGACCACCGCATCGCCGAGACGTGGGAAGTATGCGACCGGGGACCGGAGTCCAGCATCGTCAGTAACGGCGCGCTGGCGGGGAAAACGCTGCACGAGTTGATCGACGAGTACGGCGTCGAGTTCCTGGGCCGCGACGTCGTCGCCCGCTGTGGGATGCGCTTCCCGCTGCTCATCAAGTTTCTGGATGCCTCCAACGTCCTCGCCGAACAAGCGCACCACAACGACGCGCTGGCGGCGCAGCGCGGCCTGGACGATCCCGGTAAAACCGAGGCGTGGTACATGCTCCACGTCCGCGAAGGCGCGACGATCCACTGCGGCAACGTCGCGGGCGCAACCGAGACCGCCGTTCACGACGCCATTATAGACGGGTCGATCCGCGAATGGATGCGAGAATACGCCGTACAACCCGGCGATGCCTTCCTGCTCTACGCCGGCACGATGCACTACTCCGCGGGCGGCGTGCTCTTCTACGAGATCATGCAGAACTCTGACGTTTACATCGCGTTGCTGCCACCCGATCCGGCGCTTCCGGAGACAGAACGTGAAGCGCAGGTTCGCGCCGCTCTGGAAGGCGTCCACATCGAGGACGGCTTCGACGGGAAAACGCAGCCGGTGTCACTACGCGAAGGCGTAAACACGCGCGCGTTCGTTCTGGCGTGCACCCACTTCGCGCTCGAACGCCTCGACTTGAACGCGCCGTACACGCTGGACTGCGACGGCGAGCGGTTCTTCGTGCTCTCGCAGATCGAGGGAACATCCACGGTGGTCTGGGAAGGACAGCGGGAGACGTTGCGCCCTGGGAACACCTGCCTGCTCCCGGCTACTCTCGGCGCGGTGACAATCGAACCCGAACCCGGCTCGTGCGCGCTGCTCAAATCGTATGTGCCCAACCTGCTCAAGAACGTCATCCGCCCCTTGCAGGAAGCCGGGATCACGGATGAGGCGATACGCGGACTGGGAGGGAAAACCGTTCTGAACCCGTTGAACAAACTGCTGGGTTAAGGGTCTGTAAAAGCATAACTTCCCAAAAGCTGAGGCCGGTCTCCGACCGCGCCACCGCAGCGCATACGCGGGCGCAGTCAGAGACCGGTCCGAGCGGGAAGTCGTTTATTACAGACCTAAAAAATTCGCGGAAATTCCCGTGATGCGCGGTTTGCAGTCAAGAAGCGACCCCCGTCGCGCATTTTCGGCACTTAAGAACGCCCCATAACACGACCGCCGAGACCAATTCCAGGGCCGCGCCGACCAGAAAGATGCTGCGATAGCCGAAGGCGTGGATGATATACCCGCCCGCCAGGCTCAATGCCCCGAAGCCCAAGCCCATCGCCATCGAGGAGATGCCGTAAGTGATTGCTCGCCACTCCGGGTCGACCAACTCCATCTGGAAGACTTGCAAGATAGGTATCCACATCGCCGTGGAGATCTGGTAGCCGGTCCGTCCGATACCGGCGGCGACCCAGTGCGGGAAGAGGCCCAACGGCAACAGACCCAGCGCGACGCCCACAGTGGCAATCAGCAATGCGCCGCTGTTGCTATAACGCGCCATCACCCGGGGCGTGAGTAGCGAGGCGATGATCGCCACCACCTGCACACCGCTCGTAATCAACCCAATCGCCGAGGTGCTCAAGTGCAAGTCTGCATCCATATAGGCGTTGCAGAAGCTCTGGCACGTCGCCCACCCCGCGTGGCGGATAAAGATGTAGACCGACATCAACGCAATTGGCAGGATAGGGGCCGGGCTGCGCGGCTTGCCGGTATGCTTTTTTGTCACCGGCGCAGCAGCCTTTTTGATCCGGCGCAGCGGAATCAAGGCCACGGACGCCAACGCTGCTCCAACCCACAGGGCGAGACGATAAGGCGCGGGATCATCCAACGATTGCGCGAGGAGGCCCGCGAACATCCCCGGCAACAGCCCGCCGACAAACGTGCCGACGAGTGTGCCTGTCTCGCGGAAGGCGCTGCTGAGCGCGTAGGCGCTGTTGCGGGTCCACTCGGTGGTCGAGGCCATCAGCGCCGGGACGAGGTTCACATTGCACATCGACCAACCGCTGGTGAGGATAACCTGCGAGAAAAAAGGCCAGAAATCCCGCAACGCAAGCGGCATATACTCGGCCAGCGGGAGCATGATCATCCCCACAATGAGAATGTGCGCGCCGATCAACATCGCCTTGCGCGTGCCCAGACGCGCGCCCAGCGCGCCGCTCGGCACGCCCATGCTCATATACGTCAACGCGCCCGTGGCGCTGAAAATGCCGACGTACTCCGGACCGTATCCCAGCCGCAGGACGTAGATCACCCGCAACAGGGCATACAGGCCGAAAAAGCTGATCGCCAGGATGCCCGTTATGACAATCAGGAGTCTCGCGTCACGACCAAAATCGTGCATCGAGGGCAGCTTTAGCATCGAGCCTCCCAGGAATTTGTCAGGGCGCTGTCAAGTCTATGGTCGTATCGTGAAGTCGTTTCCATTCTTGGCATTGTACATTAAAATCAGGTTAGCGCCCATCACATGGTGGACGTATCCGAAATGGGGCGCTTACGCCGCCAAAGGACACTACGGGCAGCTCATTTTCGTCATCCCAGACCATGAGATGGTCGTCGTCTTCACCGCCAGAATGGACGATGACCGTCCGTTGGTTGCGTTGATCGAGGACTACATCGTGCCCGCAGTCCAGTTAGCAGATTAAGCCGATATGACAAATCAGCGAGGTTCTAGCAATCGACTATGCGACTAGCGACTACCAGACTATTCTCAAACATATCGCATTTTATGAATGTGCAATTACGGTGGTTACGAATCAACCAGCTTTCCGTGGTGAACCGCAACATCGTCCACTTCACCATCGACACGGCGCTCCAAGGGCTGATGATGGGCGGCATCTTCGGCTTCATCTCGGTGTTCGCCGTGCGGCTTGACGCATCGAACTTCATGGTCAGCTTGCTGACGTCGCTGCCAGCCCTCGTGATGGCGGTTTCATCGATTCCGGCAGGGCGCATCGTCGAGCAGCAGCGCGATCTGGTACGCTACACCAACCGGGTGCGCGTCTCCCATCGAGCCTCCTTCCTGCTGATCGCCATACTGCCCTTCCTGGTCGACAAAGGGTTGGTGGAGATCATCGTCCTGATCTGGGCCATCAAATCCATTCCGGCGACGCTACTGGAATCGTCGTGGATGGCCGTCGTCGCCGAAGTCATCCCGGCGGAACGGCGCGCCAGGGTCAACGGGATGCGTTGGGCCATCCTCAGCGTGGTCACGGCGATCTCGACGGCAGCATTTGGCTACGTCCTCGACCGGCTACCTTTCCCGCTGAACTACCAGATCGTGTTTTTCGTCTCGTTCGTCGGGGGAATGGCGGGGATTTACTTTTTCGGTAAGTTGCGCATCCCGGAGAACGTCCCGCCGGAACGACCCGAGAGCGAACAAATTGCGCTACGACAACGCGCGCGCACGTACCTGCACACGATGAACGTGCCGGCCTTCGTCAAATACGAAATCGCCGCCACAGTCCTGCGCTTTGGCGTGAACCTGCCATCTGCACTGTACACCATCTACTGGATTCGCAATCTGGGCGCTTCAGATCTGTGGATCGGCTGGCAGGCAACAGTGGGCAAATTGGCGTTGATCGTCGGCTATATCATCTGGGGCAGGCTCATCAGCCGCAAGGGATATCGCGCGCCACTTTTGATCTGCTCGACACTCTTGGGGTTGTACCCTGTGCTGACCGGCCTGGCGCAGGATCAACTCTGGCTGCCGCTCATTGCGGTCGTGCAAGGCTTTTTCACCACCGGCGTCGACATCGCCTTCTTCGACACGCTGTTGGCCGTCTCACCAACCGAAAGACGGCCCAGCTTCATCGCCTTGAACACGATGCTGGCCAGCCTCACCATCTTCTTCGCGCCGCTGGTAGGCAACTTCCTCGCCGATTGGGTTGGCATCCCCATAGTCTTTTTCATCGCCGGCGGTTTTCACGTGCTCACGGCGGTGCTCTTCTCGCGGTTCAAAATCGTGCGCTAACGCACTTTGACAACCCTACAAATTGCCTTAAACTCTCTGGCATACTTTGGGTTCGTAAAAGTATAACTTCCCGAAGCTGTGGCCGGTCTCCGACCGCGCCACCGTGGCGTCAGGCATCGGCGGGCACGGTCAGAGACCGGCCCGAGCGGGAAGTTGGTTATTTACACTTTCGACTATCCGACTAACGACTACCAGGCTAAAGGGAGTACACCATGACCAAAATCGTCATCATCGGCGCAGGCAGCGGGTTTGGCGGACGGCTCTCCGTGGACATCATGTCCCGCGAGAATCTCCGCGAGGCCCAAATCTGCCTGTGCGACATCCATCCCGGGCGGCTGAAGAAAGCGACCGACTACGTGCAGCGCACCATCGACCGTTACGACCTGCCCACGAAAGTCGAGGCCTCCATCGACCGGCGCGAGGTGCTGCCGGGCGCGGATTTCGTCATCACCTCTGTGGCCGTCGGCGGGGCCGCCTATGCCGGTTATCCCGCCAAAGAGGAAATCGAAATCCCCCGCAAGTACGGCATCGAGCAGTCCGTTGCGGACACCATCGGCGTGGGCGGCGTCTTCCGCTTTCTGCGCACCGGGCCGGTGCAGCACCAGTTCTTCTGGGACATGGAGGAATTATGCCCCGACGCTTACGTCCTCAACCACACCAACCCGATGGCAATGCTCACCTGGCTGCACTCGGCCGATTCGTCGGTGCGCAACGTCGGCCTCTGCCACAGCGTTCAGGGGACGACGATGCAACTGGCAGCCATGGTCGATGTGCCGTATGACGAGGTCTCGTATTGGGTGGCGGGCATCAACCATCAAGCCTGGGTGCTCGAACTAAAACGCGGCAAGGAGGACCTCTACCCGCGCCTGCGCCAGTTCGCCGCCGATCCGCTGCACGTCGTCGGTGAGGAAGTGCGCTTCGAGCTAATGAAGCACTTTGGCTACTTCGTCACCGAGAGCAGCCACCACAACTCCGAGTATCTACCGTACTTCCGCCAGACACCGGAGCTGATAGCGCGTTTTGGCCTGCGAATCCGCGAAGTCCCGGACACGCCGCGCAACGTCCGCGAGTGGATGAAGGACACCGGCGTGGACGATGGCGACGCGCCCGTTGGCGAGCTGCGCCTTTCCCGCGAGTTCACCACCGGCATCATGGAAGCAATGCTGACCAACGTTCCCTACAGCTTCAACGGCAACGTGATGAACACAGATCTCATCACCAACCTGCCCGACGGCTGCTGCGTGGAAGTCCCTTGTATGGTGGACGCGCGCGGGGTGCATCCGTGCCACGTCGGAAATCTGCCACCGCAACTGGCGGCGCTCAACCGCTCCAACATCGCCGTGCAAGAACTCGCCGTACACGCCGTCCTCAACCGCGACCGGGAGGCAGCTTTCCACGCCTGCGCGCTCGATCCACTGACGGCGGCAATTCTACCGCTGCACAAAATCCGCGCCCTATTCGACGAACTCTGGGCGGTGGAAGAACCGTTGCTCAAATGGTTCGACCCGCACCACACCGGCCCATTGCCGGAGATTTGCGCACCGTGACCAAATATTCGCCATTTGCCATTCGCCATTCGCCATTCGCCATTTGCCATTTGCCATTC
>DAOUAY010000415.1:0-3259 GCA_034432995.1 Anaerolineae bacterium | reverse complement strand
GCACCCCACACGCGGGCCAGCAGAGCGTCTACGGAGATCACGCGCCCGGTTTCCTGGGCCAGCGCCGCCAGCAGATCGAATTCGCGCGGGGCCAGGTCTACGGGCCGTCCAGTGACGGTCACGGTATGCGCCGCCTGGTCAATCACCAGGTCGCCGACGACGAGCGGCGTGGTTTCGGCCGGCGTGGGCGCGGCGCTGCCAGACCGGCGCAGTACGGCTTTGACGCGCGCTAGTAGTACGTCGAAATCGAAGGGCTTCGTCACATAGTCGTCGGCGCCCAATTCCAGGCCGAGCACCTCATCCAACTCTCGGCGGCGGGCCGTGACGAAGATCACCGGCACGTTGATCTGTTGTCGCAGCGCGCGCAGCGCGTCCAGCCCATCCATCCCCGGCAGGCCGATGTCGAGTAGGACCAAGTTCGGCGGGTCGAGACGCACTTGCGCCAGCGCGTCCTCCGCCGTCCCCGCCGTCTCCGTACGGAATCCGGCCTGCTCCAGATTGAACGCCACACTGCGGCGCAGCAGTGCGTCGTCGTCTACGATGAGAATGTGTTTTGGCACGATGTCCTCCCCCAGCGAATTACGAATTGCGAATTACGAATTACGAATTGCGAATTGCGAATTACGAATTACGAATTACGAATTGCGAATCAGCGAATGATTGAACCATCCAACCACCTGTCTACGGGGCGATTTCTACCGTATCGCCGCCGTCGCGCAGGGGGAGGCGGCCTTGATCTGTGTACAAACCGACGCGCAAGGTGCAGCCGGGGCATACGCCGCCCGGCACGTTCAGAAAGAAGCGGTCGCGCAATACTGTGCCTGGCGTCCACTGCCCGGTGTGATACGCATCCGCTCCGGCGATGTGATCGTGTTGGGCGATCTTTGTCCCGTCAGGGCCGATCAAATGGACGAACACGAGATAGGCCGTCGGCAGCGGCCCCGACGTTTCCCACCACAGATTTGCTTCCCACGTTTCGCCGGTCTTGATGAGATCGTAGCCTGTGAGTCGGATCGGTTCGACGAAATCCACTTCCAGCGGATGCGGCGGGCTGGCTAACTGGTCCAGTGGACCGCACGTCGTCAGGTCGAACAGGACGACGCCAACGTTCGTGAATTTGGCGTCCACCGGCAAGCGGCGGCAGCTTTCGACGAGCAGGCTCAACACCAATGCTGTTGGATCGGCAAGATAGTCTTGCCAGAGCACCAGCCACAGCCGTTTGGATGTCGCTGTTTGCTGTTCTAGTGTCGCCAGTTCTCGTAAATCCAATGGACGACTCGTGTCCAGCACGCGCGTCTCGAATGGCAGGCCGAACAGGTGCGCCGGGCCATCGTAATAATAATCCAGCGTGTGCGCCGCATACCCGCCGATGACGGCAATCGCATCATCGGACGTGCTGTGTGACTCGATGTATCGAGCGACCCCGCGAAAATCCGGGCGCGGATGCCACTCATCGATGATCCCCACTGCCCACGTCCCCTGTGCTTGCCGCGCCAGCGCCGGAACCGCAAGCGCGAGCCAACCTGCGAGTAAGAAGCAAGAGGCAAGAGGCAAGAGGCAAGAGGCAAGAGTCAGGAAGCAAGAGGCAAGATGCTGGATGCTGGATTCGCTGATTCGCTGATTCGCTGATTCTCGATTCTTGATTCGCCATTCACCATTCGCCATTTGCCATTCCCATCCTACCCCCACGCCAACGATGAGCGCGAGACCGAAGGAGGGGAGCAGGTAACGCTCGCTCCACTTGGCTTTGACGAAGGTGGCTGCCAGGAGCAGGACGACCGGCAGGATCAGCGTGATGAGTAGCCACACTATACCATCCACACGGCGCGCGCGCCAAAGGCCGATGACGGCGGCGATGAGCGCCAGCGCCGCGATCACCAGAAACAGCGAAGTCCACGGCTCAGGGAGATACTGCCCCACGCCAAATAGCACCGGAATCCACCGCAGCGCCTCCATCGGTATCGCTGAAACTGCCGTCGCGTCCGTTTGCGCGCGCCACACGGCCCACGCCGCAATCGGCAGCGCCGTCAACCCCAGCCACAAGTTCGCCTTCCACCAGCCATGATGCGTGATGCGTGATGTGTGACTCATGATTCGTGATTCATGATTTATGATTCGTGATTTGCCATTTGCCATTTGCCATTTGCAACTTCCCCACACAAGCATCGCCGCCCACAACAGCCCCGCGTAGAGGTGCGCCGTCATCATCGCTGCGCCGAGGATGACGTAAGCCGCGCCACCCTTGCCTCGTTCGAACAGCCGCCAGCCTGTCCAGGCGAAGGCGGCGGCGAGCGGGACGACCAGCGCATACATCCGCACTTCCTGCGTGTAATAGACGTAGATCGGCAGGGTGGCGTAGGCCAATGCCGCGCCCCATCCACCGTAGCGTTTTCCCTGGACTGCCCCGCCTAATCGCAGTACCAACGCCGCTGCGATTGTGCCAAGCAGCACGGAGAGGTAGCGCGCCGCGAATTCACCACTGCCTGCGATTTTGATCCACAGCGCCAGCAATAGCCCATGGAGCGGTAGCGCGTTGTCTTCGCGCAGCAGCCCGAGCGTCCCGGCAATCACACCCTGCCGTGCGTGGTACAGCACGAACGTTTCGTCGTACCACAGCGAGGTCGCCGTCAGCCCCCACATCCGTAGCCCAAACGCGAGCGCGATCAACGCAACAGCAGTGGCATAGTAGCGTCCAAAACCGGATCGTTCCATACCGCCATTATACAGCGAGAAGGCAGGAAGGGGAGAGTCCGCGGAAGGTGACAAGGTCAGGAAATTGGCTACAATACAGGTGAGGCAGTTTTCAGTTGCCAGTTTTCAGTAACGTAGTAAATATGTCGAGTAACGCGAAACTATTGATCAGTGAGGTGCTTATGGTAAAACCGCAGACAATCCTGATTCGCGGTGGAACGGTGGTGGCGCCGGAGACGCTATTGGACGCCGATGTGCTGATTCGCGGCGAGCAGATTCAGGCCATCGGCCAGGATTTGCCCGCGCCGCGCGGGGCCGAGGTGGTGGATGCGACAAATCTGCTGGTGCTGCCGGGCGTCATCGATGCGCACGTGCACATCCAGCTTGACACGGGCATCTACGCTTCGCCGAGCAACTGGCAGGTGGAGAGCCGCGCGGCAGCTTTCGGCGGTGTGACCACGGTCGTGGACTTTGCCACGCAGTTTCCGGGGCAGAGCTTCGCTGAGGCGCTGGAGGCGCGTCTGGCCGAGGCCGCGCCTTCCCACATTGATTATGCGTTCCACATGAT
>DAOUAY010000414.1:0-4138 GCA_034432995.1 Anaerolineae bacterium | reverse complement strand
TTCCGCGAAAAGCGCCTGGTAAATGGCCTCCATCACGTGCGGCAGGAATGGCGCAAACAGCTTGAGCGTCGCCAGCAGGACGTGGGCAACGGTGAAAGATGCCCCCGTGTCCTCACGGGCTGCGTCCCCGTTGTAAAGACGCAGCTTCGCCATTTCGAGGTAATTATCCGCCAAATCCCGCCAGAAGAAAGTCTCGATTTCGCTTTTGGCGGCGGCGTAATCGTACCCGTGGAACAGATCGGTGACGCGGCGGATCAGGCGTTGGGTGCGGGCGAGAATCCAGCGGTCGGCGGGGGATAGCCCCCCCTCAGTCCCCCCCGTGGAGGGGGAGGACGATGACAGTAGAGAGGCCGGCGGCGTCAAGAATCGTTCCGCGAAACGGGCGACGTTCCATAGTTTGGTGATCAATTTCGCGCCAATCTGGATTTTTTCTTCGCTGATGATCGAATCTTTGCCGAAGCCGGTGCTCGATGTCCAATAGCGCACGGCGTCCGCCGAATACTGTTCGAGCATCTCCATGGGCGGCATCGGCCCGCCGCCGCGACTTTTGCTGATCTTACTCCTGCCGCTCTTACTCTCGTTTGGTTGCTCGGTTTTGTTCGGACTTTCCGGCAACAGCCCCCACCCCGAAATGCCGGCGTCAGTCCACGGCGTCGCGCCGAAGTGGTGATGCGATTTCACGATCGTGTAGAACGCCCAGGTGCGGATGATTTCGTGAGCCTGCGGGCGCAGCGAGAAGGGGTAGACCTTCGCGTAGAGCGCGGGGTTGGCAAGCCACTGCCCGACGATCTGCGGAGAGAGCGACGAGGTGGCCCAGGTGTCCATCACGTCTGTCTCCGGCGCGAAGGACGTGCCGCCGCAGGCGCATTGTCGGGGAGCGCCGGATTGTGATCCGGCGCAAGCGGCGCCGGATTGTGATCCGGCGCAAGCGGCGCCGGATTGTGATCCGGCGCAAGCGGCGCCGGATTGTGATCCGGCGCAAGCGGCGCCGGATTGTGATTCGGCGCAAGCGGCGCCGGATTGTGATTCGGCGCAAGCGGCACCGGATTGTGATCCGGCGCAAGCGGCAGATGGGCGCGTGGTCGGGTCTACAGGCAGTTCGTTTTCCTCGGCGAGGATGATCGCGCCGCAGGCATCACAATACCAGACGGGGAAGGTCACGCCGTAGTAACGCTGGCGAGAAATGCACCAGTCCCAGTTGAGGTTTTCCACCCATTCGCGGAAGCGGGTTTCCATGTGATCGGGATGCCAGCGCACATTCGCGCCTGAGGCCAGCAGCGCGTCCTTGAAGTCGAGCACGCGGACGAACCATTGCGGCGTGACGATGTACTCCACCGGCGTGTCGCACCGTTCGTGGACGCGTACGGATTGCGCTACCGGGCTTTGTCCCAGAAGCAGGCCGCGCTCCGCCAGCGCGGTCACGATCCGCCGCCTGGCTTCGCGCGAGGGCAGACCGGCAAAGTCGCCCGCCAGATCGGTCATCCGCCCGGCGCGGTCCAGCGCGACGCGCAGCGGCAGGTGATGCGTGTGCCACCAGGCCACATCCGCCGCATCGCCGAAGGTACAGCACATCACCGCGCCCGTGCCCTTCTCCGGGTCAGCGCCAGGATCGGTCAGAATGGGCACCCACTGGTCGAAGTACGGCACGCGCGCCTGCTTGCCGACGAGTCCCGCGTAGCGCGCATCGTCAGGGTGAACGAAAATCGCCACACACGCGGGTAACAATTCCGGGCGGGTGGTGGCGATTTCCAGCACGCCGCCGTCGTCCACCGCGAAGGCCAGCGTGTAGAACGCGCTCTCGCGGTCGAGATCGTTCAGTTCGGCCTGGGCAATCGCGGTCTGGCACTCCGGGCACCAAATCGCGGGGGCTTCCTTGCGGTAGGCCAGCCCCTTGCGGTAGAGGTCGAGGAACGAAAGCTGCGAGATGCGCCGCGATTCCGCATCGATCGTGCGGTAGGTGTAGCGCCAGTCTATCGATAGACCCAAACGTTGCCAAAGCGCCTGGTAATCCCGCTCCGCCTGCTCGCTCACCGCCAGGCAGCGCTCGATGAACGCCTCACGCCCCACATCGACGGCGCGGATGCCCTCCCATTTCTCGACCAGGCGCTCCGTGGGCAGGCCGTTGTCGTCGTAGCCCATCGGATAGAAGACGTTGTAGCCATTCATCCGCCAGAACCGCGCCACGAAATCGGGGTGGCTGTACGAGTAGACGTGCCCCAGGTGCAAGTGACCGGAAACCGTCGGCGGCGGCGTGTCAATCGAGTAGACCGGGCGCGCGTCGTCGTCAACATCGAAGTGATACACGCCCTGCGCCTGCCAATACGCCTGCCAGCGCGGTTCCTCGGTCTGCGGATCGTAGCGTTTCGGTAAAGCAGCTATGTTCGGTTCTCCTATGGTTAGTGATCGGTAATCGGTAACTGGTAATCGGGAATCGGGGATTGGAGACTTGTAGCGGGTATCCAGAAACCCAATTGCTGATCCCTAATCCCCAGTTACCGATTACCAGTTACCATTCCCCCTACAGACACAAAAAGACCCACTCCGTCCAGGGACGAAGTGGGCCTTCGCGGTACCACCCTGATTCGCCGACAACACCGGCGCACTCTGCCATCCACAGCCTGAGCGATGAATGCTCGCTGTAACGGGCGATCCCGTAGCGACCTACCGGGGGACATCCCCACTTCAGCCGCTCGACTCCCGGGCGACCTTCGGCGATTTGTCACTGCAAGGGCTTTCAGCCGGTGGCCCTACTCTCTGTTCCCAGTGACGGAGAGAGCACTGCTCTCTCAATCGCCTACTCCTCCCGTTCACCGTCTTTGACGGATTACGTTGACATGATTATATGAAAGTCGGGTGAATTGTCAACTGTAAATGTCCAACAGATCCCGCAGCATCGTCATCGCCGACGGAATCGGGTTCGGCTCGTCGATGATCGCGGTGATGACGCCGTAGATGTCGGTGGTGTAGACGACGCCCATTTGCTTGGGGCCGAGCCGGCCAAGCGGGCGCTCCGGCGAAAGCGGCGTCGGGGTAACGGAGAGCGCGTAGTCGCCGCCCGGTTGGCGTTCGGCGCAGGCGAGCAGGCGATAACGCTGTCCGTGTTGGCGCGCGGACATCAATGCCTCCACGCCGACAGCGGCAATCCCGGCGCGTCCTACATCGTCGAGCGTGGCGGGGAAACCTGCAACGGCGTTGGTCAGGATAACGAGTTTCGCCGCCGTGTCCCAGCCTTCGAGGTCCCACAAGCCATCGCCCTCGAGCACGCCTTCGTCGCGCGCTAACGCCAGCGCCGCATCCCACGAGACGCCATCAGCGAGCATATCCATCACATAACCGGTGACGAGGTTGGGCACAGCCTCGATACGCTGCACCACCGCGCCGCGCAAATCCCGCGCGCCCAGGTTGATCGCCGGCAGACCGCCAGCGACCGTGCCATCGAAACGCAGTTGCACGCCTTGCGCCTTTGCCAGCGCGTGCAGTTCGCGGTAGGCGACCACCAACGGCCCCTTGTTCGGCGTGACGACGTGCATTCCCTTCTGCATCGCCTTGCGGATGCAGCTCAAGCCCGGTTCCGCGCCCTGCGCCAGGTTGACCGGCGAGGCTTCCAACAACACATCCGCCTCCGCCGCCCGCACCAGCGACAGCGCGTCCCACCCCGCGCGCCCCACGCCGGGATACGCGCCGACCGAGCCGCCCGCCTGTTTGATCATCGCGACGCGCGCCGGATCGAGGCCGTTCGCATCGTAGGCTGCGCCCCGACTGTCCGCTGCGCCTACGAGTGTCAGTTCAAGGTCGTAACGCTCGCGCAACAACGGCGCTTTTTCCACGATCACCTCGCAAAAGCGACGGCCCAGGTTGCCCAAGCCAACGAGCAGGTAACGTATGGTTAGCATCAAATCCCCCTCACGAATTACGAATTACGAATCAGTATCCAGCTTCCAGCAACCAGCTTCCAGCATCAAGCATCCAACCGCACCGCCAGCAGCGGGACGAGCATCTCCTCCGGCGTAAGTCCGCCGTGGCGACCGAGCATCGGCTTCTTCTCGACGGATTCCGCGTCGCGGGCGAAATGGGCGTTGCCGGTGGCGATGCCGATGATATCGCCCAGCCGATGCGGCGTTTCGGCGTAAGGGACGCC
>DAOUAY010000413.1:0-3889 GCA_034432995.1 Anaerolineae bacterium | reverse complement strand
GACAGCGATCCGGCGCGGTTCTGGGCCTACCTGATTGCGTCGTTACGGACGGTGATTGCGCTTGATATTCCCGACGCGCCACAATTGCCGCAGCGTCCTCAGATGATCGACCTGATGACGGTAGTGATCAACCAGATCGGAACTGTGCCTGCAGACTTACTTCTGGTTCTGGATGACTACCATCTGGTGACAGCGCAGTCCGTGCATGATGCGCTGGTCTTTCTGCTGGATCACCAACCGCCGAACCTGCACCTGGTCATCGCAGCCCGCGCCGATCCGCCGTTGCCACTTGCCCGCCTGCGCGCGCGTGGTCAGTTGACGGAACTGCGGCAAGCCGATCTGTGCTTCACGCCGGAGGAGGCCGCCGCGTTCCTGAATCAGCGTATGGGATTGAACCTCGCCGTGGCGGATGTCGCCGCGCTGGATGCGCGCACTGAAGGCTGGATCGCCGGCCTGCACATGGCAGCTCTGGCCTTGCAAGGGATCAGCGCCGAGCGCGATGTCAGTGCGTTCATCGCCGCGTTTTCCGGCGCGCACCGCTACATCCTCGACTATCTGCTCGAAGAGGTGCTGGAACGCGAGTCGCAGCCGGTGCAGACCTTCCTCCTGCAAACGTCGATTCTCGACCGGTTGTGCGCTCCGCTGTGCGATGCTGTTTTACGAATCAGCGAATCAGTGAATCAGCGAATCAGCAAAGCAGTAGAGCAACAAAGCGTGCAATTACCATCCCCGTCGACGGAAGCAGAAATTGCAGATATTGAGATTTTTCGATTTGCAGACTCGCAAACCATTCTCGAATACCTGGAACGCGCCAATCTCTTCGTCGTCCCGCTGGATGGCCGCCGGGAGTGGTATCGCTATCACCGGCTGTTCGGCGATTTGCTGCAGCAACGCTTGCGGCGGAGCACACCTGAGGAGGTGCGGCTATTACATCGCCGGGCGGCGACGTGGTACGCGGCACAGGGAGACGTTCCGGAAGCCATCGCGCATACATTCGCTGCTGAGGATTTCGCGTGGGCGGCGCACCTTGTGGCGCAGGTCGCTGAAACGACGCTCCTGCGCGGCGAAATTATCACCCTACAGAATTGGATGCAGCAGTTACCCGACGACGTCGTGCGCGCGAACCCCAGTCTGTGCGTCTTCCATATTTGGACATTGCTTCTTTCCGGACATTCACTGAGCCTTATTGAGACGCGTCTGCGCGACGCCGAGACCTACAGTGACGTGATTCCCGGGCAACTCGCGGCGTTGCGGGCGATGCTCGCAACTTATCAGATACAGCTTCCCCGCGCCGTCGCGTTGGCGCGCCAGGCGCTGGAACAATTGCCCGAAGAGAGCGTGCTGCTACGCACTTTGGCGACCTGGATTATCAGTACGACCGACGCCCTCGTCAGCAATCGTCCAACTGGCGACCATGCGCTCGATTTGATGGCGCAGCAGAGTCTCGCCAGCGGCAACGTGTTGGTGGCGATGATGGCTCTAAGCCAGTTGGCCGAATTTCACACCCGGCACGGACACCTGCATCAGGCGTGGGGTTTGTATCAAAAGGCATTGGGTTGCGTTGAGGATGCGCAAGGACGGCGGCTACCTATCGCCGGGGCCGTGTTGGTGGGCCTGGGCGATCTGGCGTGCGAATGGCGCGACTACGATGCTGCGCTCCGGTATTTCCAGGAAGGCATTGCCCTCATCGAACAGTGGAATGAGGTGGGCGCGCTCGAAGCTTACCTGGGCCTGTCACAGCTTCATTGGCTTCAGGGCGATGTCGAGGCTGGGCGGGCGGCTCTCGAACGGGCGCGGCAATTGGCCGTCAAGTTCGATATGACCGAGTACGATGATTGGGTCGTGGCGATCATGCAGGCGCGGGTCTGGATTTCCCTGGGAAACCTGGACGCGGTACAGCATTGGGCGGAGGCGCGCGGCCTGTACGCGCTCCCCGCTGACGCGCTGTCGCCGGAAAAGGACATGCTGCCGGAATATCGCTTGCGCAAGTACGAACTGGCGGCGCTCGCGCGGCTGTACATCGCCCAGAGTGACCCCAGCGCGGCGCTCGCGGTGCTGGCGTCCATCCTGCCGGTGGCCCAGCGCCAACAGCGCCCGGCCCTGCTGATCGAAATTCACCTGCTGGAAGCGCTCGCCTTCGACGCGCAGGGCCAGCGTGACCGGGCATTGACGGCGCTGGCAGAGGCACTCGCACTTGCCGAACCGGAGGGTTACACCCGCGCTTTTCTGAGTCTCGGTGAAGCCCCCATTCCCTTGCTACGCGAGGCCGTTGGCCGGAGGAACCTTCACGCAGCGTATGCCACGCGCCTCCTGGCATTTCTGGTGCCCGCAACAGAGGCGACTGCCTCGCTTGTTCCGCCATCCCCTGGCGTTTCTCTCCTTGAACCCCTGAGCGAACGCGAGCGCGAGGTCTTGCATCTGCTGGCCTCGGCCCTTTCGACAGACGAAATCGCGCAAACGCTTTACCTCTCCGTGCATACCGTGCGCTCGCACCTTAAAAGCCTCTACAGCAAACTGAATGTCCACAGCCGCTACGAAGCCGTGGCGCGCGCGCAAGACCTCCACCTGTTATAGCCTCTTTCACCCGACAATTCATCTATTTTGGGGATGACAATCCCTTTGGTCGTGTTGTATACTCAACATATCCGGGATTTGAGGGATCCGGGATTGGTAACTGGTAATTAGGCTGCCCCTAATCCCCCAATCCCGATGCTGGAGGAATCGATGTCTAAAAGACGAACCGTACCGGTCTACCAGATCACCATCCAGGGGGCGCTCGACCCCGAATGGGCCGCGTGGTTGCATGGCCTGACGCTCACATCCACCGAGGTTGACGGACAGCCCGTCACCACGCTCAGTGGCCCGGTTGCCGATCAAGCCGCCCTGCGTGGCATTCTCAACAAACTTTGGGATCTCAATTTGACGGTCATTGGCGTCAAACGCGATCTGTAAGTTTGCCGCCTTTGATTGATGTTCCTGGCGCACCACCGATCCCCGGCCTGACCTTCCGTCGTTTCCGTGGGGAGGCCGACTATTCGGCGATCGTATCCATTCTCGACGCCTGCAACGTCGCGGATGAGTATGTGTGCATCAACACAGTGGAGGACGTGGCGTCCACCTTCGCGCACCTGAGGAACTGCATCGAGATGGTCTGCCGCGTAGATGCCCCGCGTCCAGAAGCGCCGCTGCCGCCCGGATTGGAAGTGCGCCCGGTTGCGCCAGAGCAGTACCGCGCCGTGTGGGATGCGAAAGAAGAGGCGCGCCAGGATCATTGGGGTTACGGCCCAACGACCGACTCGGACTTCGCGCGCTGGATAGAGATTCGCGCCTTCACGCCGCATCTGTGGAAGGTGGCATGGGACGGCGATCAAGTCGCCGGCATGGTGTTGAACCGTTTGGACGTAGAGGAGAACGCGCAGTACCATCGCCAGCGTGGCTACGCCAAGGAAGTCTTTGTGCGGCGTCCCTGGCGGCGGCGCGGGCTGGCGCGCTCGTTGCTCGTGCAGAGTATCGAGATGTTCAAGGTGATGGGGATGGAAGAAGTGAGGTTCGATCTTGTTTCACGCCGCTATGGATATCCCCGTTGCGCTTAGTTTGTTTTCGAATCTGTGAGGACGCACAATAATGGAACTGACACGGCGTCTGTATCACGGTGAAGACGACTACTGGCGGATTCGCGCCTTTCTGCGCGAGGTGCTGCTGCGCAATGGCCTGCGCGAGTTGAGCTGGCACGTCGCCGAGTTCGACTACTGGCGTTGGCACCTGGTCGCCAACCTCGGTGGTTGGGACCTTACCACGCCTCGGTTGGATTTACTGAGTATGACCTGGTCGAGCCGTGGGTGAAAGAGAAGTGACGGCTTTTCGCCCGAAGATTCTTTCTTGCCTCCCC
>DAOUAY010000412.1:0-5590 GCA_034432995.1 Anaerolineae bacterium | reverse complement strand
GGTGAGACTTTGTTGTCACGTTGGCGGCAACGTTTGCGAAACCTTTGGCGCAGGCTCAATCCGGCGGGTTTCTCCCGCTATGCGCCCACTTGGTGTTAAAGTGCGACTTTTTTCAGGCGAGTCTTATGATATAATCCCCACAAACGCAACCGAGGTAGGATAATGGATAGTGACGGCAGAGCAACCTAGGGCAGACAAGAGCGCAGTGCTGTTCGGCGCAGGGTGTGTGGGGCGGGGATTTCTGGCACAACTGCTCAGTGAATCCGGCTACACGCTGACCTTCGTGGAAATCGACGAACCGTTGATCGCAGTGCTGAACGCGCGCCGGGCGTATACGCTGCGACTGGTGGAGAACGATAGACGCGGAGATCTCGTCATTCCGGTGGCAAGAACGCTCTACTCACGGGCGGACAAGACGTTGGTGACGGCGCTGGTCGGGACACCGTTGGTGACAACAGCGGGGGGTGTTCGTTCGCTGCCCGACATCGCGCCGCTCATCGCGGCCGGCATCATCCGCCGGGCCGAGCGCGACGTGGCTGCGCCACTTACGTGCTAATCTGCGAGAATATGCAGGACGCCTCCGCCACGTTCAAGGCGATGGTTTTAGCGCACGTTCCCATTGCACTGCGTGCCTACACAGAGTCCCACGTCGGCTTCGTCGATGTCGTCATCGGGCGCACGATTCCCAGGCCGACAGCGGAAATGCGCGCGCGCGAAGATTCGCGCTCGGATTGCAGTTTCATTATCGCGGATACGTACAAGAAGCTGCCGGTGAACCGCTCGCGCTTCGTTGGCCAGTTACCAGAGATTGCGGGACTGCTGCCCACCGACAACTTCACCGCCTATATCAAGCGCAAGCTATATTTGCACAATTGTGGACACGCGATTCTCGGCTATCTGGGCTACCAGCGTGGCTACCAACTGAGCTGGCAAGCCCTCGCAGACCCAGTCATTTATGACGTGTTGACGCGCGCTTTCGCCGAAGTGCGCGCCGGGTTTCGGGCCGTCTACAATATGGATTCCGTCGAATTGGATGACTACATCACGGAATTGCGCAAGAATTTCGCCAACCGCGCCTTGGGCGATACGGTCGTCCGTCTGGCGCGCGATCCGCTGCGCAAACTAGGCCCGAAAGAGCGGTTGGTAGGCGCGGCGCGACTGGTCGAACAAGCCGGCGCGATGCCCGACGCGCTTAGCCTGGCCATCGCCGCCGCTTACCGCTTCGACGACGCTGACGATCCATTGGCCGTGGAGCTGCAACGGCGTATCGCCGCCGAAGGATTGGATGCGGTCATGGCCAACGTCAGTCAGATCCAGGCAACAGAACCATTAGGGAAGGCAGTACAAGCAGGATACTACACCATAGGAGAGAAAAGATGAAAAAGCCGTTCCATATAGCGTTAGCCCTTATTTTGTTGGCCTTGCTATTAGCGCCCGCCTCTACAGCGGCGCTACACGCGCCAGAAGGCCCGGTGCAACCCCAGAGTCCCACCCTCGAAATGCTGCAACAATTGAACACCGGTCAACTCGTCAATGGAGATTTCGATCTGGGGATATTTTATTGGCGGCCCACCAACCACTTTGTGGCCTGGCCATGGTTCGAATGGTGGGGTAATTTTCTAACCATCCCTGAGTTTATCGACGGCGGACATCCCCACCACAACACCTGCTATCCGGCGCCGCCAGCCGGCCAGTCATGTTACGTAAATGCGACCGGGACCAAAAATCACTCCCAAGGGTACATCCGTTTCGGCGCGGTGTACATAGCAGGCATTTACCAACCCGTGAGCGGCGTCACCCCTTGCACGCTCTACAAATTCGAGATGTACAACCGCAACGACGCCTGGAACTACCATCCAAAGGTCGGCATCGATCCTACCGGCTGGCAAATCACGAACCTGGGCACCAGTATGCCGGATAACTGCCCCCCAGACGGAACTTCGCGCTGTCCAGACCCGTACATCGGGCAATTCCCGGCGACGATGGTTTGGTCGCCCGAATTCGATCACGCGCCCTATACCTGGGCACGGGGCAGCGTCACGGCAGAAGCCGCCGGCGACACGATCTCCGTATGGACCTATACCGCGCCAGAAGTGGCCGGGTCATTGTCCACGTACTGGGATGCCGGCTCGCTGACGCGGGTTCCCTTTCCCGATGGCAAGCTGCCCAATCCAGGCGCCTGGACGCCTTCCGGCTTCATCTATGACGTCCGCATCGTAACAAGCACCTCGACACTGACGATCAACTGGAAGACCCAAGCCCCGGCCTCGACGCAAGTACGCTATCAAATCGTACCTTACCAGCCGCCTATCTCGTCCACCATCGAGATCTCGCTTACTGAAAGGATCTATCTACCCATTGTCTCTAGGGCGCCTAACCCGACCAACTTCTCCAACTATACCGTATTGAACACGACGCCCAAAACTCAACATCAGGCAGTCATCACCGGTATACAGCCCAACGATACCGTTATGTTCGTGCCGCTCTCGCGCCGGCCGCTCAACACAGCGTGTACAACAGAAACGTACACGCCAATCGTTGTCAGATTCGATGTGCCATGAACGCCCGACAGCCCGTTTAGCCAGTCAAACACTGCGCTGATTTTCCTGAATGACACGGCTATCCACGCGCGAGGTGGTAGTACAGCCACATCGCGCGTGGATTTGGGTTGTCAATGGATAACGGATGAACACACGTATCGACATAAACCGGAAACACGCGCTATGGCTGATGCTGGCCGTGTTGTTGCTGGCGAGCGGCTTGCGGATGATCGCGCTGGAAACAACGCCGCCGGGCTTTTACGTCGATGAAGCCATCGAAAGCTACGACGCTTACGCCCTCTGGCACACCGGACGCGATCATCATGGCGCGCGCTTCCCGATCACGCCGGGCGGCGTCAACGATTATCGAAGCCAGCTCTGCTCCCGCCCTGCCCGAAACAACACACGGTGTCATCTCACCCGCAGCGATTGTGCCGCCTATAACGGCCATAGCGCCCCTTTCACCCCGCATCGATTTGCAAGGCCCATTGACGTTCGTGGGATTAGCGCTTTACACCGATGAAATGGGTACAGCAGTGGAAAGTTGGTGGGAAGTCACGGCGACGCCGATCACCCGCCCGTTGTCGCTGATGGCGCATTGGGTGACAGCAGAAGGCAAAGCCCTGGCCATCGCTGATGGGCTGGGCGTTGCACCTTCGCTTTTGCAATCGGGGGACATGATCGTACAGCGCCATCGCTTCGCAAACCTGTGGCCAACAGCCGAGCATTGGCTGCGCATCGGCGCATACTGGTTGGATACTATGGAACGCTGGCCCGTGGCGAGCGCGGGTGAGGCCGACGCCATCTTTATCCGCGTCGAGCGCCCCTCAACGCCATAAGGCCCCTACTCCACCACAAAACGCAGCGCGTCATCCGGTACGGGAAGACCATGCGCATCCACCAGCGACAGCCGGGACACATTCGGCAACGTGTATAGCCCCATCGTGAGCGCAAGCGGCGTCACAGCGGGTAGTTCGAATGTGAACGTATCCGTGATGGCGAGACCCGGATACCAGTAAGACGTCGGGAAACACCCTTCCCAGGGTTGGCGGTCCACCTGCGCGATCAGATCTCCGCGTGCATCTCGCGCGTGGACGAACAGCACAGCGTCATACGCCGGGTTGTGGGCTACAGTCCAGGTGGTCGTGATGGTGAGACCGGTCGGCGTGCGGGCATAGGCGAGATCCATCAACTGTATGCGACCGTCGAAAACGTACTGCGGCGCTTGACCGTCGGACATCGAGATTGCCTCTTCCGCCACAATAGCGATCCCTTTGAAGACCTGCCAGTCTACCAGCAAGCCATCCGAAGTGACGTAGTGTAGCCGTTCACCGCTTTGGGTATCCACAAATCCGATTTCCAGCGCAGCGGCCAGCGGTGTCGTCACCGTCTCCGCAATCGAGGTAGACACGCGATCACAAAAGCGTTTACCAAGCGGCCAGCGATGCGTGGGCAGGTTCCCTAAACCAGGAGTAACTATTCAGCCGTCGTCCAAAACTAAGGTTTTTCTAATACCAATCCAATCGAAATCTGATAGAACTGTGCTACTATCAAGCTATGCTCGTAATACAACAACGGACACCGGAAGAAATACGCGCCATTTATCAAGAAGGCGAAGAAGCTGTACTGAAGCTGGTCATTGAGTTACAGACTATGCTCAGTACGCTCGCTGCGCGGGTTCAGACCCTGGAAGATCGCCAGGCGAAGAATAGCCGTAACAGCAGCAAGCCGCCCAGCAGCGATGGGCTGAAAAAGTCCCGGCAACGTAGTCTCCGCCAACCCAGCGGTAAGAAAGCTGGGGCACAACCCGGGCATCCAGGGCACACGCTCGATATGGTAGACCACCCTGATCACTATCAGGTGCATTGCGTGTGCGAGTGTCCGCATTGCCACACGGACCTGGCGGATGTGGCCGCCAGCACCTACGCGCGGCGCCAAGTCTTTGACCTGCCCCCGGTGCGGGTTGAAGTGACGGAGCATCAGGCGGAAATCAAGACCTGTCCGCAGTGTCAGACCGTCACCCAGGCGGAGTTTCCGCTGGACGTGATGCAACCCACCCAATATGGCCCGATCCTGCAAGGGCAAATGGTCTACTTCAATCAGTATCACCACATTCCGGTGGAGCGCACCGCCGAGATTTTCGAGGACTTGTACGTGCCAGCCATCGGCGACGGCAGCATTGTCCACGCCAGCGCGGTGCTTGCGGAACGGGTCGCGGCGGTGAATGCGGCCGTCAAGACGCACTTGCAAGACACGGCAGACACGGTGCATGTCGATGAGAGTGGTTTGCGGGTGGATAGCCGCTTGCAGTGGGTGCATGTCGCCAGCACCGCGCACGTGACTTATCTGGACGTGGACCCGCATCGCGGCGTCAAAGCCCATCCAGCCCTGGATATTCTCCCCCAGCGTAGCGGATGGGTGATGCACGACGATTATGCCTCCTACTTCAGATATCCTGACGCCCAACACGCCACCTGCAATGCGCATCACTTACGCGACTTGGTGTTTTTGCACGAACGCCATGAGCAAGCCTGGGCTGCGGATATGGCGCAGTTGTTGTTGGAGATCAAAGCGCGTGTCGCGGTGGGGCGTGAGGATGGACAGCCCACCCTCCCCCCAGACCAACGCCAGCAATTCGAAGTGCGCTATCAGACGGTGCTCGACGCGGGGTATGCCGCCAATCCTCTGCCCGAGGTCGAGCCGAACGCCCCCAAAGCGCGCGGAAAACCGAAGCAAAGCCTGGCCCGGAATCTGCTAGACCGCTTGGACAAACACCGTAGCGCGGTGTTAGCCTTTATGTATGATTTCAATGTGCCGTTTGATAATAATCTGGCCGAACGAGATTTGCGCATGGTCAAGCTCAAGCAAAAGGTCTCCGGCTGTTTTCGCACCACCACGGGCGCCAAGACTTTCTGTGCTATTCGCAGCTACATCTCCACTGCGCGCAAAAATGGCCAGAACATTCTGGAAGCGTTACGGCTGGCTTTAGTCGGTACGCCATTTCGACCGGCCTGCCTGCCGCCTCTCACGGCAGACGGCTGAATAGTTAC
>DAOUAY010000411.1:0-6943 GCA_034432995.1 Anaerolineae bacterium | reverse complement strand
GCCGCCGGGGCCGCGCATTATGGCCCCATCTACATCGACACGCTGCCGCCCTATTCCAGCGCCTCGTCGCCGGCCACGGTGCACGTCCCCAACTTCACGGTGAGTTGGTCGGGCGGCGATTACGGCGGTTCCGGCATCGTCAGTTACGACGTGGAACGACGCGAAGCCGTCGCGGGGAGCGCCTGGCAGCCGTGGCAGACGCAAACGACGGCCACCTCTGCCGTCTTCACCGGCATCGTTGGGCGCACTTACTGCTTCCGCTCCCGCGCTCGCGACCTGCTCGGTCACGTCGAAGAGTGGCCGACTTACGCCGACGGTGACACCTGTACCGCCATCAGCACCGATTTGACGGTCACCGCCATGGAGGTCACGCAAGCGATCCAGAACCTGGCCAACGGCGTGCCGTTGATCGCCGATAAGGATACGTGGGTGCGCGTTTACGTCAATTCGGCGTTCTTCGACGTCGCGGGGGTGGACGCGCGGCTGTATGGCTCCCGTTACGGCTACGATTTGCCCGGCTCGCCGTTAGCGCCACAGTTTAGCGTGACGGCGCGCACCACCGGCGGCGACCGGGGCAACCTGCAAGATGCCTTCCTGTTTTACCTGCCCGCGTCCTGGCGTAGCGGCACGGTGACACTCCAGGCGACGGTCAACCCGGCGTACACCATCGCCGAGGATAACTACGGCAACAACAGCGCTTCTCGCACGGTGGCCTACCAGGCTGCCGCCCCGCTGTGCGTCGTAATGGTGCGCGTCCATGTGCACCCGCAGACCGCCTCCATCGACGATCCGGGGTTTTGGGACATCGTCGAGATGACGCGCCGCATCCTTCCGATTGCCGATTTTCGCGTCTTCAAGGGGGGGACCGTCGAACCGTGGTGTCATATCTGCGGCGACTGGACGCTGCCGGGCGACTTTGGCTATGTGCTGAGCAAGCTATGGGATTACGATAACTGGCACAGCGACCCGCCCGGTTGTTCGCAAACGCATTACTGGGGTATGGTTCATCCCAGTCACCTGCCAGGTCGTTGGGGGATGGGGTACCGGCCCGGCGATGAGGCATCTGGGGTGATGGACGTGAGCAAGAACTTCAGCAGTGGTTATCCTTACTGGATGTACCCCCTGGGCGGTTACACGATGGCGCACGAGGTAGGACACAACTTTGGTCGTAAACACATCAACTGCACTGGCGGCGAGGCCGCCGGTGGTGAGGTTGACACCGGCTACCTCTACCCCACGTGCCAGATCGCACCCAATGACCCGAATGGTTATTACGGCCTGGCGTGGCCGATTGGCTACAGCATCGCCAAACCGGAGATCGTCGCGCCCACCGAAGCCACGCCGCTGATGTCCTATGGCTGGCCGCAGTGGATCGACGATTACACGTACCGGGCCATTTTGGCCTACCGGAGTGGTCAGGCGGTGGCGACCGCTGCGCTGCCTGCCTCATGGGCGCAGGCCGACGTTTACCTGTACGCTTCGGGGATCGTCACGCCGGTGGATCAGACCGTCTTCCTCAATCCCTTTTACCTGACCAACGAGGTCAAAACGCACTTGCTCGAACAATCGTGGGTGGATTCCCTTGCTGCCGACAATCCTTACACCCTGACCCTGGAAAACAGCACCGGCGATATTCTGTACAGCCATCCCTTTAGCCTTGCCGTGAGCTTTGGGCAGAACATCACCACCGATCCGCTGTTCTTCGGCGAAGTCATGCCCTACATCACCGGAACGGCGCGCATTGCGCTCTACCACGCGGGGGTGGAACTGGCGGCGCGTCCCGTCAGCCCGCACACGCCCAGCGTCACCGTCGTCTCACCGGGTAGCGGCGCGACAGTGAGCGAAAGCCTCACCATCAACTGGACGGTTTACGATCCCGACGATGATGAACGCTATGCCGACACCTACCGTGTTGCCGGAACTCCCGTCAGCCGTTTTGGCACGCTGGGCGCAGTTGTCCAATACAGCGTCGACAACGGTGAGACCTGGTCTTACCTGGGTTCCGGCACACTAACGACGACGCTAACCGTCGAAGACCTCAGCAATTTGCCGGGCGGCGACGATGCGCTGGTGCGGGTGATTGTCAGTGATGGGGTGAATACCAGTTACAGCGACTCGGACGTCTTCAGTTTGATTCGCCACGCGCCGGTCGCGTCTATCCTTGAGCCGCACAGCGGGCAGCGCTTTGCCTGGGGAGACGCCGTGCTGTTGCGCGGCACAGCCTTCGACGCGGAAGACGGCTTGCTCACCGACATCGTGTGGACGTCCGACATCGATGGCGCGCTCGGCGTAGGCCAGGAATTGCTCGTGACCACGCTGATCACCGGTGTACATACCATCACCGCCCAGGTCATGGACAGTGATCTGATGACCGGCGCAGTCACGGTGAGGGTAAGTGTAGGGATAGAATACGAGGAGGTCTACTTGCCGTTGGTTCTACGCACGCGATGACGTGGGATTTGCCACCTTCCCGGAGGCTGGGCCTGGAGCTTCCGGGAAGGTAGCGGCTAGAGACGATGGCGCACAAATGATCTTCATGTTGCCGGGGTGACGCCGGCAAGTTCCGGCGTCCCAAAGAGGGAGCGGCGTTTGGAAGTCACCCCGGCCTCGCTGTCGTCCTTCCGTGTCTGGCGATGCTGCCACAAGGTCCACAGCAAAATTCCCCCGGCGATAGAGAGCAAGCCCCCGCCAATCCAGCCGGCGATCCGTAATCCCTGTCCTGCCCGCTCCTGCCGCCTGGCCTCCTCGATGAGGTCGCGTTCCAGTTCGACAATAAAGCGCTCGGTCGGCCACATCGGCGTCAACACGGCCTGGATGGACTGTTCCAGCAGCGTTTGCTCGTGGGGGAGAATCCCCTGTCCCAATTGTATGTACTTATTTCTAAAAGAGACCATCGGCAAAATCCTCTTGTTGCAATATTTCCCGTAAATCCAGTAATGTGCGGTGATAGAGCGACTTGATTGCGCCCTCTGTTTTGCCCAACACCTTGCCAATATCCTCATTGGACATCTTTTCGACAAACTTCAGGATCAACAGCGTCTTACGATCTTCCGGCAACTGAGCGATGAGTCGCGCCACCAGCGCCCGGCGTTCCGTGCGGATGATGTGCTCGTGCGGTTCATCGTGATGTGTGGCCTGTCCCGGATGATCGCCGCTCACTTCCAGCGAGATCACCGGATGCCGGCTTTGATCTCGATACCAGTTCACCACCAGATTGTGCGCGATGCGAAACAGCCATGCCTGAAACGCGCCGCCGCGATCCTTGTACTGGTGCAGGCTGCGTAACGCGCAAAAAAAAGTGCGCGACGTCAAATCCTCGGCTTCGACCTGATTTCCCGTGTGGCGATAGAGATAGTTGTAAATCCGTTTGACGTACTGCTGATAAAGTCGCCCAAAAGCCTCCGCGTCGTGTTTCGCCGCCTCGATCAGCGCCCGTTCTTCTACGATTGCCGCATCTTCTCGAACTGCCTGAATGTGCTCCTGATCGCTATCCCCGTCTGCTGTCGTCAATCGCGCGTAAGCCGAATAGACGAGACCATCGCCTTCGTCTCCCTCCGCGAGCGGCTGGATCACGCCAGCCGTCGCCCTGCCCCCGTTATCCATTGCCCCCTCCATAGATTAACAACCCCATCATACCGTTAAAGTTACGCTTGAAAAGCCAGCGTAACTTCTTGAGACTTGCAGTGTTATTAGTCTCAATGGAAACATCACAGACTTTACACACCCGCCGTGAGGCCGCACGTCTAGGCGGCGGCGAAGCGCGCATCGTCGCCCAGCACGCCAAAGGCAAACGCACGGCCCGCGAGCGCATCGCTGCGCTGCTCGACCCCGATTCGTTCAGCGAGACGGGCATGTTCGTCACCCATCGCGCCGTCGGCTTTGGCCTGGAAAACGACCACCCGGCGGGCGACGGCGTGGTGACGGGGACCGGCAAAATCGAAGGCCGCCCGGTCTGCGTTTTCGCGCAGGATTTCACCGTGCTCGGCGGCTCGGTGGGTGAGGCGCACGGGCGCAAAATCGCCCGCCTGATGGACATCGCGCTGCAAAACGGCGTCCCGCTCATCGGCCTCAACGACTCCGGCGGCGCGCGCATCCAGGAAGGCGTGGACGCGCTGGCAGCCTACGGCGACATCTTCTACCGCAACGTGCAGGCGTCCGGCGTGATCCCGCAAATCTCCGTGATCCTCGGCCCGTGCGCGGGCGGCGCGGTTTACTCTCCGGCGATCACGGACTTCGTGTTCATGGCCGAAGAGACGGCGCACATGTTCATCACCGGCCCAGACGTGATCCGCGCCGTCACCCGCGAGGAGGTGGACGCCGAGACGCTGGGCGGCGCGAGCCTCCACGCCTCGCGCAGCGGCGTCGCGCACTTCACTGCGCCCGACGAGGACGCTGTCTTCGCGCAGGTACGCTGGCTGCTGACCTTTCTGCCGCCGAACAATCTCACGCCGCCGCTGAGCGTCGTCACACAAGACGATCCACGCCGTCCCACCCCGGAACTGCGCGACGCCGTCCCCGCCGACCCGCAGCAGCCCTACGATATCCGCGCGGTCATCGAGACGTTGGTGGACGACGGGGAATTTCTCGAAGTGCAACCCGCCTTCGCGCAGAATCTCGTCGTCGGCTTCGCCCGGCTGGACGGGCATCCCGTGGGGATCGTCGCCAACCAGCCGGTGATGCTCGCAGGCGTGCTCGACATCGACGCGGGTGACAAGGGCGCGCGCTTCATCCGCTTCTGCGACGCCTTCCACATCCCGCTGGTGACATTGGTGGATACGCCCGGCTTCCTGCCCGGCACGGATCAAGAGCACGACGGCATCATCCGCCACGGGGCCAAGCTGATCTTCGCCTACGCCGAAGCGACCGTCCCCAAAGCGACGCTCATCTTGCGTAAAGCTTACGGCGGCGCGTACATCGTGATGGGATCGAAGCACCTCGCGGGTGACGTCAACCTGGCCTGGCCCACCGCCGAAATCGCCGTGATGGGGCCGGAAAGCGCGGTCAACGTCGTCTTCCGCAAAGACCTCGCCGCTGCCGCAGACCCGGACACATGCCGCGCCGACCTGATTCGCCGCTATCGTGAAGAGCTGGCAAACCCGTTCGTCGCCGCGTCGCGCGGCTACCTGGACGACGTCATCGATCCCGCCGAAAGCCGCGCCCGCCTCATCGCCGCCCTGGACTTCCTCCGCGACAAACGCCAACCCACGCCGAAGCGGAAGCATGGGAACATTCCTTTGTAGTCAAGTAGTCAGGTAGTCGTTAGTCAGGTAGTCAAGTAGTCAGGTAGTCAAATAGTCAGACGTTCTTTGACTACAGGACTAAGGACTACAGGACTAAGGACTACAGGACTAAGGACTACAAGACTAACGACTACAAGACTAACGACTGGAGATCTTATGAAAGTTCTCGTCGCCAACCGAGGTGAAATTGCTATCCGTATTCTGCGGGCGTGCCGCGATTTGGGGCTGTCGAGCGTCGCCGTCTACTCCGACGCCGACCGCGAGGCGCTGCACACGCGCTACGCCGACGAAGCCATCTACCTGGGGCCAACGGCGGCGGCGCAGAGTTACCTCAACATCCCGGCGGTGATCGCGGCTGCGCGCCACAGCGGCGCGCGCGCTGTCCATCCGGGCTATGGCTTCCTGTCGGAGAACGCCGACTTCGCCCGCGCCGTCGAGGAAGCCGGTCTGACCTTCATCGGCCCGCGCCCGGAGACGATTGCGCTCACCGGCGACAAGCTGGCGGCCCGCCGCGCCGCGCGCGACGCGGGCTTGCCGGTGCTCCCCGGCCCCGATGCGCCGCTCACGGAGGCCATCGCCGCCGACGTGGCCGCGCAGGTGCAGTATCCGGTGCTCGTCAAAGCGACGGCAGGCGGCGGTGGGCGCGGCATCCGCCTGGCGCGCAACGCTGACGAGTTAGCCGCGATGGTGACGGCGGCGCGCAAGGAGGCGCAGGCGGCCTTCGGCGACGACACGGTCTACCTGGAACCGCTGGTGCAGCGCGCGCGCCACATCGAAGTGCAAATCCTGGGCGACGGCGCGGGCCGCATCCTCTGCCTGGGCGAACGGGAGTGCTCTATCCAGCGGCGGCGGCAAAAGCTGATCGAAGAAGCGCCCGCGCACGGCCTGCGTGACGCGCAGCGCGCCTACCTCTACGACGCAGCGGCGCGGGTGGGACACGCGCTCGGCTATCGCAGCCTGGGCACGGTGGAATTTCTGCTCGACGACCGGGGCGCGTTTCACTTCATCGAGATCAACCCGCGCATCCAGGTGGAGCACCCGGTCACGGAGATGGTCACAGGGCTGGATTTGGTCAAGGAACAACTGCGGCTGGCCGCCGGGAAACCCCTACGCTGCACGCAGGACGCCGTCGAATTGCGCGGCGCGGCCATCGAAGCGCGCGTGCTGGCCGAAGAACCGGCGGCGGGCTTCCTCCCGGCGACCGGCGTCGTCGCGCACCTCAAAGAGCCGGGCGGGCCGGGCATCCGCGTGGATAGCGCGCTCTATCCGGGGATGGCGGTCACGGCGGATTATGACTCGCTGCTGGCGAAGGTGATCGCCTGGGGCGAAAATCGCGCCGTCGCCATCCTACGCTTGCGCCGCGCGCTGCGGGAATTCCAGGTGGGCGGCGTCGCCACCGATCTCGAATTCTTGTTCCAGATCGTGGACAGCCCGCCGTTCCAGGCCGGGAACTTCGACACCACCTATCTCGACAAATTCAGTCCACCCGAAGCGGAAGACAAAGTCGCGCTGGAACGCAACGCGGCGCTCGCCGCCGCGCTGCTGGCGCACCAGAAGAAAGCCGCAAGGCCTGCACCGGCGCTGGAAAATGCCTGGCGCGCAGCAGCCTGGCGGGAGCAGATGTAAAAGAAGCATGAAGCAAGAAGCAAGAATCCTGCATCCTGCATCTTGCATCCTGCATCTTGCATCCTGCATCCTGCATC
>DAOUAY010000410.1:0-6480 GCA_034432995.1 Anaerolineae bacterium | reverse complement strand
ACGACGACGGCGGTGGCTTCGGCGGACACGGCGCCGTCGGGGAGGCGGATTTCTCCGGCGACTTCCGCTGTCCGCGAGCGCAGGCTTACCACCCAACCGACGGCTGTCAGCGGCGTTTCTGTGGGCGTGGGCCGGCGATAGCGTATTTCAAATTTGGCCGTAACCCAGAATTGTTCGTCGTCCCGCCCAACGTTGATGGCGCGGCCTATCGTCTCGTCGAGAATCGTGGCGAGAATCCCGCCGTGGACGACGCCCGGATACCCCTGGTATTGTTCGGGGATATTCAATGGCACGACGACCTGTTGCTTCTCTGGATCCTCGTAAAAGTGCAGATGCAGCCCCACCGGGTTCTCCCGCCCACACACAAAACACATCCGCGACGTCCCCTGCACCTTCCAATCCGCCCGAATTTCACTCATCCTTCCTACTTCTTACTCCTTACTCCTTACTCCTTACTTCTTACTTCTCTTCCCGCATATACGCCTTCCCCAACGCCGCCGGCGCGCCGACGCGGTGGCTGAGGTTTTCCCACCACGTCATAATGACCAGCACCAGGATCGTCATCAGGTAGGGCAACATGTTCAGGTACGCGGCCGGGATGGTCGTGCCGCCGGCTTGCAGGCGGAACTGCACCGCGTTGATGCCGCCGAAGAGGATTGCCCCCAGGACGGCGCGCGCCGGATTCCACATGGCGAAGATGACGAGCGCGATGGCGATCCAGCCGCGCCCGCCGGTGATGTTCTCCGTCCAGCCGGGCGCGTAGGCCAGTGAGAGGTGCGCGCCGCCGAAGCCCACCAGCATCCCGCCGAGGATCGTGTACAGGTACCGCGTTTGGGTGACGTTGATGCCCATCGCGTCAGCCGTCTGTGGACTTTCGCCGACGGCGCGCAGGTTGAGGCCGTTGCGCGTCTTCAACAAATAGTAGGTGGCTAATGGGATAAGCGCATATAACAGATAGGTCAGAATATCTTGATTGAAGAGTGCGCCGATCACCGGCAGTTGGCTCAACGGTCGGATGTCAATCTGGCTGAAGCGCGGGCCAACCATGCCGACGAGATGGCCGTTGTTGGAGGCCGGTCCCAGGCGTTCGCCCAGAAAACTCGCCAGGCCGGTGCCAAACAGCGTGATGCTCAGTCCACTGACGACCTGGTTGGCGCGCATGGTGACGGTGAGGAAAGCGTGGATGGCGGCCATCGCCATTCCCACCAGCATGGCGACGAGCACGCCGAGCCACGGGCTGCCGGTGTAATAGGCCGTGGCGAACGCCGTCACCGCGCCGGTCAGCATCATCCCTTCCAGGCCCAGGTTGAGGATGCCGGAGCGTTCGGTGTAGATTTCGCCGACGGCTGCGTAAATGAGCGACGTACCGGCGCGCAAGGTAATCGTCAAGATTTGCGTCAGCAACAGGAGCGCCTCGATCATGACGTGACCTCCGGCTGTGCGTGTTTTTCTGGGCGCACGATGCGGATGCGATACTCGGTGAAAATCGTCCCCGCCAGCATCGGGATGAGGATCATCCCTTGCAGCACCAGTCCCACCGAAGCCGGGAGGCGCATCTTCATCTGAATCTGGTCGCCGCCGACGAGCAGCCCCGCCATCAGGATCGCCACGAACAGGATCACGAGCGGGTTGAGTTGCGCCATCCACGCGACGATGATGGCCGTGTAGCCGTAACCGACGGAAAGCCCCTGTTGCAAGCGGCGCGAAAGGCCGAGCACCTCGCACGCGCCCGCCAACCCGCTCAACGCGCCGGAGAGCAGCAGCGCCAGCACGATGTTCCGGGCGATGTTGATCCCCAGATAGCGCGCCGCCGTCTGGTTCTCGCCGATGATTTTCACTTCGAAGCCCCAACGGGTATATTTGAACACCAGCCACAGCAAAATGGCAAGCATAATGGCAAAGATAAGTCCAGCGTTCGCGCGTCCGGCGATCTGCGGCAGCCAGGCCACTTCGGGGAATTTGGCCGTGCCGGAGTTGTAGCCCGGCGCGCGCCAGGCGATGTAATACAGGTGTTCGGAATACAAAATGGCGACGTAGTTGAGCATCAACGTTGTCAGCGTCTCATCCACTTTGAGGTAGGCTTTGAGCAGCGCCGGGATGCCGGACCACAGCGCCCCTGCGACGATCCCGGCAAGGAGCGCCAGCGGCAGCACCGTCCAGCCGGGCAAGCCCTGCGACCAATACAGCGCCACGCCCGCCGCCGCCACCCCACCGAGCGTCAACTGGCCCTCCGCCCCGATGTTCCAATAGCGCATCCGAAAGGCGATGGAAACTGCCAGCCCGGTCAACATCAACGGGATGGCCTTGACCAGCGTTTCGGTGAAGCCGTACCACGAACCGAACGCGCCCCTCGCCATCGCCGCGTAGGTGACGAAGGGATTGGCGCCCGATGCGGCCAGCAGGATCGCCCCGAAGATCAGCGACACGACAAACGAAACCACCGGCACCAACACCGTCGCTCGCCGCGAAACAGATTCCCGTTTTTCGAAGACAATGCGCATAGAAGCCCTCAGCTATCAGCCGTCAGCGATCAGCCAATCTCCAATTCCCTAGTCTCCCAATCTCCAATCCCCTAGTCTCCCAATCTCCAATCCATCAATCTTCAATCTCCCGCGCTCCGGCCATCATCAGCCCCAGCGTTTCGATGTCGGTGGTGTCGGCGGGTACGATGCCCATCACGCGCCCCTCGAACATAACCGCGATGCGATCCGCAATGGTCAGCAGTTCCTCCAAATCCTCCGAGATCAGCAACACGGCTCGCCCGGCATCGCGCTGTTCCAGCAACCGCCGCCGCACCGCCTCGGTCGCGCCGACGTCCAATCCGCGCGAAGGGTAGACGGCAACCAGCAGCCCGGCGCACGCGTCGATTTCGCGCGCCAGAATGGCCTTCTGGATGTTGCCGCCGGAGAGGAACTTGATGTGCGTCTGCGGCGAGGGCGTCGCAATGCGGAACGCCTCGATCATCCGGCGCGCCAGTTCCAGGATGCGGCGCGGATGCAGAATCCCGTATTTCGTCAGCGGTTCCTGGCGATAGCCCTTCATCGCAATGTTGTCGGCGACGGCCATATCGCCCACCACGCCCATCCCGATGCGGTCGGCGGGAATGTGGCTGACGCCGGATTGGATGATTTCCAATGGCGATTTGTTGGTTCGCTCTTGACTGTTGATGAAGACCTTGCCCTGCGTCACTTTGCGTAAGCCGGTGACGACCTCGGCCAGCTCGCGCTGCCCGTTGCCCGCCACGCCCGCGATCCCCAGGATTTCGCCGCAGCATATCGAGAACGCCACGCCACGCAGCGCCGGAAGCCCCTTGTCGTTATCAGCGTGGACGTCGCGCAGCTCCAACGTCACCTCACCCAGGGCGCAGGCGTTCTTTTCCAGGCGGAACAGCACATCGCGTCCCACCATCAGCCGAGCCAATTCCTGCGGATTGGTCTCCGCGGTCTGTTTGACGGCGACGACCTTGCCGGCCTGCATCACCCGCACCCACTGCGAGAATTCCATCACCTCTTCCATCTTGTGGGTGATGAAGATAGCGGATTTGCCCTCGGCGGTCATCCGTTTGATGATGCGGCCCAGCTCGTGGGATTCTTGCGGCGTCAGGACGGCGGTCGGTTCGTCCAGAATCAGGATTTCCGCGCCGCGATACAGCAGTTTGAGGATTTCCACCCGTTGCTGCTCGCCCACGCTCAACTGCCAGATGTAGGCGTTGGGATCGACTTCGAGGTTGTAGCGCTGCGAGATTTCCCGAATCCGCCGCGAAATCTCGTCTATCCGGGGCACAAAGGGCAGGTCGGTCAGTCCCAGGATGATGTTCTCGGCGACGGTCATCGTCGGCACGAGCATAAAGTTCTGGTGTACCATCCCGATGTCGAGCGCAGCGGCGTCGCGCGGGGAGTGAATCTCGACGCGCTGCCCACGCACATAGATTTCGCCCTCGTCGGGCCGGTATAGCCCCACCAGGACGTTCATCAACGTGCTTTTGCCAGCCCCATTTTCACCGAGCAGCGCCAGGACCTCGCCGGGATACAGTTCCAGGTCGGCGTGGTCATTGGCCATGACGCCAGGGAAATGCTTGGTGATCCCGCGCATCTCCAAAATGGGGGTGGGGCCTGTTTGTTCGTTCATCGACGTCCTCTTACTCGTGATGCGTGAAGCGTGATCAAACTACTTTTTATCATCACGCATCACGCATCACGTTTTACGTAACCCGCTTTACTGGGCGGGAATCGTCCCGATGACGCCTTCGACAAAGAACTGCATACCAAGTTTGACCTCGTCACTCAGACATTGCCCGGCGGCAACCACTTCGTTACCGGCCTGGTCCTTGATGGGGCCGCAGAAGATCTGATCGTTCTTGATGATTTCCTTCTTGGCGGCCTCGACGAGGTTGCGGACGTCCTGCGGTACTTTGGCGCTGAAATCGGCCAACCGCACGACATCTGCGTTCAGCCCCTCCCAATACGAGTGGGTCTTCCACTTACCGTCCATAGCATTCTGCGCGGTCTCGATGTAGTACTTGCCCCAGTTCCAGACCGGGCTGGTGAGCACGCTGTCGCCGACGAACGCGCGCATGTCGGAGTTGTAGCCGATGCTCAGCGCATTGCGTTCCTGCGCGGCCTTCTGCGGCTCGGTGGTGTCCTGGTGCTGCGCGATGATGTCCGCGCCGGCATCCAGCAGCGCCACGGCGGCCTCGCGTTCCTTCACCGGATCGTACCAGGTGTTGGTCCACACCACGGTGACTTTCGCATCCGGGTTGACCGAGCGCACGCCCAGGGTGAAGGCGTTGATGCCGCGCACGACTTCGGGGATGGGGAACGCCGCCACGTAGCCGATGTTGCCGTTCGACGTCATCTTGCCGGCGACGATGCCGGAGAGATAGCGCGGTTGGTAAATCCGCCCGAAGTAGACGGCCATATTATCGAGCGTCTTGTAGCCGGAGCAGTGCTCGAACTTGACGTTGGGGAATTCCTGCGCCACTTCGTACATGTAGTCCATATACCCGAAGGATGTGGCGAAGATCATATCGTAGCCTTCCTGGGCATACTGGCGGATCACGCGCGCCGCATCCGGCCCTTCCGCCACATTCTCGATGTAGGTCGTTTCGATCTTGTCGCCGAATTCAGCCTCGAGCATCTTGCGGCCCCGGTCATGTTCGTAGGTCCAGCCCAGGTCGCCGGGAGGGCCGATGTAGACGAAAGCCACTTTGAAGGGCTTGTCATCCTTCGTGTCGCCAGCTTTGCCTCCACAAGCGGGCAATAGCATGGCAACGACGATCACCAACGCGAGTACGGTCCAGAGATTCCGTTTCATTTGTATCCTCCTTCGAATAGTTGACAAATTAAAACCAAATCGAACATGGGGACTCCGGTACGAACTTTTCCGCTGTGCGCCTCCTTGCTGACGCCCCAGGCTTTCCCTGTCTGGCGGCGAAATTCTACCCACATATTAGAGAGATCAGGCGGTTTGTCAAACCGTATCAGTCTACAGTGATCTCCGGCGCTTCGGCCAGCGCGTCGTCGTCTTGCAACTCCTCGTTGGTGAGGGTGACCTTCTCGCGCGTGATGGTGAAACGGTCGAAGTCGCGGGCGACGGTGGCGTCCGCGAAGATGGGCCGGGTTTCTTCCAGGATTTCGCGGACGCGATAGCGTTGCGAGAGGTGATTGAGCGCCAATTTGCGCGCCCCCGCTTCCTGCGCCAACCGCGCCGCTTGCATCGCCGTCAGATGACCGAAGTGCCGCGCCATCTCGCTGTCGCGCTCCAGATACGTGGCTTCGCACACCAGCACATCCACGCCGCGCACGACCTCACTCAGCCCATCGATTTGCCCGATGTCGCCGACGAGCGCCAGCGAGACGCCAGGACGATCCGGCCCCAACACCTCGTCGGGGTGGATGACGCGCCCATCGACCAGGGTGACGGCTTTTCCGTTGACCAGGTCGCGTCGGATCGGGCCGGCCGGCACGCCGAGCGCCTCCGCCTTCTCCGGCAGAAAGGGGCGGCGCGGCTTCTCGCGGAAGAGGTAGCCGAAGCAACCCGGCCCCCGGTGGACGACCGGGAACGCGATCACCTCGAAGTCGTCGTTTTCGAGCATCGGACCGGGCCGGATGTCGATCAGGTCTATCGGCACGGGCGGGCGGGCGCCGCGCAGCACCACGCGGAAGATCAAGTCTTCGACGCGATCCAGCGTCCAACGCCCGCCGTAGATTTCCAGTTTGTCCACGGCTTCCCAGCGCGCAAAGGTGGAGATCAAGCCGCCCAGGCCAAGAATGTGATCGAGATGCCCGTGGGTGAGTAGCACGCGCTGCAAACGGCGGAAGCCGATCCCGCTGCGCAAAATCTGCCGCTGTGTCCCCTCGCCGCAATCGACGAGAAACCGCTCATCGCGCCACAGCACGACCTGCGAAGGCAATCCCCGCTGGATCGAAGGCGCCGAAGCCGCCGTGCCCAACATCACAAGTTCTAACATGCAATCTCCCT
>DAOUAY010000409.1:0-11742 GCA_034432995.1 Anaerolineae bacterium | reverse complement strand
ATTCGCCCATTCGCTCATTCGCCCATTCGCCCATTCGCCCATCCGCCCATTCGCCCATTCGCCCATTTCCGTCATCATCCCCAACTGGAACGGCGCGCACCACCTGCCGGTGTGCCTGGATAGTTTGCAGCGGCAGACCTATCCCCACGTGGAAGTCATCGTCGTGGACAATGGCTCGCGCGACGAGTCCCTCGACGTGCTCGCGCATTATTCCGACGTGCGGACGCTCGCGCTGGGCGAGAATCGCGGATTCACCGGCGCGTGCAACGCGGGGTTCCGGGCTGCGCAAGGCGAGATACAGGTGCTGTTGAACAACGACACGGAAGTCGATCCGGGCTGGCTGTCCGCGGTCGCCGCTGCCTTCGACGCGCATCCCGAAGTGGGATTGGTGGCCTCGAAGATGTTGCTCTTCGACCAACGCGACACCTTCCACACGGCGGGCGACTACGTCACACCGGACGGGCTGGCGCACAATCGCGGCGTCTGGCAGAAGGACGAGGGCCAGTACGACCAACCGGCCTACGTCTTCAGCGCGTGCGGCGGGAGCGCGGCTTACCGCAAGGTGATGCTTGATAAGATTGGCCTGCTGGATGACGATTTTTTCTTCTCCTTCGAGGATGTCGATCTGGCGTGGCGGGCGCAACTGGCGGGCTGGCGCTGCCTCTACGCGCCGGATGCCGTCGTTTACCACAAGCTGAAGGCGTCCGGCGGGGGCGTCACCGCCTCGTTCCACGATGGGCGCAATCGCATCTACACGCTGGTGAAGAACTACCCCGCCGATTTGTGGCGCGTGTATTGGCGCGCGGTGCTCGGCGCGCAGGTCAAGCTGGCATGGGAGGCGCTGCGTCTGTGGCGCGGCGCGGCGGCGCGGGCGACGTTGCGCGGTCTCGCGGCGGGGGTGGTGGGCATTCCGAAGATGCGGCGCAAGCGGCGGGCGATTCAGGCGGCGCGCCGTGTGGATACGGCGTATCTGGCGCGGTTGATGTCACCGCCCTACGCGATTCCAGCATGAACTGCAACAGACTACAAAAGTCTCAGCACGTACTGCGCCTTGTAGACCTGGTGTTTGGCGTATGTACTGGCTCAACCGAGCGCCTCGTGAAACTTTTAGTCTGATCCGGCGCTTGTAAAAAACTCGAAGCCATGCTATATCTATAGCTGAGACGGAGTTGGTTTTGTCGTTGGTATCGGCCTAAACGTTTGGTGTTTCAGAAGAGGCGGGTACATAATCCGCGATGGGATGGGGAATCTTTATATGAAACAACGCCTCAAATCGTATTTGTCCTCGCAAGTCATCGATGCCTTATTGCCTGTTTTTGCCACGTTGGCTGCCTTATTGGTGGGGGCGTTTATGCTGCTCGCGCTCGGCGCCAACCCCTTCGTCGCTTATGGGGCGCTATTGGAAGGCGCGTTCGGCAGCGTCAACTCCATTGCCGATACGTTGGTGCGCGCCACACCCCTGCTCTTCGTCGGGCTAGGTATTTGTATCGCCTTCCGCGGCGGCGTCACCAACATCGGCGGTGAGGGGCAGTTCGTGGCCGGGGCGTTGTGCGCGACGCTGGTGGGCCTGTCGTTCCCCGATGGCCCGGCGCTGCTCATCGTCCCACTGGCGCTGCTGACGGGCGCGCTCGGCGGCGCGGTCTGGGGCGGCATCCCCGGCCTGCTCAAGGCGCATTTCAACGTCAATGAAATCCTCAGCACGATTATGATGAACCAGATCGCCGTACAGGGGATGAACTTCCTGCTCATCGGCCCCTTGATCGATCCAATCCAACTGCAACGCGCATCGCGCATCCCGCAGACGGCGCGGCTCTCCGCGGCCTTCGACCTCCCACGCCTGGTCCCCACCCGCTTGCACGTGGGGACGTTCATCGCCGTGGTGATGGCGGTGCTGGTTTACCTGCTGCTATGGCGCACCACCCTGGGGTATCGCATCCGCGCGGTGGGGTTGAACCGCGCGGCTGCACGCTATGCCGGGATCAACGTTCCACAGCACATCGCGCTGGCGTTGGCGCTCAGCGGTGCGCTGGCGGGGCTGGCCGGGGCGATTCAGGTCTTCGGCGTGAACTTCCGCATGTTCACCGACGGCTCGGCGACCGGCTTTACCGGCAGCGCCGGCTTCCACGGTATCGTCGCCGCGCTGTTCGGGCAATTGCATCCCCTGGGGACGATCCCGGCGGCGTTCTTCTTTGGCGGCCTGTTGGTGGGCGCGAACCGGATGCAACGCGCGGTGCAGGTGCCGGCGGCGTTGATCGTCACGTTGAACGGGCTGGTGGTGGTGTTCGTCGTCAGCACCGAACTGTGGCGGCAGCAACGCGCGCGGCGGCGGATGGCGGAGCAAGCGGCAATACAACTCGCCGAGCACGAGGAACCACCGGAACCGGGTGAGGTCGTTGGGCAGGAGGTCGGCGTATGATCGGCGAACTGTTTACCGCGCAGGTCTTGTTGGGCATCCTCACGTCGGGCATTCGCCTGGCGACGCCCTACCTCTACGCCGGCATTGGCGAGACCTTCGGGCAGCGCAGCGGCGTGCTCAACCTGGGCGTCGAAGGGCAGATGCTCGTCGGCGCGTTCGCCGCCTTCTACACCGTCCGGCAGACCGGCAACCTGTGGCTGGGGCTGCTGGTCGCCATTCTGGTGGGCGCGTTGATGGGGCTGGCGATGGCCTTCGTCAGCATCACGCTGCGCGCCAAGCAAGGCATCAGCGGCATCGGCTTCTTTCTCTTCGGCCTGGGGTTGAGCGATTTGCTCTTCCAGACAATGTTGGGCACCGTGCAGACAGTTAGCGGTTTTCGCCCAATCCCGATCCCACTATTGAGTAGCATCCCTGTTATCGGCCAGGTGTTTTTCAACCAAAATCTGTTGGTCTATGGCGCGTACTTGCTCGTGCCGATCGCGGCGTTCGTGATGAACAAGACCACCTTCGGCCTGAAAGTGCGCGCGGTGGGGGAGACGCCGGAGGCCGCCGATTCGCTCGGCGTGAGTGTGAGCCGGATACGCTACATCACCGTGACGATGGGCGGCGCTTTTTCCGGGCTGGCAGGGGCGTCACTCTCGATTGCGCTGCTCAACGTTTTCCAGCAAAACTTGACCAGCGGCCTGGGCTTCATCGCCGTGGCGCTGGTCTACTTTGGTGGATGGCGTCCGTGGGGTGTGCTGGCAGGGGCGTTGCTGTTCAGCATGGTCAACGCGCTGCAACTGTGGGTGCAGGTGTTGGGCTTGCCGATCCCCTCTGAGTTTGCCGTGATGATGCCCTACGTATTGACCATTGTGGCTCTGGTTGTGGCGGTGCAGCGCGTGCGCCCACCCACAGCCTTGACCAAGCCCTTCGTGCGCGAGGGGTGAGTCCCAGTTTTGTTTACCATATATTTCAGAAAAGGAGAAAGTCTTATGGGTAGGATAGTGAAGTTGCTAAGTGTGTTGGTGCTTTTTACCATGTTGCTGAGCGCCTGTGGCGGCGGCGGAGCGAGCGATAAATTTCGCGTGGCGATTGTGACGCCCAGCGCCCGCAACGACCTGGCCTTCAGCCAGAGCATCTACGACGCCATCGTCAAGGTGCAGGCGGCGAAGGGCGGCCCGGACAAGTTCGAGTTCGTCATCTCCGAAAGCATGTTCGTGGTGGACGACGCCGGCGCGGCGATCCGCGACTACGCCAGCCAGGGCTACGACCTGGTGATCGCCCACGGCTCGCAATACGGCGGCGTGCTGCAAGAGATCGCGCCCGACTTCCCCAAGATCAGCTTCGCCTGGGGAACGACGGTGGATACCTTTGCCGAGAAGGGCATCAAGAATGTGTTTGCCTACGAGGCGCGCTCCGAGCAGGGCGGATACGTCAACGGCATGATCGCGGGGAAATTGACCAAGAGCAACGTCGTGGGCGTGGTCGGTCCCATCGAGACCGGGGATGCCAAGCTCTACGTGGATGGGTTCGTCGCCGGCGTGAACGCGAGCAATCCTAACGCGCGCGTCACCGTCAACTGGATCGGCTCCTTCAGCGATGTGGCGTTGGCCTCCGAGGCGGCGCAGACGCACATCGGCGCGGGCGCGGATGTGATGGCGGGTACGGCGCAGATGGTCGTCGGCGCGATTGGCGTCGCCAAAGACAACGGCGTGCTGTGGATCGGCACGCAGGCCAGCCAGACCTCGCTTGCTCCCGACATCGTGGTCGCCAACCAGATTTACGACTGGTCGGGCATTATCCTGGAGATCATCGACTTGATGGATAAGGGCACGCGCGGCGGCCAGTCCTTCGAGATCACACTGGCGAACAAGGGCCTGTATCTGGAATACAACCCGGCCTTCAGCCTGCCTGCCGACGTGCGCCAACTGGCCGACAAGACGGTGCAGGACATCATCTCCGGCGCGATTGTGGTTGCCCCCTAGTCTAGCGATGGACAACAAGGACTTGGCTGCGAGAAATCGCGCGCCCTCCGGTCAGGCGCGCATCGAAAACCTGGAATTGCGCAACATCACCAAGCGCTTTCCGGGCGTGCTCGCCAACGACCGTGTGTGCTTCGACGTACGCGCCGGCGAAGTGCACGCGCTCCTGGGCGAAAACGGCGCCGGTAAGAGCACGCTGATGAAGGTGCTCTACGGCCTGTACCGACCTGACGAGGGCGAAATCCTCCTCAACGGGCAGCCTGTCCAGATTCATTCGCCGACGGATGCGATTCGATTGGGGATCGGCATGATTCACCAGCACTTCATGCTGGTCCCCTCTCTTACGGTGGCCGAAAATGTCGCGCTAGGGCTACCGTCTTCGCGCGGCCCGCTCACCGACTTAGAGCGCGTTGCGGAGCGCATCGTCGAGTTGGGCGACATCTACGGCCTGCACACCGACCCTGCTGCGTCTGTGTGGCAGCTTTCGGTGGGCCAGCAGCAGCGGGTGGAGATCGTCAAGGCGCTGTACCGGGGCGCGGCGCTGCTGATCCTCGACGAGCCGACGGCGGTGCTCACGCCGCAAGAGGTGGATGAGTTCTTCATCATCCTCAAGCAGATGGTGCGCGATGGGCACGCCGTCATCTTTATCTCGCATAAGCTGCACGAGGTGCTGGCGATCAGCGACCGCGTGAGCGTGCTGCGCGACGGG
Source organism: Anaerolineae bacterium (assembly GCA_034432995.1). Lineage (GTDB taxonomy): Bacteria > Chloroflexota > Anaerolineae > B4-G1 > SLSP01 > DSWT01. The sequence continues at coordinate 6,653 of DAOUAY010000409.1, read as the reverse complement.
TATATGGTGGGGACGCAACCGAGAGGCGAGATGACCAAGGCCGATCTGGCGCGCATGATGGTAGGCCGCGAGGTGAACTTGCAGAAGGAACTGCCTGCCGTCACGCCGGGCGCGGCGCGGCTCGTTTTGCAGAACCTCTGGGCCAAGAGCGACCGCGATACCGACGCGCTGCGCGGCGTCGGTCTGGAGGTCCACGCCGGTGAAATCCTGGGGCTGGCGGGCGTCTCCGGCAACGGGCAACGCGAACTGGCCGAGGTTATCAACGGGTTGCGACCCGCCACGCAAGGACATGTGTTTTTGGCAGGGGAGGACATCACCGGCGCGTCGCCCGCACACCTCATCGCGCGCGGCCTGGCCTACATCCCCGAAGAGCGCATGCGCGATGGGATGATCCGCGACTTCACCGTGGCTGAGAACCTCATCCTGCGCGAGCACGCCGAAGCGCCTTATGCCAAGAAGGGCTTCTTCGACTTCCCGGCGATTGCGCGCATGGCCGCCGAGCGCATCCACGCCTTCAACGTGAAGACGCCGGCGCAGGAAACGCTGGTCAAGAGCCTCTCCGGCGGCAACATCCAAAAGCTGATCCTGGCGCGGGAACTGTCGCGCGCGCCGCGCGTCATCGTGGCAGCGCAGCCTACGCGCGGCCTGGACATCGGCGCGACCGAGTACGTGCATGAGCAACTGCTTGCTGAACGCGCGCGCAGTCTTGAGTCGCCGGGCGAACACGGGGCGGCCATTCTACTGATCTCCGAAGACCTCGACGAGATTCTGGCTCTCTCCGACCGCATCGCCGTCATCTATGAAGGGCGCATCATGGACATCGTGCCGCGCGCCGAAGCGACGCCGGAGCGGCTAGGGCTGCTCATGGCGGGTGTGGCGGACCACACCGGCGTCACGGCTGAGTCCGCCGAAGCGCCAGTGCATCCTGCATAACCTGGCAGCGGGCGTGCCAGAGCGCCTCGTACTGCTCCGGCGGGACGACGCGCCCTGCCAGGTCCGCAATCGTGCGAATGCCCACGTCCAGGCACCAATCCACGCAAATTTGATAGGCTTCCCAATCCAGTTCGTCCTCGTCCCACACCGCCGGAACTTCCGTGAACCCCAGCCGGTGCGCCGCGAAGGCGCGCGTGTGCCCATCGGTGTAGATCGCGCGCCCGTTCAGGCGTTTGACCGGGACCGGTTCTAGCGCTTCGAGGGTGGGGGGCTGCCATTGCGCCCACACACGCGCCAGCTTCATCTCGCTGATGTACAACTGGCTCGGTTGAAGCTGCGCCAGGGGATACAGAAACACGTCAGGCTTCACAAAGCAACCCCACCTGTCCGGACTGCCGCGCCAGGCGGATGCCGAGGCGGACGACGGTGTACGCTTGCTGGATGAGCAACGTCGGCAGCCACCAGTGCAGCGGCAGCGCATCCACCAGCCCGCGATGCGCCAGGTAGAGCAAACCGTAAAGCGCCAGCCCGCCGCCGACCAGGGCCGCGAGGGGTAACGCGCGTTTGACCATCACGCGAGCCGCATTGCCGAGCGCCTGGAAGACGCCGCGCTGGTTTTGCGTCAGAGCCACGGCGCGCGCCAGCTCGATCCACGTGGCGACGAGGCCCGCGAACGCCAGTCCCACACCGGCAATGGTCCAGCCAAGCGCGGGCGCGAGCATGTAGGCGAACACCGCCAGCAGCAGTGTCGCACCGCCAATCACGACGACCAACGCCGCGCCGCTGAGGTTGAGCGCGAGAAAGACGCCGAACCACCGCCATCCAGCCTGGCTGAACTCACGCCACGAAAGGGGCTGCGCAGCGGCGTATTCGGCCAGCGTCCCGCCTTCCAGCCACGTCCAGATCAGCCGGGCGAGCGCCCATACCGGGAGTGCCAGTAGCAACGTTAATGTGATCCAGATTCCTCCGCCGGAGTTTGCTGCCAACGTGACAAAATCGCTCAACGCATCCAGCGAGCGCGTTTCGAGGATGTGACTGAAAATCGGATGGCGTGTGAGCGGCAGCCATGCCAGCGTCATCAGCAGGGCCAGTCCCACGGCCATGACTGTGGTCAACAAGTAGCTGAGCGCCCACGCGCGCGGCCTCCCCCACACGCGTCGCAGATACGTCCCCAAGCCTGTTCGCCGTTCCCTATCTGCCATTTGCCATTCGCCATTCGCCATTTGCCATTCGCCATTTTCTACCATACCGCCCCTCCCCAGAGGAAGTCCTGCCAGAAGCGCAGCCAGCGCACAGCAAGACCTATGCCCGTGGCGGGATCGGGGGCGCGGCGTAGTTGGTTATTGGTGAGGTCTTGATCGAGCACAATAGCGTCGTCGGGGTCGATTTCGATCATGCGCGGCGCGCCGTCGATGGCTAGTGTGGGTTGATCGCATGGCCAGGCAATGGTCTCCGGCGTTTGTCGTCCGCTCCTGGTAATCCGCACCGTGGTGGGGATGCAGAGGTCGCCTTCACGTTGCAGTGCGGCTTGTTCGTCGATGGCGACCACGCGCATATCCAATATGCCGTTTCCGTTGACGAGTTGCTCGAAAAACCACGTTGTCACTTCCGCGCCGAGCGTCTCTTCCATCACGGCGCGCACGTCCTCCGCGCGGGGATGGGCGAAGGCGTAGCGGTCGAAATACGCGCTCAAGAAGCGCTGCATGGCTGTCTCGCCGACGGTGCGTTCGACGGTGATGAGCGCCAGAGTGGGCTTGGAATAGGTCGCAATCCCGTACTGCATCGAGCCGAATTCCCAGGCCGCGCCGGCCATCGTTGTATTGGCGAGCATCGTGTATTGCAGCCGGTGCATTGCCAGGTAGGAGAAGTTCCATCCCAAACAATCGACGAGCGCGCCGTCGTATAGGGCGTTCATCGCCCGCACCGTGGCGTAGTCGGCGAAGCCTTCGTCCAGCCAGGGTTCTTCGGCCTCGTTGGTGGCGACGACCGACTGGAACCACTGGTGACCCAATTCGTGGACGGTTTCCACTTCGAGCAGATGCACGCACGCAGGCAGCGTACTGCCCATCACGCCGACGGTGAACAGCGTCGGGTACTCCATCCCGCCCGCCCCGCCCGCGTCCGGCGGAACGATGACGACGGTGAGCTGTGGGTAGAGGCCCTTGCCGTAGGTCCCGAACCAGGCGTTGTAGAGCGGGAGCGCATCTGCGGTGGCGGCCATCGCACGCCGGGCCATCGCACGCTGGCGCGGGTAGTAGACGACGCGCACAGCGACGCCTTCGACTTTGCGCGTCAATTCACGAAATTGTGGCGAAGCCGTCCAGGCGAAGTCGATGACGTGTTCGGCGACGAAGGTGTGTGTGGCCGTGCCGTCGGCGTTGGCGACAACGTTTGGCGCGCCGGTGCCGGTCGCCGCGACGATCCAGCCTTGCGGCAGCGTGAGCGCCACGTCGTAGCGGCCAAAGTCGGCATAGAACTCGTTGTTAGCGCGGAAAGGGTGCGCATTCCAGGTGCCATTTTCCCAGACGCCGAACTTGGGGAACCATTGCCCGCCGAAGATGAAGTCGCCATTGTCGGCCCATCCGGTGCGGGCGAAGGCTTTGGGGAACTGCGCGGTAAAGGCGATGTCCACGCTGACGCTGTTGCCGGGCGCGACCGGCTGCGGCAGCGTCACTTCGACGAGCGTTTCGTCAGCATCTAGCGCCGTCACGATAAGCGCCGGCCCATCGCTGAGCGTGATATGGTCGATGCGCATCCAGCCGGGGGCATTGGGATCGAAACCGTAACCGCGCATGCTCAAGCCGGATTCACTCAGCCACAGCGTCTCCGTGCTGCGGAAGGCGTTGAGGTACAGATGAAAGACCAGGGTGGGGATCGGTGCGGCGGTGCGATTGTAATACACGGCGGTCTGCTGCCCGGTGAGCGTGTACATCTCCGGGTCGTAGGCGGCGGCAATGGTATATGAAGCCACGTCGGGCGGCGGGACAGTCGCCTGGCCCATCGACGGCGCGGGCGCTCGCAACCATGCCATGCAGCACAAGAGCGCCAGCCCAAGATAACGGCCTTTCGATTTTGGATTTCCGATTTTAGATTTTGGAAGGTTCATTCTCCCAACTCCCTACTTCTTACTCCCTACTCCCTACTCCCAATATTCCTTGAGCGCCGCGATGCTTTCCGTGAGTGCGCCGGTCTCGAAGGTGGCGAGCGCATCGCGCAGGCCGGGGACAGGGGGGTGGTAGGTATCTTGCTCCACGGCGCTGATGACGGTCTCGAAGTGTTCAGGGGAGATGCCCATACGTCCGGCAAAGACATGCGCGGTTTCCACGGTTCCTGGGTCGGCTAACTGATCCGCCACCCAATCGCGCCAGCGGTAGAGCATCTCAGTCTCGACGAACGGGAGCCAGTGGTCGAGTTGCACGCTGCGGAGGAGCGGCACCAGATCGGGCCAGCGGCGCAGTGCCGCTTCGGCCTGGCGATCCATCAGGACGCGCAGGGCATTGTGGTGGATATTGCGGGTCAAGCGGTCGGGCCACAGGTCCGATTCCATATAAAACGGGCGAAAGACGTCGCGCAGCCAGCACTCGTCCCAGACTAGATGCGTGAGGTATCCACCGACGAAGGCGGCGTGCGCGGGGTACAATCGCCGTGGATCTGCCAGTTCGGAATACGTTGCCAGCAGCGTTTCGCCCGCGCGCGCAGAGGCATCCCCGTGGACGTGATAAAAGTGTGTGTCGAAGCGCGGCTGTCCGGTGAGTGATTGCACATCGACGGCGGTGTTGCCCAGGAGAAACGCGCCTAGATGCGCGTGCAGGGCCTGCCGGATGGCTTCAGGCAGGCGGGCGTCGGCGAGTATATCGCGCGCATAGACCAGATGTTGGAATGGCGTTGGCATATTGCTGCCATTCTACCGTGAACGAAGCAGGAGGCAACGTGGCGTTTAGCTATCAGCCGTCAGCTTTCAGCCAGGGCGTTGTAAGCCTTTTGGCTGATCGCTGAAAGCTGAACATTGACTGCTTTTGCCTTGTTTCTTTTATCGCAGCATGGTATAATCAAACTATCTGAGCAGACGGCGGCTCGATCACCGAAATTCTTGCCCGCAGAGCAAGAAAACGGTCGTCAACGGACTTTTGGATCCGGTTTATCCGGGGTACGGAGGGAATCATGGAAAACGAGACTTCGCAGACCCACCAGACGCAAACAGCAGAATCCCAGGCCACGAAAGTCGCGGCGGCAGAAGTTGTCCCCGCCGGCGAACAGGTCAGCAAGCGCACACAGATCATGATCATTGGCGGCGCGGCGCTTTTCCTGATTCTCCTGATCGCCGCGATTGTGTTGATGGCGATGAACGAGGAAGCCACCCAGGTGATCCGCGATATCGCGATTGTGTTCGTCGCTGTCGAGACGTTTTTGATCGGGCTGGCGATCCTGCTGCTGATTTTCCAGATTCAGACGTTGATCCAGGTGTTGCGTGATGAAGTGCAACCGCTACTCCGTTCTGTCAACGATACCGCCTCGACGGTGCGCGGCACCACAGCCTTCGTCAGCCAGAATGTTGTTTCGCCCTTTATCAAGGTGGCCGGGTTCACCGCTGCGGTGCAACGGGTGACGAGCGATCTCATCCACATCGTGGGGGCGGCGCGGCCGCGTTCAAAATCACCCCAAAAACCAATAGGAGGTAATGAAGATGTCCAACCAGGAAAGTGATTTCGGTTCGTTTTTGATCGGTTTCTTTGTCGGCGCGCTGCTGGGTGCAGCGGCCGGGATGCTCTTTGCGCCCCAATCCGGCGAGGAGACGCGCGAGCAGATCCACAAGAAGAGCCTGGAGCTGAGCGAGCAGGCCACGCACAAGGCGGAAGAAGCGCGTGCGAAGGCCGAGCATCTGCTCGCCGACGCCCGCCAGAAGTTCGATGAGGCCACCAAGGAACTCCAGGCGCGCACCAAGGAACTCCAGGAGCACACCAAGACGTTGATCGAGGAGAAGCAGGCGCAACTCAAGGGCATGATCCACAAAGAGGAGCCTGAGGCGGTTGTGGAAGCCGTCGCCGAGGAATTGGCCGCTGCGTAAGCTTTGATTGTTGACCGAGCGCCCCCACCGCAACGTGGGGGCGTTTTTGGTATGGGGGAGATTGGGACGCTTGCCAAATTCAAGGGTTGTGGTAGGATAACCGTCGCGCCGGAAACGGCCCGCTAGCTCAAATGGTAGAGCAGGGGACTCTTAATCCCTTGGTTACAGGTTCGAGTCCTGTGCGGGTCATACGAAGTCGAAAAACAAACGGGGTGGATGTTTCCACCCCGTTTTGTCTTTGTGCGCGCAGCCCTCTAGGCCGCGTACGCTCGCAGGGAGCGCATCGGCTGGCCCACCATACGGAACGCCCGGCGCTCGGCTTCCCACCGGATGCGCTCGATATCGAGGGTGAGGAACTCGCCCTGGCGGTAGAGCAATTTCCCGTCACACCAGACGTAGGCTACATCGGCGGGATGCGCGGTGTAGACGATGCCCGCTGCCAGGTCGTGCCGGGGAATCCAGTGCGGGGCGGTGGTGTCGAGCAGCAGCAGGTCGGCGGGCCGGCCCGGCGCGAGGACGCCGCTTTCGGGGAATCCCACCGCCGCTGCCGAGGTCTGCGCCGTCATGCGGAGCAGTTGCGTGCGCGGCATGGCTTCGGGATCGCGCAGCGCGCCCTTCCAGTACAGGCCCGTCAGACGCATGATTTCCAGCATGT
>DAOUAY010000408.1:0-4559 GCA_034432995.1 Anaerolineae bacterium | reverse complement strand
TGCCGGCCCCGCCCCCCGCAGACGTTTCCGCACATCCCAACGTAGTACCAGCCGCATCTTTACCCACAGTCGCGCCTTTCCCAACACATCTTCCTTCCTGTTTAGAGCCGACCGAAACGTCTTTTACGGTGCTGGTTTCGCCTGTCTATCCAGAAACCGGAGGGCGGAGCTTCTGCGTCAAGTCACCTACGACGCCAGAGGATTATGTAGCGCCGGATGGCTGTCCCTATACCGAATACGCTTACTATTTTGAACCTTGCGGATCGTGTGGGACAGGCAGTCAAAGGGTTCACACATGGCGGCGAATCGTTGATCCCTGCTTCGGCTATACCGGCCCCTGGGTCTATCTTGGGGCAGGATGCCTGCCGTGTTAATGCCCTGATGTTTTAAGAGCGGCAACGTTCTGGTAACATTGCCGGGTAACTTAACCTGATTTGCCCCAAGTTACACTGTGACTTGGGGCGGATCGAATGTCTGCGCCACATTCGTGGTTAAACCTGGGCTATTGCCGGATCATCCAACCGTACCCGCCGCCCTTCGCGGACGGAGACGTAGCACGCCAGCGTCATCCGCAGCGCCGCGCGGCCTTCTTCCGCCGTGGCGATGGGCGGGCGCTCGCCGTGCAGGAATTCGGCCAGCGGTCCTGCCAAACCCGCGATGCGCTCGCCGTGGTTCGCCGGGCTGGGGATATCGCTGCACGTCCAATCGCCATGCGCTACTGTGTACCACTTGAGGCCGCAAGTGTCCGCCGGACGCGGAACGTTGCAACTCGGCACGTCGCCGTAGTTCTGCACGATGCTGCCCTTCTCCGCGATGACCTCGACCGTGTTCTCCATCGCTGGCGTGACGAACGAGCACGTCACCTCGGCCAACGGTCCGTTGGGATAACGGAAGATCACGACGCCGTTGTCCATCGGTAGACGTTCGGGATCGTACAGCGAGACGACTTCTGCCGTGGCCGACTCCGGCTCGCCCAGCAGCCAGAGGATGAAATCGATGGCGTGTGCGGCGTCATCGGCCCAGATGTCGCGGTTGAGCGCCGGATTGAAGTGCCACATCTGCTCGAAATTGGGCCACAGGTGGACGCCCAATCCGTGGCGGCGGCGCACCATGAAGACTTGTCCCAGGTCACCGGACTGCATCAGCGCCTTGATCTGCACGTTCTGCGGGTCCACGCGCATCTGCCACGCCATCGTGAACGGGACGCCGCTGCGCTCCACGGCTGCGACGATGCGGTCGGCCTCCGGCAGCATGAGCGCCATCGGCTTTTGCAGTACGATGGCTTTGCCGGCCGCCGCCGCGCGTTCTACCAAATCCGCGTGCAACGACGTTTCGGCGGAGACGATCACCGCTTGCACATCAGGGTTTGCCAAAAGCGCATCGGCATCGGTATATGGCTCGATCCCATAGTCGGTAACGGCTTTTTCCAGCCGCACTGCATCGTGATCCCATCCGGCCACGACGCGCACGCCCATCTCCGGGTGCTCGCGCCAGCAGTTGCAGTAAACATTCACGTGTCCGTGCGCAAAGCCGAGGATGCCGAGGCTGACGATGTCTTGCATAGTGTAAGTCTCCTTGTTTTCACAGTCATCTATTGATTGGCGCAGCCAGTCGTATTGTAAGAGGCTCCTTACTAGATGTCAACATCGAAATATCAAGATCAAGGGCATAGATGAAAATCCTTTCCTAATCGGGATCCTATTGACAGACCTACGAGGTGTGTTACAATCTCGTCTGGGCCGATGCGGTATATCCAATTAGGCCCCATTTTTTGCAGAGGAGCTGTAATATGCCACGCAGGCGGATGCTTTGGATTATAGTGGTGCTGTTGAGCGCGGTCGCTGTAAATCTGAGAATGCTGCCGCCACAAGCGGCGCAAGCGCAACAACCGGGCGTTAATTTGCTGCGCAACGGTGATTTCGAGGAGGGCGCAGGCGGCGCCTGGCCGTTCCAGGATGGAATCCCTGAAGTGCAAATTGCTCCGGGTTGGCGCGCCTTCTATGTGGATAAACCGCCTTCCTACGCTAAAATCCCTTTCCATTGTGTCGACAACCCCACCGCATGTAGCTACTGGCGGCGACCGGAATTCCGCGGCGTCAGTGCAGCAGAATTCTCTTACCGCGTTCATCAGGGTTTCCTGGCGCAGAAGTACTTCACCTTTGCCGGGCAACACGAAGCCGGGCTGTATCAGCAGGTCAGCAACATTACCCCTGGGACCCGGTTGCGTTTTAGTGCTTATATGGTTACCTGGTCGTGTATGCCCTCAGCGGAACAGTGGAATAGCTGTCCCACTGGGAGGTTCTCCAATAGTCCTGCGCCGATGCACACCAAAGTCGGGATTGACCCAACGGGTGGCAACAATCCCTGGTCCCCGAGCATTGTCTGGTCGCCAGAACTCAATGCTATCGACAACTGGACCCTGTTCTCAGTTGAAGCGGAGGCTGCCAACAGCACCATTACCGTTTTCACCTATTCATGGGCAGATTGGGCGGACAACATTTTCCGTGCGAACAACGACGTGTATCTGGATACCGCTTCGTTGGTGGTAGTGGGCGATCCAGTACCGACTCCTACCACAGCTCCGGCGCAACCCGTTGTTCAAGCAACTGTCGCAGCATACGTCCCCGCTCCAACGGCGACGCCATTGCCCGATGGCAGCATCGTTCACACCGTGCGTGCGGGTGATACCCTTTACGCGATTGCTTATGATTACGACGTGCCGGCTGATCAAATCATTGCGCTTAATGCCATTTCTGACCCGAGATGGCTTAACATCGGCCAGGAGTTGATTATCTCTAAGCCGGGAGGCGTTGTCCAACCCCCGGCCACCCCGGAAATTGGCGCAACGCCGCCGGTGACCTTGACTTTGCCTGAACCTACCTCTCAGGTCCAAGTACCGGCTGTTGCATCGGCGGGCGGAAAGCTGTGTGTGCTTGCTTTCCAGGACTTGAACCAGGATGGTTTGAAACAATCCGAGGAACTGCTGTTGCCGGCGGTCACGTTCACCATCCGGGGCGCCAATGGCGAACCAGCGCGCTATACTACCAACGGCATCCAGGAACCCTACTGCCTGGATGCGTTAGCCAGTGGACAATATCAGGTTGTCGCGCAAGCAGCCAGTGGTTACAGATCCACCTTGGGCAATGCCTATCTGCTTACGGTGGATCAATCGACGTCTGCTGATCTGGCTATTGGATTTGCGCAAGATGCCACAGCATCTCAAGCCTCGGCCACCGAGGAGGCTTCGCCAACCCAGCAATCTTCATCGGCGGACGACAACAAGACTCCGTCACGCCTACCGCTGATCCTGGGCATCACGACCGTGGTGCTGTTGTTGGCTGCGGGCGGCGTCGGTTTCTTTGTCTTGCGTCGCCGTTGAACTATATCTAGGATTTACGCAGTTTACCGCATTGGACGCAGATTCGCGCTGATTTTCGCAGATCGATAAAAGTCATCTGCGTGAGTCTGCGAAAATCAGCGTCCAATAACTTTTTTTATGATCGACAGTGCGCAAGTCCGGAGGTCATAACGCAGCCCGGCAAATCGCCTCAAGATCCGCCTGCGTGCATGGCCGTGGATTCACGGCCATGTTGCCGCTCTTGATCGCCTCGGCGCACACCTGCGGAATCATGGCCTCCGTCAAACCAAGTGTTCCCAGTCCCTGTGGGATGCCGATTTCTGTGTTGATGGCGCGCACGCGCGCGATGGCAACGTGGCTGGCGGTCAGCGGGTCTGCGTCACCCACCCCCAGGGCGCGGGCGACGTCGGCGTAGAGGGTGGGGACGCCCTCCTGATTGAACGCCATCACGTGCGGCAGGAGCACGGCATTGCCCGTCCCGTGCGCGATCTTGAGCTGCCAACTACCCAGGGGCATCGCCAACGCGTGGACGACGCCAAGCCGCGTCGGATTCATCCCCATCCCGGCGAGCAAACTGCCCAGGAGCATCCCATAGCGTGCCTCGCGGTCTGCGCCGTCCAGTACCGCGCGCACGAGGAATTCCCCGATCAGTTCGATGGCCCGGTAGGTCAGCGCCGCTGAAATCGGTTGGTACGACGTGTTGGTGTAAGACTCGATCGCGTGCGTGAGTGCGTCCATACCGGTGGTCGCCGTGAGGAAGGGCGGTAGGCTGAGCGTGAGCGCCGGATCGGCGAGGGCCACGCGCGGGAACACCAACGCCCCGCCGATGCCGATCTTCACCTGGCTGTCGTCGTCGGTCATCACCGCCCAATAGCTGACCTCGCTGCCCGTCCCCGCCGTCGTCGGGATGGCGATCACCGGCAGACCGGGATTGCGGAGCTTGTTCAGACCGGCATATTGCGTGATTGGCGGCGGGTTCGTCGCGCCAAAGGCCACGGCCTTGGCTGCATCCAGCGAACTGCCGCCGCCCACACCCACGACGAGATCGCAGTTCTCGGCGCGCAGCACGTCCACGCCGCGCTCCACCGTTTTGGAGCCGGAATCCTGCGGCACTTCGTCGAATACCACGGCGGGAATCCACGCCTCGGTCAGCGCGTCGATGACCAGATCCACCACACCGGAAGCGTGCACACCCTTGTCG
>DAOUAY010000407.1:0-6279 GCA_034432995.1 Anaerolineae bacterium | reverse complement strand
TGAATGTTGGCGTGACGGTAGGCGTCGGCGTGCGGGTCGGGGTGGGCGTGGGAGTCACTGTAGGCGTGTGAGTCGGTGGCGAGGTAGGTGTAGCTGTCGGCGTCGGCGCAGGTGGAATGATCAGCAGTTGTCCGATGATGACCGTGCGCGATGCCAACAGATTGACCTCGCGCAGGGTATCAATCGTGACCCCATGCCGGGACGCGATGCCCGCCAGCGTATCCCCTTCTCTGACGACGTAATAAGACTCGCCGGGCTTCAAGGTTGGACGAGGCTGGGGTGTGGGAGTGGATGTGGCTGTTGCGGTGGCTGTCGGTGGCAAGACGGTTCCAGTAACAGCGGGCGGCTCGGATTGCGATTGTAGGCCGGCGCGGTTCAGTAGGATCAATCCACCCACCGCCAGCAGCAAGAGCACAGTCGCGCCGGCCATCGCCCACATGCCCCGGCGGTGTGCAGCAGATGCAGGCCGCAACCTGAAAGCAGCGCTCGCCGCTTCCCAGGCCGATCCAATGCGGCTTTGCAGCGCCTCAGGCAATAACCGTCGCAGCCCTGGATAAAGCGGCGAACGCTTCCGCTCTTCTTCTTCACGGGCTGTATGGTAGCGGTAATATTCATGATAGTAGGCTCCAGCCTTCCCTATATCAAGCCGATTGACGATCACCCCAAGCAGACGGGCCTTCGCCCGCTGGAGTTCTTGAACAGCACGCTTGGCCATCCCCCGGCGAGTGCCGCCGGCGTTGGCCACCAGCAGCACGCCGCCATCCTGCATCTGCGCCGCGAGGACCACCGCATCGGTCACCGCCAAGACCGGCGAGCTATCGAACATCAACAGATCGGCTTCGTCCAATAGCGCCTCGATCACCTGCCGCATCCGCCCCGAGCCAAGGATCTCGGCGGGATTGGGTAACGGTCGGCCACACGGCAATAAGCGCAGATTCTCCACGCCTGTTTCCTGAAGATAGGTCCCTACCGTAAGCTCTGAGGCCAGGAGGAGACTGCTCAAACCTTCTGCATTGGGAACATTGAAGAACTTGTGGAGCACCGGACGCCGCAGGTCTGTGTCGACAACGATGACCCGCACTCCCGCCTGGGCGATCGCCACCGCCAGATTCGCCAACGTCAGACTTTTCCCATCGGCGGGAGCGGGGCTGGCCACCATCAAAGTGCGCATAGGCCGATCGACGAAAGAGAAGCGGATTCTGGTGCGCAGCGCACGATATGCCTCGGCCTCTGGGGAGAAGGGCTGGCGGCTGACAATGAGCTTTTCCGCAAAGCTCTTGCCTTCGATGCGAGTGATAGCGCCCAACACGGGGAGTTGGGTGATCCGGGTGACCTCATCCATCGATTTGATGGTATCGTCGAGGGACTCGATGAGCACAACGGCGCCCACCCCCAGTCCCAGCCCGATGGCCGCGGCAATCAACACCGTCTGGAGCACATTTGGACTGATCGGCCGAGAAGGCAAAGTCGCGGGTTCAATCACGGAGATGTAGTTGGTCCCCCCTTGCGCCGATGCCCGGAGTGAAGCATAGGTAGACTCGTCGGAAGACAACCTTTGTTCGAGAGCCGCAATGTTGGCCTGATGCTGCTGGATAGCGCGGGCGCTGTTCGCCGCATCGAGTTTAGCCTGCTCCTCGGCGATGCTTTTCTCAGTCTGCTGGATGCTGGATTCCAATTCCGCCAGCCGTTGACGCATAAAGGTCTGGCGCTCGGATTCCTCACGTCCGGTGGGGCTTTGCAGGATCAACTGCCTGGCGATTTCATCGGTCAGCGCCCGCGCGTTTTCGGGGATCGTATCGCGAACGCTGATCTCCAGCAATTGCGTGTTCGGCACCAGTCGTGTGGAGACGTTGTCGGCTGTCGGAGTATACTCCAATCCCAGCGCTTGTGCCGCGCCACCGAGGATGGGTTGGCGCAGCGCCATCTGCGCATACGTCTGCGCCAACTGCTGGCTGATATAGAGATCGCCGCCGCTCGGGTTGGCCTGTTGCAGCGCCTGCCCGACCATCACGGTCGTCGTGGCCTCGTATATACGCGACATTCCCACAGTGCCAACGTAGCTCAGTCCAGCAGCCACGACGGCGCAGGCCACCATCAACCACCACCAGCGCCTCACGATATCCCAGTAATGTTGCAATTGCACTTCGTGATCCTCTCATCAAAAGCGCCTGAACCTCGACGCCCCACGCATTGCAGCAACGAGCTTCCAAACATCGACCAAATCGACTTCCCTTTCGCCCTTATTATACCTCGCTTCCCAATGACGGGGCAATTGCGCCAAAAATCCCTCTTGACAAATTTGTAACTAAGGTTATTATAGGATTAGTCATATATACTATCAATCACATACAAGATATATCTTATACAGGATGATGCCAATGTCTCTCGAATATGCGATTTTGGGATTTTTGAACTACAAGCCGCTCAGCGGTTACGATCTGAAAAGAATTTTCGATACGTCCGTGCAGCACTTCTGGCCGGCGGACCAGAGCCAAATTTACCGCACGCTGACCCGCCTCACCGAACGGGACTGGGCAGAGATGGAAGTCGTCGAGCAGAGCGACCGGCCTGACCGCAAGGTGTACCACATCACCGAGAGCGGACGCGCGGCGCTGCATCAATGGCTGCTCACACCGCCGCACCCGCATATCCCGCGCAACGCCGATCTGATCCAGGTCTTCTTCGCCGGGCAGTTGTCCGACGACGAAATCGTGGCGATGTTCGAGCGCGCCGCCGCACGCATCCGCGGCGTCCTGAAATTGTACGAGCAGATTCCCCAACAGGTCGAGGCTTACCGCGAGTACATGGAATCGCCGCGCGAGTTCTTCTGCTGGATGTTGACCCTGGATGCCGGCTTCAAATCAGCGCAGGCCAACCTGGACTGGCTCGAAGACGTCATCCGGCGCATCAAGAACGGGGAAATGCCGGGGCGGTAGACGGTAGACAGTAGACAGTAGACAGGGGAAGAGGGACCAGGCGTTTCTCGCTGATTCGCCATTTGCCATTTGCCATTCGTTAAGGAGGGTTGAAATGTCACAGCTTGCGACACGGCAAAGGATTCGTAAAGCGTTGATCATTGTCTCGCTGTTGCTCTTTCCGGTGATCATGAACTATCTTTCGCCCTACGTGATCATCGATGGGGCGTCGCAGGGGATCGTCAACGGCAGTTTGATTGTGTTCGGTCTGCAATTCCTGTCCGCGCTCTTCGTGGGACGGTTGTGGTGCGGGTGGGTCTGTCCAGCGGCGGGGTTGGGCGAGGTGAGCTTCGCCATCAACAACAAGCCGGTGCGCGGCAAGGTGGATTGGATCAAGTGGCTGATCTGGTTCCCCTGGCTGGCGATCATCGTGATGATGGTCGTGCGGGCGGGGGGCTACCAGAAAGTAGATTTCTTCCACCTCACCGAGAGCGGTATTTCGGTGGATGAAGCCTTCAAGTACATTATGTACTACATCGTCGTCGGGACATTCCTGGCGCTGTCGGTCTTTGTTGGACGACGGGCGGGCTGTCACACCATCTGCTGGATGGCGCCTTTCATGATTCTGGGCCGCAAGCTGCGCAATCTGGGCAACTGGCCTGCGCTGCGGCTGAAGGCCGAGACCGAGAAGTGCATCAACTGCAAGAAATGCACCCAGAACTGCCCGATGAGCCTGGACGTCAACGGGTTGGTGCAAAAAAACGTTATGGAGCACAGCGAGTGCGTGCTTTGTGGAACGTGTGTCGATGTGTGCCCCAAAGACGTCATCCATTATTCGTTTAGCAGGGGGAAGTGAACGATGAAAATTACCATCATGAACGGCAATGGCAATCCCCAGAATCGGGGATTCGACGAGTACGTGGCCCGGCTTAGCGCGGCATTGACGGCGGAACAGCACACGGTCACGACCTTCACACTGCGCGACCTGGACATCAAGTTCTGCACCGGCTGCTTCGGCTGCTGGGTGAAGACGCCGGGACAATGTGTCGTCAAGGACGCTTCGCACGACGTGTGCCGGGCGGTCATCAACGGCGATTTTCTGCTGTGGGCCGCGCCGCTACGTATGGGCTTTCCCGACGCGACACTGAAGAAGATGATGGACAAGTCCATCCCGCTGATTCATCCCTACTTCGTGGTGGATCACGGCGAGGCGCACCACCGCCCGCGCTACGAGCACTATCCGCGCGTCGGGCTGCTGCTGGAAAAAGAGGCCAACACGGACGCCGAAGACCTGCGCATCGTGGGCGACATCCTCAGCCGCACCGCGCTGAATATGAAGAGCCGCCTGGAGTTTGCGGTGACGACGGAGCAGCCGGTGGAGGCAGTCGCGCGCGCCATCGTCACGCCAACGAAAGACAGCGTCCCCTTCGACCGCAACCTGCCGCCGCTTCCCGGCGCGCGCATCACGCCGCCCACACAGCTCACGATCTTCAACGGCTCGCCGCGCGGCGCGAAGGGCAACACGCCGGTGATGCTGGCGCGGGTCGCCCAGGGCTTCACCGCTGCCGGCGGAACCGTCACCGAGACCTTCCACCTGGTCCGCCAGAACGACCTGGCTCACTACCGGGATGCTTTCGCCGCCGCCGAGGCGGTGCTGGTCGGCTTCCCGCTCTACACTGACGCGATGCCGGGGATCGTCAAGACGTTCTTCGAGGCGTTGGAGCCATTGCGCGGGCGGAGCGGCAATCCGGCGCTCGGCTTCGTGATGCAGTCGGGCTTCCCGGAATCCACGCATCTGCGCCACGTCGAGCGCTATCTGGCGAAGCTGGCGGCGCAGCTCGGCAGCCCGTACCTCGGCGCGCTCATCAAGGGCGGCGGCGAGGGCATCCGCCTGATGCCGGACAATATGAACCGCAAGCTGTTCGAGCAACTGATCGCGCTCGGCCGGGGTTTGCGAGAAACCGGGCAATTCCACCTGGATGCCGTGCAAAAGCTGGCCAGGCCGGAACGTTATCCCGCTTACCTGATTCCGGTGTTCAAGCTGCTGGTCAAGTTGCCGGCGCTCTCGATGTATTGGAACAATCAACTGAAAGAAAACGGCGTGTACGAACAGCGCTTCGCGCAGCCGTTCATCGAGCCATGAAGTTGATCCACGCGGAGAACAAACCATGCACCTGAACTTGGGCAATCTGAGTATCACGATCAAATCCGGCACGCTGATTCCGATGCTGATCATGCTTCCCAATGCGGTGTGGATGATGTTTCCTAAAACGGAGGCGAGGCAGCAAGTCTCCGAACCGCTACTGCTGACCATCTTGGAGAACGTAGGCAGATTTGCGACGCTGATCTTGCCGTTCTTTTTCGCGTTGGATCTGCACAAGAAGCTCTCGTTGCCGGTTGTGATCGGCATGGGGCCCGAATTGGCAATCGCCCCCCTCCCCGCGCTGCTGGCCTGGGAAGATCCTGCGCTGCACTACTTCGTGCGACGCGACTTGCTGGAAGAAGCCGTCGCGCCGGTCGAGACACTGTGGGAAACCAAAGCAGCCGTGCGACTTACGCAAGCGCAACAGCTCGACGGCTCGTGGCGCTATCCCGGAAAATCTTATGATGCCCAAACCGGCACCAACTACAATTTGCTCGAGACTTACCGCACGCTGCGCATCCTGGTCGAGATGTTCGGTTTCAACCGCGCGCATCCCACGCTACAGAAAGCCGTCGAGTATGTGTTCTCATGCCAGACGGATGAGGGTGACATTCGCGGCATCATCGGCAACCAGTATATGCCCTACTACCACGGCGCGATCCTCGAACTGTTCATCAAGGCGGGGTACGACAACGATCCGCGCGTCGAAAAGGGGCTGGCCTGGCTGCTCGCGATGCGCCAGGACGACGGCGGGTGGATCGTTCCCGCCCAACTGGTCCCGGCAAAGCAAAAGACGGCAGCGTTTTGGCTGAGCGCGCCGCTCCCGCCGGATCGCACGAAACCGCACGCGCATCTCGCCACAGGGATGGCGCTGCGCGCGTTCGCCGCTCACCCGGCGTACCGGCAACGACAAGAGGTGATCGCTGCCGCCAACGCCCTAAAAAGCCGCTTCTTCCAATCCGACAAGTACAACGACCGCAAAACCCCCGCTTACTGGCTCAAATTCCAGTTTCCCTTCTGGTGGACCAGCCTGCTCACGGCGCTGGATACACTGTCCAGGTTGGGATTCGACCGGCAGGACGCAGATGTTGCCAGGGGACTGGATTGGTTCATTGCCAACCAATCCCCTGACGGCCTGTGGGAAACCGGCTACGGATCGGGAAAGAATGCTCAGGCAAACCGCCATTGGGTGGGGCTGGCAGTGTGCCGCGTGTTGAAACG
>DAOUAY010000406.1:0-5419 GCA_034432995.1 Anaerolineae bacterium | reverse complement strand
ACAAAAACTGAAGCAGCTTTTGAGCTTCTACTGCTAAATTCGGATTTGTCATGCGATGGTCTCCTCAAAAAACAGCCTACTTCAACGCTTGAGGCGGATCACAATCCGCCGCTCCCGCAGCGCCGGATTATGATCCGGCGCAAGCATTTTCGTAATCATGGGTGTGGCTTCCCACATGGAAACGCTTTCGTCAATAAACTGCTATCACCCAGACCGCGCGACTACTTGCGCGTGATGGGGATCATCCGCCCGGTGCCGAACGCCTTTTCGCTCACCTTGAGGATGACGCCCATGTGCCAGCGTTTGTGCTCGGCGCGGCGGATGGCGGCGTTGCTGCGGTTCTCCTGGATGAGCTGTTCCAGAATGGGCGAGATTTTCGGATAGTCGAAGGGGTCCACCTGATCTGGCTTGAGTTCGGCAGAAGGGGGCCGCTCGATCATAAAACGAGGGATGATGTTCCCCTGTGTTTCTTGAATCCACTGCGCCAGCGCGTAGACTTCCGGCTTGGTGAGGTCGGCGATGGGGCAAAGCGTGCCGGCCATATCGCCGTAGAGCGTACTGTAGCCTACCGTCAGTTCGGTTTTGTTGCTCGTGTTGAGCAACATTCCCCCATCGCGGTTGACGAACGCCATCAAGATCATCGCCCGCAGTCGCGCCTGGACGTTTTCAGCCGCCGTGCCGTATCCCAGCAACGCACCGAGCGCGCTCTCTGCGGCGGCGTGGAGCGGCTCCAGCTCCACCACCTCGAAGCCCATACCGAGCGCCTCCGCCAGTTCGCGCGCGCTGGACGTGGAACGCGGATCGCTGTAGCGCGAGGGGATGGCGACTGCCGTAACGTTCTCCGGTCCGAGCGCCTCGGCGGCGATCACGGCGACGATGGCGGAGTCTACCCCGCCGGAAAGCCCCAGGAACGCGCGTGGGATGCCGTTCTTGCGGGCAAAGTCGCGGACGCCGAGAACCAATGCCTGGAAAAGCTCTTCCTCTGGATGCAGGATGCAGGATGCAGGATGCAAGATGCAGGATGCAGGATTCTTTTCTCTTGCGTCTTGTGTCTTGCTTCTTGCCTCTTGCGTCTTGCTTCTTGCTTCGTCCATATCCACCACCTGGACGGCTTCCTCGAACGCGGGGAGCTGCGCGAGGATGGCGCCGTCGGCGTCGAGGGCGAGGCTGCGGCCATCGAAGATCAGCTCGTCGTTGGCGCCGACGAGGTTTACGTAGACCAGTGGGCAGCGCGGGCGGCGCATCACGGCGAGGCGCTGCGCGAACGTCCCACGCCGGAAGGGTGACGCCGAAATGCCGATCAAGAGTTCAGCCCCGGCAGCCAGCAAATCGGCGGGCGGGTGAACGTCGTAGCCGTTGTCCCAGAGGTCTTCGCAGATGAGCGCGCCCACACGCTGCCCGGCGATGGTCACGGGCGAGGATGGCGGCCCCGGCAGAAACCAGCGCGCCTCGAAGTAGACGTCGTAGGTGGGCAGCAGCCGTTTGGCGGCGACCAGGTGCGCGTCGCCCCCGCGCAGGAGCACTGCCGCGTTGTACAGTCCGGGATGATGTGGCGGTTGGTGTCCGCTAGCGGTGACCGTGCCGACGATGGCAGGCGGGCCGTCTGCCGCGCGGCGGGCCAGATCGCGCGTGGCTTCGAAGACGGCTTCGGTAAAGCTGGCGTCGCAGAGGATGTCGCGGGGCGGATAGCCGGGGATCGCCAGCTCCGGCAGCACGACGAGGTCGGCGCCCAAACGCTGCGCCGTTTCGATGGCCTCCAGGCAACGTTCGACGTTGCCAGGCAGGTCGGCGACCGTGGGGTTGATTTGCGCCAGGGCGATTTTCATGGGGCTGGCTCTTAGACAGGATTTACTGGATTAACAGGATGAGAGCAACGTTTCTATCCTCAGAATGGCGAAGACTACAAAAGTCTCAGAAGGTACTGTGTCTTGCAGACCAGTTGTTTAACGTGCATACTGGCTCAAACAAGCGCCTCGTGAGACTTTTGTAGTCTGGTTCAACCAAAACGCTAAAGCGCATAACGGCAGTTAGTAAACGCCGTATTCTCTGCCGGCTGCGACCATCGCCTTGACGTTGTCCCAGTTGGCCTCGTCGAAGAATGCGCCGTTGCTCAAGATGAAACCGCCGCCGGGAGCGGCGATATCGATGATCTTTTTGACGTAGTCCTTCACCTCCTGCACCGTGCCCAGCTTCAGCAGGGACGAAGGCACGTTGCCGATGAGGCAGGCGTTCTGGCCGAGCGTCTTCTTGACCTCCGCCATGTCGCTCTGATCGACCATCCAGGCCGTCTTGGCGCGCGGGATGTCCTGGATGACTTCCAAACGCGATCCCCAATGCCCTTCGAGCGCGGGGAAGGGGATGCAGCCGTTCTCGATCAGGCCGAGCATGACCTGCTTCAAAGTGGGCCAGTAGAACTTCTTGAATTGCGCGTCGGAGAGGAAGCCATCGGCGCCCTTGTGCAGCGGGATGAAGATGAGGGGCTTTCCGGTTTGCTGCGCCGCGCCCACGCCCATCGCAATCATAATGGGCACCAGCTTGTCCATGGCGGCGAGCAGTTTGTCGGGCTGGCGGTAGATATCGAGCATGATGCCCTTGGTGCCGCGCAGGGTATCGCCGAGGACGTCGAACGGCGCTTTGGTGAAGCCGCCGAGGATCGATGGGAATCCCAGGGTGGTCAACTCGCCGTCCGCAGCGCCCGTCGCCATCGCCCATTTTAGGGCTTCGGCCCCGGCCTCGAAGAGCTTCTGGAAGGTGGCCTGGACAGGCGGCAGCGCGAAGGGGATGAAGTTGAAGGCCACGCCGTACATTTCGAGGATGCTGGTGTAGGGCGCGAGCATCGAGAACCCGCCCAACGCGCCGAACACGCGCGGCAGGTAGAAATTCCTGAAGTAGAACGACGGATCCATCATGAACAGATCGTACTCGTCCGCCGTCATATATTCGGCCTCGTTGCACTGATAGCAATGCTCCGGCGCGACGCCGTGGCCCGGCCAGGAATAGAGCTTGTAGTCGAGGATTTCGTAGAATTTGCCCGGTCCGGGCGCCGAAGCGCCGATGTTCATATCGGGCTTGAGTTCCAGGATGAATTTCTTGAAGGCCGAGGTGCATTTGTCGTAATCGTACATAGCCTCTTCGACGGTCATCCCGGCATTGAGATAGGGGAACATGCTCGGCAGCACCGTGACCGGAACCCGGTCCGGCTCGCGCAACAGAATCGCGTCCTTGAGCCGGGTGAGGCTGGCCTGGTAGCTGGCCTTGGCCTCCGCGCTCTGGAATGGCACGTCGTTCCCATCCGGGCCTTTCGGCGAAAGCAATCTTTCGAAAGCGGCTTCTAGCTTGTCCATGGTTACCCTCCTACCCAACCTTTCGCTAATTTGACGGCGGCCATCGCATCCTTGCCATAAGCATCCGCGCCGACAAAGTCCTTGACGGCGTCGTCCATCTGCCCGCCGCCGATCATGATCTTCACCTGGTCACGCAGCCCGGCTTTTTCGATGGCCTCGACGGTGGTTTTCATCTGGTCGAAGGTCAGGGTCAAGAATCCGCTCAGGCCCACCACCTGCGGCTGGAACGCCTTGATGGCATCGACGAACTTCTGCACGGGAACATCGACGCCCAGGTCGAGGACGTCGAATCCGCTGACCTTGAGCATGAAGGTGACGATGTCCTTGCCGATGTCGTGAATGTCTCCCTTGACCGTGCCGATGATCACCTTGCCGAGATGCTCTTCTTCCGCCGACTCGCCCAGACCGGGCTTGACGAACGCCATGATCTGGTTCATCATTTCGCCGGCCAACATCAGTTCGGGCAGAAAGTACGTGCCCTCCTCGTACCGCTGGCCGATCACGTCCATAGCCGCCTTGACGTCATTCAGAATGACGAACGGCTTGACGCCGCTGTCTGCCATCTCTTTGACCAGCGCCAGGGCATCTCCTTCCCGCATATCCGCGATGGCGTCAATCAGTTGTTGCGACATACTTAACCTCCTTTGAATTTAGTCTGATAGTCTTTAGTCGAATAGTCCTGCGCTTGTTTTCCCGGAAGCCGTTTTGTGGCTTTCCGGAAGGTGACGATCAATTGGCGGGCTTGTCGAACACGCCCGCGCGGTAGGCGCGGACGTAGTGCAGACAATAGTTGTCGCGGCCCAGCACCAGCTCGGCAGCCAGGAGCGTGGCCCGCAACTCCTGATCCAGGGGATCGAGGATCGCGCAATCCAGCCCGGCGGCCAACGCCAGCGTCAAGAAAGCGCGGTTGATGTACGAACGGGCCGGCAATCCGAACGAAATGTTGCTCAGCCCCACCGTGAAGTGCACCTCCGGGTAGGCCGCGTGGATCGTGCGGATGGTATCGCAGAAGATCGCGGCGCTCTCCGTGTTGGTGCTAATCGTCATTGCCAGCGCGTCCACGTACACACGCCTGTCGGGGACGCCGGCAGCGCGGGTGGCGGCTAGAACCTGGTGGATCACCTCGACGCGCGTGGCGCTATCTTCGGGGATGCCCCGGTCGTCCATCGCCAGGGCGATGACGGGGCAGTTGTGCTCGGCCGCCAGCGGCAGCACCTCGGCCAGCCGCTTCGACTCGCCGCTGATCGAGTTGATCAGGGGCGTCTTGTTGACGGCTTTGATGGCGACGGCCAGCGCCGCCGGATTGGCGCTGTCGAGCGATAACGGCGTCTCGGTCACGGCCTGCACTGTATCGATCAACCACACCAGATCATCCGGTTCGCGGTCGGGTTGGGTGCCGGCGTTCACGTCGAGCCAGGTCGAACCGGCCTCGGCCTGGCGGCGGGCCAGGTTCTGGATATAGTTCACGTCCCTGTCGAGGATAGCCTGCCCGACCCGTTTGCGGGTTCCGTTGATTTTCTCGCCGATGATTTGCATAGTACGCTCCTTTTCTGTGGATATGGAGTATGGAGTAGGGAGTACGGAGTATGGAGTAGGAATGTGTTCCCCTTACTTCTTACTCCTTACTTCTTACTCCTTACTTCTTACTCCTCGTTTGGTCAACAGTTTTAATTGTACTCAGGTTTCGGCGGATGCAAATGCTTGGACGGCACCAGGCTTTATCATTCTCATCATGCCTGTTTTTGCTTCAGGCGGATCGCCAGATCCGCGTCTTGTGACTCGTCTCAGCCTGAAACGGGGAACTGACGTTCCCCTTGGAGCGAGAAGGATAAGACCCTGATGACGCCCGTTACAGCACTGCGTGTTTTGCCTGAATCGCGTCGGCCAGCGCCTCGAGCGCCGCGAAGGTTTCAGCGTTTGGCAGGTCTTTGCAGAGCACCGTGTCGAGCAGTTCGACTTTGAGGTTACGGTGTCCAGTAGGGCGGTTTTCGCCGCGCCCTGCACGAGGTAGGTGTTGTAGCTCGTGCCATCGGGCAACGGGATGAGCGCGTCGAACAAGCGGCGATTCCAATCGA
>DAOUAY010000405.1:0-2788 GCA_034432995.1 Anaerolineae bacterium | reverse complement strand
CATCCGCCCAACTCGTGAAGCCATCGGCCCAACTGGTGAAGCCGCTGGACCAATTCGTGCTGTCGGCCCAGGACTGATAACCATCCGCCCAGCTTTGATAGCCACCGCTCCACGTGGTATAGCCATCCGCCCAACTTTGATAACCACCGCCGATGATCTTGAACTCGCCGGTCGCGGCGTCGAAGGTCGTCCAACCCTGGTAGTGAATCGTGCCGGCCAGGTCTGCCGCGATATCCATGCCCCGATTAGCGGATCCAGCAATGTCCGTGTAGACCGCATCGGCAGCCCACACGCGCCCGGCGCCTTGCTGCCAGATGCTATAAGCGGCCTGTCCCGCAGCCTCGGAGAACTGCGGGCGCGCGGTCTGCATCAGGCGGAATTTGACCTGATCGGGTGTCAAGTTGGGGTTTTCGCTGAGCATCAATGCGACGATACCCGAAACCGCCGCCGTCGCCATCGACGTCCCCGACATCTCGAAATAGTTACCATTTAGCCGGCGATCCGGGTATTGGCGGCTCAAGTAGGAGTTGGTGCGCATCAAGGATTCCACGTGCGCTCCCGGGGCGATGACGTCGGGCTTGACGAAGGCGTCCAGCGTTGGTCCGGCGGCGGAGAAGGGCGGCATGTAATCATCGCTATAGTCAGACGGCGTGCGGCTGTCGGTGAACGCGCCCACGGTGATGACATAGGGGGTATTGCCGGGAACGCCGATGCTCATCGGATCAGGCCCGGTGTTGCCCGCGCTGGTGACGACGACGATACCCGCCTGCCAGGCCGCCATCACGGCCCGGTTGTAGGGATCAGCCCAGTAAGGCGCGACGGGAACGGCATACATCGAGATATTGAGCACGCGGATGTTGTAGACGTCCTTGTTCTGTACGATCCAGTTAAGCCCCTTGAGCACATCCACATACGATCCAACGCCCGTCTCATTCAACACCCGCACGGCAACCAGATTGGCGGCCGGCGCGACGCCGCGGAATTCGGCATCCTGATTTTCATAGAACCGATTTGCGGCGATACCAGCGACATGCGAGCCGTGTCCATTCGGATCGCCTGGAGCGCGATTCAGAAAGGGGGATTTAAAAACGCGATTCGAGGCCACGTCATAATAGGCTAACACGCGCTCTCTATTACCCGATGTGGCGTGCTTTAGATCGGCAAATGTCGCATCGAGACCGCTGTCCAGGAAGGCGATCGTGATCCCCTCACCCAGGTTTCCGGCGGCCCAGACTTCCTTCACACCGATGGTTTTGACGAATTCGACGTTGGGCATCTTGCCCCGCGCTGCCGCCGCCACCTGGCGATCCAGGGTCACACGCACAACGCCGGGCATCTGTGCCAAATGCTGCTGTGCCGTTGGTGAGATTTGTGCGACAACGGCATCGATGATGTCAATTATGGCGATCACACGCCCCCCGACCGCTTGCACAGCAGCATTGGCAGCCACAACGTCCGTTCCCTCGACGATGACCTGCACAGAAGTTGAATGCACAGGAACTTGACCAAACCAGGAGCCGGTCAGCAATACCGACACCAGAAGAACCGTAAGCATTTTGGAAATGAGTGGCTTTTTCATACGCTACCTCCCCGCCCGCACTACAACAAACGTTAGAAATTGGTTATACGGCATAAACTATTCTAACACATTTCTATCCAAAATACAAATAGTACTTAAGTCCTATATGACATAAAAAAACACGGGACGGTAGCGGGGCCGTCCCGTGTTGCAAGCCAAATAGACGCAGCGTCAGGTCTAGGTTCTGGGTCGTGACTCCCAAAGAAGTTGTTCGCGCAGCATCAAATCGGTATTACGAATCTTGAATGCCAGGTCGCTGGCGATGTTGCGCATCAGCAAATAACCAAAATAATGGTCCGTTTCGCAAAGATTCATCAAATCCTCACGTTTGATCGCCTGTAGGCGGGCTTCCTCGGACGCCGTGCGGGCGGAGGCGGAACGCATACCCCGATCCACCAGGCCGATCTCGCCAAAGGTTTGTCCGGGCCACAGGTTAGCGATGATCGCCGGTTGGGCGCTCAACGGGCTTGGCCCTAACATGCTCGGATCGATAACGATTTCGACGATGCCTTCGGTGATGATATAGAGTTCGTCACTGGGCGTGTTCTCTTTAACGATGATTTCACCTTTCTTGTAGACACACTCGTGACAGACTTCAGCCACCCGCTGCAAATGCTCTTTCGAAATCCCGTAGAAAATATCAGCCTGACGCAAAAAAGTTAATAATTGCATCGCTCCTCCTTGAAACTCAGCGCACATCGCAACCAGGATCCATACAAGAAGCATCGAGAGTGCTTCTCACTGTAATGCATCCTATCACAAGTATACCGGAATTTGGCTATCAAGCAAACGGGAAATCCTGGTATGATTACCAAAGGAACAAAAGGGCTACAAAAGTCAGTTAAGGCATCATTTTCACCGAGTGAACGCGCAACAAAACAAGCCGCTGGTACAGATCAGCGGCTTGTTCATTTGACATCACAGTTTATTGTGTCGCAGACAAATCTATCGCTTTCCCGGCAAGTTGCGCGAACTCCTGCACATCTGGATCACGCGGCAGGTACTCCGCGATGCGCTGCGCATCCCGCGCCACATCCTCCAATGTTGTCCCGGCATCTTTGACCCAGTAGCTCTGCCGCAGAATTTCGGCGTACTGCGCGACTGTGGCGGCCATCTGGAAGTGGGGATCGCTCGCGGCAAACTCCTCACTGAAATCGGCGCGCGCGGCGCGGCGCTTGATTTCGGTCACTTCTCCGGTGTTGGGGTCTT
>DAOUAY010000404.1:0-6392 GCA_034432995.1 Anaerolineae bacterium | reverse complement strand
CTCTTTACTCTTTACTCTTTACTCTTTACTCTTTACTCTTTACTCTTTACTCTTTACTCGCAACTCTTTACTCACAACCTGAAAACTGCCAAGCACGACCGGGGCAGACGTACCGGGCTGCCCACCGCCCACCGATATCTCGAAAAGCCCGGGTTCGACCATCGGCTGGCCGTCGTCGGTAAAACACGCCATCTGCCGGGGGGTGAGGGTGAACGTGACGGTCTGCTGCGCGCCGGGTTTCAGGTGAACGCGCGTGAATCCTTGCAGTTGCCGGATGGGGACAGGCACAGAGGCTTCCACATCGCGTACGTACAGTTGCACCACCTCGTCGCCGGCACAGTCACCGGTATTCTTGACCTTTGCGCCAACGGTGAGAGTCTCGCCAGCCTTGATCTTGTCCGCGCTGAGGGTCAAATCGCTGTAGGCGAAGGTTGTGTAACTCAGGCCATAACCGAAGGGATAGAGGACCTCGCCGTCGAAATAGCGGTAGGTGCGGCCTGCCATTCCATGGCGCTTCATCGCATAATCACGGAACGGTGGCAGATCGTCCACCGATTTGTAGAACGTGACCGGCAGCCGTCCGGCGGGATTGTAGTCACCGAAGAGGACATCCGCCAATGCCGTACCGCCTTCCTCGCCAGGATACCAGGCTTCCACAATCGCCGCCGCGTTTTGCTCGGCCCAGTTAACCGCGACGGCGCTCCCGTTGAGCAGCACTACGATCAACGGCTTGCCAGTGGCAGCTACGGCCTGCAACAAAGCCTCCTGCACACCCGGCAGATCCAGGTCCGTGCGGTCGCCGGTGCTGTGCTCCCCGGTCTTGATCCCCTCTTCCTGGCCCTCTTCGCCCTCGACAAGCTGCGAAAGTCCCATCACCGCGATCACCACGTCGGCCTGTTTTGCTGCCGCGACGGCGGCGGCGAAACCCGACTTATCGTAGTCGCGGATGCCACAACCGGGCACGTGAATCACCTCCACCCCCGTGCCCGCCCTTTCGCGGATGCCTTGTAGTGGCGTCACCGAACGTGAGGGTGAACCGAAGTAGTTGCCAAGCAGCACCAAATCGTCGGCGGCGTTGGAGCCGATGACGGCGATGGTTTTGAGACCGGCCTTGTTCAATGGTAGGACACCGTCATTTTTGAGCAACACGATCGATTCACGCGCAGTTTGTAGCGCCAGCGCGCGGTGCGCCGCCGAATCGTTCACCTCGATGGGAATCTGCGCGTAGGGCACCATCTCCGGCGGATCGAACATTCCCAACTTGAAGCGCAGCGTGAAAAGCCGCGTCAAGGCCGTGTCGATGGCAGCCTCATCGATAATCCCCTGCTCCAACGCGATAAGCAGCGCGCCGTAAGTGTGTCCGCAGTTCAAGTCGCAGCCGTTTTTCACGGCCAACGCCGCCGCTTCGGCAGGCGTCTTCACCACTTGATGGTGCGCGTAAATGTCTCGAATCGCCCAGCAATCCGAGACGACATGCCCTTCCACCCCGTCAGAACCGCCAAATCCCCATTCCTCGCGGAGGATCTTTTGCAGCAGCGTGGGGCTGGCGCAACATGGCTCGCCGTTGGTGCGGTTGTACGCACCCATCACCGAGGCGACTTTAGCTTCGCGGACGGCCGCCTCGAATTGGGGGAGGTACGTTTCGCGCAAATCACGCGCATCCACAACCGCATCGAAGTAATGGCGCTCGCTCTCCGGCCCGCTGTGGACGGCGTAGTGCTTGGCCGTCGCCGCGAGCTTGAGGTATTTCGGATGATCGCCTTGCAATCCTTTGATGAACATCACACCCAACCGCGAGGTGAGATAAGGGTCCTCGCCGTAAGTCTCCTGCCCCCGGCCCCAACGCGGGTCGCGGAAGATGTTGATGTTGGGCGTCCAGAACGTGAGACCGTAGTATTGCGCGGAACTGCCGTCATCCCCCAGTGCGGCGTGATGTTTGGCGCGCGCCTCGTCGGAGATCGCCACGGCAACCTCGTGCAGCAAATCGACGTTCCACGTCGCCGCCATACCGATGGCCTGCGGGAAGACCGTCGCAATGCCGGCCCGCCCCACCCCGTGAAGGCACTCGTTCCACCAGTTGTACGCCGGTATGCCCAGGCGCTCGATCGCCGGCGCCCCATGCAGCATCTGCGAGACCTTCTCCGGCAGCGTCATCCGCGAGATCAAGTCGGCTACCCGCACGGAGATAGGCTGAGCGGGATCGGCATAGATCGCCTTTTGTGAAGTCGTTTTGGATTTCATCGCAGCTCCTCCATCAGAATCGTAGATCGAAATTAGGATTGGAGACTAGGGATTGAGCGTCTCAATCCCTGATCGCCACTCACCATCCTTTATACTTTAGTGCAATAAGGGAAATTTGCAAACTGCTGTGGTAAGGAGTCTCGACGTCAGTTGCTCGTTTTTCCAATCAGGATAAACTAGGAGACAATTGAAATGCAACGGCGCGGGATAGGTTCACGGAGGGGCTGCACCATGGTCCCAGACAAACAAACCACGATGACTATCCGGCGAGTGACCATCAAACGACAGAGGAGGACGTATGATCGGGAGAGCCACCACCTGGCAAAAACTTATGGAGCAGCGTCACGGCTCGCTCTTCATCGGGCGTGAGCGTGAACAAGAGCTGTTCCGTCTGAACTTTTTGTATCAAGTGCCCGCTTATCTAATTTTTGCCCTGCACGGGCCGGACGGCGTGGGCAAGAGCGCGCTGTTAAGGCGGTTTCGCGCCATCGCAGAGGAACATAACGCGGTGACAGTCCAGGTCGATGCGACGCAGGCTACCGCCGTCCGCGAACAGACCATCCTGCAGACGATGCTGAGGCTGGCGCAGCAGTTCGCCGAGGCGGGGACGCCTTTCTCGGCCTTCGAGGAACGCTACGAGGAATACACAGCCTGCACTCGTATCGTCGCCGAGGATTTCCACACGCCGGGCGGGGTCTTCGATCTGCTCGGCGACGTGGCCGAAGCGCAGGAGATGCAGACCGAGGCCTGGAACAAGTACCTGTTCGAGCGTTTCGGCAACCCGGCCAAGATCGCGCTGATCAAAACGCCGGTCGAAACGCTGACCCAGATCTTCGTCAAAGACATGAACGCCTGGGCAACGGTGCGCGCTATCGTCGTGGGCTTCGATGATTGGGAACGCCTCGGCCCGCACCTGCAAACGTGGCTGCAGAGCTGGCTCACCCGCTACGAGATGCGCGCCAATATCTGGCTCGTTCTGGACAGCACGCAGCCTCTCGACGAGACGTGGACGGCCTTCCACCCGGTGACGGCGACCTTCACGTTGCCCCCATTCACCGAGGACGAGACCCGCGCTTATCTCGCTGCCTGCGGGATTGCCGACCCTGACCGCGTGAGCGACATCGTGACCTTCTCCGCCGGGTTGCCGGCGCTGGCGCGGCTGTTAGCGAGCGCCGAAGGCGGGCGCGCCGGAGACCTGGCGCTCACGCCGGTGGATCGTTATCTCAAATGGCTCGAGCCACAGCAACGCCGCGACGCCGTCCTCCAGTGCGCCGTCGCGCGCTGCCTGGATGCGGACATCGTCCACACGGCGACGGATAGCGCCGATCCTGACCTGAGCGCGTGGTTACTGGCTTCTCCCCTAGTCGTGTCGGCGACTGGATCCACGCGCTATCATCCAGAATTACGCCGCCGCCTGCTCGATTACGCGCAGCAGCAGGCGCCCACGCTCGTGCGGGCTGCCCACACCCGGCTCCACGACTATTATCACCAGCGCAGCGCCGAGAATGGCAACACCGCCACGCCTGGCGGCCTCACGCTCTATCGTGACGCGCACTGGCGCGCCGACAGGCTCGAGGCGCTGTATCACGGATTGATGCTCAAGGATGCGGAGACCATCCAGCAAGGCGCTGCCACTTTCCTGGCCGCTTTACGTGTCTACTACCCACTCGCCGGCGAGATCGCGGTGACGTGGCAAGAGGCCGCCCAGACACAATCGACCGAAAACCCGGTCGTTGAATGGAGCAACCTTTTGCACGCGGCATGGCAGGCGCTGGAACAGCAAGATTGGGAAACATTCCTCGCCTTCTGCGATGCCTGCGCGCAGCGCGAGGATGCGGGTGAGACGATCCAACGCGAACTCCAGGCCATCCGTCCAATCGTTCTGGCCCGACTGGGACGCTTCACTGCCGAGCCGGTAGAGAAAGCGCCCGAGGGAGGCAGCTTCGAACGCGAGCCAATTGTCGCTGAGGAATCCCCACTGACGCCTGAGCCGGCTGTGCCGGAAAGTCCACCACCCGCAAACTTGCCTATAGTGGCTATGCCCATTAGCGATGTTGCAGAAAAAGCACAAGCTGAAGCCGAACTGGCGGCTGAATCCGCAGTCCCGTCTCACCTGCTTATCAAGGAGACGCCTACGCCACTCAAGGAAGACATCACCACGCCGATGGCGCCGGTCACGGCCAAAGCCGCTGTGCCGGAGACAGGCGCACCGAAAGATGAAACGGCATACACTGCCAGTGCGCCCGAAAGCGGCGCAGGAGTTCCGCCAGAGATAGTCATCCCCCCGGAAGCATCGGCGCCGCCAGAAAGACCCACCGTCCACGAAGAGCCAGAAACGCCGGAAGAGGTCACACCCCCTTCTCCCGGGCCTGATATCGAAGCTGCCAACTATCACCACCGCGCCGCCATCTACCTGAACATGGGCGAATACGACAAGGCCATCCTCGAATATAACAAGGCGCTGGAACTCGATCCCGCGCACACCCCAGCCTATTATGACCGCGGCCTGGCCTTTGCGCAGCGGCAGCAATACGCGGAAGCCCTCGCCGACTTCAGCCAGGTGCTCGCGCTCAACCCCCGGCACGCGGATGCCCTCTACAACCGCGGGCTGGTCTACGCGCGGCAAAACGCCTTCGCCGAAGCCCTCGCCGACTACGATCAAGCGCTGGTCCTCCATCCCCAGGACCCCTTGATTTTCAACAGCCGTGGCAACGTCCACTATAACACCAAAGACTACGCGCGCGCCATCGCCGATTACGACCAGGCCATCCAACACGACGCCACGTATGCCGACGCTTACCTCAACCGGGGATTGGCTCACGCCGCCCTCGAAGAGTACCAGCGCGCCATCGCCGATTACAACCAGGCTCTCGCGCTCAATCCCGAAAGCGCCATCGCCTACAACTATCGCGGACAGGCTTACGCCCGATTACAACAGTATGCGCGTGCGTTAGAAGACTATACTCAGGCTATCACGCTCGATCCAAACTACGCCGTGGCCTACAACAACCGCGGCTTGTGCTACGTGCGCTTGGGCAACCACACGCAGGCCATCGCCGAATACCGGCTGGCCGTCATCGCCAATCCGCAGTATGCCACCGCCTACTACAACGCCGCCTGCGCCGCCGGTCTGATGAACAACGCCAGCGTCGCCTGCACCTGGCTGGAAAAGGCCATCGCGCTCAACCCGCGCTACCGCACCCTGGCCCAACGCGATAGCGACTTCGCGTACATCCGGGGCAACAAGAAATTCCAGGCGCTGTTGACGGAGTGAAACCATGAATCATGAATCATGAATCATGAATCATGATTCGTGATTCGTGATTCGTAATTCGTAATTCGTAATTCGTAATTCGTAATTCGTAATTCGTAATTCGTAATTCGCCATTCACCATTCGCCATTCGCAATTCGTAATTCGTGATTCGTAATTCGCCATTCGCCATTCGTAATTCGTAATTCGTAATTCGTAAAAGGAGAGCATTATGAAACCTTTTGCCTATCAAGCGCCAACATCCGTAGGGGAAGCGGTCGCGCTGCTGGCAGATCCGGTTCGCAGGGCGCGGCCATTCGCCGGAGGCACCGACCTCCTGGTGCAGATGCGCCGCGGGCTGTTCGCGCCGGAGATGCTGGTGGACGTCAAACGCATCCCTGAATTGAACCGCATCGACTTCGATCCCATCGAGGGGTTGACCATCGGCGCGGCAGTCTCCTGCGCGTGGTTGTGCGACCATCCCGCCGTGCGGCAACACTATCCGGGGCTGATCGACGCGGCATCGATCATCGGCGGGGCGGCGATTCAGCGACGCGCGACGCTCGGCGGCAACCTGTGCAACGCTGCGCCAAGCGGCGACGCGATCTCCGCCATGATCGTCCTAGACGCAACCGCGACGCTCGCCGGGCCGACTGGCACGCGCATCGTCTCCGTGAGCGAATTCTGCACCGCGCCGGGAAAGACCGTGCTCAAGCCGGGCGAATTGTTGGTGTCGCTACACTTCCCAACCCCGGCACCGCGTACCGGCGCACGCTACCTGCGTTTCATCCCGCGCGGCGAAATGGACATCGCCGTGGCCGGCGCAGGGGCCTGGCTCGCGTTGGGTGATGACGGCGTCATCACGGACGCGCGCATCGCCCTCTCCGCCGTCGCGCCGAC
>DAOUAY010000403.1:0-1703 GCA_034432995.1 Anaerolineae bacterium | reverse complement strand
TGAGCGTTGTCAATTGTTCGGCCAAATCCGGGGCGATCTCGTCGCCAAAAGCACTGATGGTAAAGGTTGCGGTCATAATTAGCCTCCTGAAAATATAGAATCAGCGAATATAGAATCAGCGAATACAGAATCAGCGATAGGATTATTCGCCGATTCGCCGATTCGCTCATTCGCTCATTCGCTCATTCGCCGCTTAACGTGGAACGACATGTACGGTGAGTTTTTCGGCGGCGCGGACGGCGTCGTAGTCGCGCCGGCGCAGGGTGAGGTTGACCATCTCGCCGGGACGGGCGTAACGCTCGTTCTTGCTGGCAATCACCGTCTCACCGTCGCGCACTTCGATGCGCACGGGCTGCTCCAGCGGGCGCGTCACCCGCATTTGCAACATCACCGTGTCCTCGGTGAGTGTCTCCGGGTCCACCTTATGCGGTACCACATATCGCACGTTCTCCCCTGCCCGCGTCGGCACGTAATTCGTAATTCGTAATTCGCCATTTGCCATTTGCCATTTGCCATTTATCATTTGCTGCGCCGCCCGTTTCCCCGCCGTCATCCCGGCCTGTGTGACCCAGTCCACCAGATCGTAGACGTGAACGACGTTGCCCGCAGCGTAAATGCCCGGTACGTTCGTCTGGAAGCCGTCATCCACATACGGCCCGCCGGTGATGGGGTCGAGCGTCACGCCGGCCTTGAGCGACAGTTCGTTCTCCGGGATGAGGCCCACGGAGAGCAGCAGCGTGTCGCAGGGGATGATTTCCTCGGTGCCGGGGATCGGCTGCCAGCGTTCGTCCACCGCCACCGATTCGACGGCCTCGACGCGATTTTTGCCGATGATGCGCTTGACGGTGTGCGACAGGTGCAACGGAATGTCGAAATCCAGCAGGCATTGGACGTAGTTGCGGCTCAGGCCGGTGAGGTAGGGCATCACTTCCAGCACCCCTTCGACCTTTGCGCCTTCGAAGGTGAGCCGTCGCGCCATGATCATGCCGATGTCGCCGGAGCCGAGGATGACAAAGCGCTTGCCGGGCATGTAGCCTTCGACGTTGACCCAGCGCTGCGCCGTCCCCGCCGTGTAGACGCCCGCCGGGCGCGGGCCGGGGAGCCGGATTTGCGCGCGCGTGCGCTCGCGGCAGCCCATCGCCATGATGATCGCCCGCGCCTGCAATTCGATCAGGCCGCCGCGCGAACTCGTGACGAAAATGCGCCGGTCAGGCGTCACGTCCAGCACCATCGTGTCGAGCAGATAGTCTACGCCGATGGCTTTCGCTTCATCGGCGAATCGTTGCGCGTAGCTAGGGCCGGGCAAGTCCTCCTTGAACGTCTCCAGGCCGAAGCCGCTGTGGATACATTGCAGCAAAATGCCGCCTAATTCGATGTCGCGCTCGATCACGAGCACGTCGTCGGCCCCGCCCTTCTTGGCCGCAATCGCCGCCGCCAATCCCCCGGGGCCGCTGCCGATAACGATAACGTCGTAGATAGACTTGAGTTGTTTCATAGTCATGGTTTTCTCTGGTCTATACTCAAACTTGCTTTGTGCGCCGCATAATGAATTCAGAACCTGTTCCCTTCTTGCTCACTTCCAATGCCGACACGCCCAACTCCCGCGCCAGAATGTCCACCACGCGCGGCATATCGAAGCCGCCCAGGCAGCGCCCGGTGCCGAGCCACGTGCGGCGCTTGATGGCGTCGTAGGTGACGGCGGG
>DAOUAY010000402.1:0-6215 GCA_034432995.1 Anaerolineae bacterium | reverse complement strand
GGAGGTGGCGTAGTGACAACCCGACACGTGGCTCCTTACGGAGCGTGGAAATCTCCGATCACATCCGACTTGATCGTCTCGCAGTCCATCGGTTTGGGCGGCGGCGCGTTCGACGGCGACGACGTGTACTGGCTGGAAGGCCGCCCCGCCGAGGCCGGGCGCAACGTCATCGTGCGGCGCGCGCCGGACGGAACGACCCATGACATCAACCCCGCGCCGTTCAACGCCCGCACCCGCGTCCACGAGTATGGCGGCGGCGCGGTGTTGGCGGATCGCGGCGGCGTGATCTTCAGCAACTTCGCCGACCAGCGGCTGTATCGCGCGGCGCCTGGACAAGCGCCGGAGGCGATCACGCCGGAAGCGCCGCTGCGCTACGCCGATTGCGTCGTCGATGCGGCGCGCAACCGGCTGATCTGCGTGCGCGAAGACCACGGCGAGGCGGCGGCAGCTCACGGTGAAGCGGTGAACGTCATCGCCGCCCTCGCGCTGGACGGCAGCCAGGAACAACAAGTGCTCGTCTCCGGCAACGACTTCTACGCCACACCGCGCCTCAGCCCCGACGGGAACACGCTCGCCTGGCTCACCTGGCGACATCCCAACATGCCGTGGGACGGCACGGAGCTATGGATCGCCGAGGTGCAGCCCGACGGGACGCTGGCGAACGCCGTGCTGGCAGCGGGCGGCGAAAATGAGTCGATCTTCCAGCCGGCGTGGTCGCCCGACGGGCGGCTCACCTTCGCGTCGGATCGCAGCGGGTGGTGGAATCTGTACCGGCTGGGCAACGAAGGCATCGAACGGCTCATTACGATGGAAGCGGAGTTCGGCGCGCCGCAATGGGTTTTCGGCATATCCGCCTACGCCTTCGAATCCGCCGAGCGGATCATCTGCGCGTACACCAAAGACGGCATCGACTATCTGGCAAGCCTGGACACGACGACCAAGACACTCACGCCGCTGGATGTCCCCTACACCAGCATCGGCAGCATCCAGGCCGCGCCGGGGAAGGCGCTGTTGCGCGGCGCATCGCCCACCCAGGCAGGCTCCCTCGCGCTTCTGGACCTCGCCACGGGACAGCAGACAGTTCTCAAGCGCGCGAATGCCATCGAAGTTGATCCTGGTTATCTGTCGAAACCACAGCCTGTCGAATTCCCGACGACCGGCGGGTTGACCGCACACGGCATCTTCTACCCGCCGCAGAATCAGGATTACGCCGCGCCGGAAGGTGAAAAGCCGCCGCTGCTGGTCCTCAGCCACGGCGGACCGACGGGCGCGACCTCCAGTGCGTTCAGCCTGGGCATCCAATACTGGACCAGTCGCGGTTTTGCCGTCTTCGACGTGAACTACGGCGGCAGCAGCGGCTACGGGCGCGCCTACCGTGAGCGGCTCAACGGGCAATGGGGCGTCGTCGATGTGGACGACTGCGCCAACGGCGCGCGTTATCTGGCGGATCGGGGATTGGTCGATCCGGCGCGGTTGGCGATTCGCGGAGGCAGCGCGGGCGGCTACACCACGCTCTGCGCGCTGACCTTCCGCGATGTGTTCCACGCCGGCGCGAGTCACTTCGGCGTGAGCGACCTGGAAGGGTTGGCGACCGACACGCACAAGTTCGAGTCGCGCTACCTGGATCGGCTCGTCGGGCCGTACCCGGAACGGCGCGATCTGTACGTGGCGCGCTCGCCCATCCACCACGTAGCGCACCTCAACTGCCCGGTGATCTTCTTCCAGGGATTGGAGGACAAGGTCGTGCCGCCATCCCAGGCTGAAACAATGGTCGACGCATTGCGTAGTAAAGGTATCCCGGTGGCGTACCTGCCGTTCGAGGGCGAGCAACACGGTTTCCGCCGCGCCGAAAACATCAAACGCGCGCTGGATGCCGAGCTGTACTTCTACGGGCGCATCTTCGGCTTCGAATTGGCCGAACCGGTCGAGCCGATAGAAATCGAGAATCTCTAGCATTTGACCCTGAACGGAGTATGGATAAAATAGGAATCACAGGCCACCCCCACGCCCAGAGCACAGGGCCTGGCGCGTCCCAACGTCGGCCCAGGGCGAACGGCCCATCGTACAGTGAAGACATTTTATTCTGAGGATCAGAAGGAGTTTGATTTGACCGAGAGACAGACTGACCAGGGAATCTTTGTGTTGCCGGAGCGGACCACGGCGACGCCACTGGAGGGGACGATGATTTTCAGCGGCCTCGCCCACCCGCAACTGGCGTCGAACATCGCGCATTATTTGGGGTTGGAAGTCAGCCCTTCGATCAGCCGCAAGTTCTCCAACGACAATTACTTCGTCCATCTGGGCGTCAGTGTACGTTCGAAGCAAGTTTTCATCGTCCAGCCTCTTTCGCCGCCGTGCAGCGACAATCTGATGGAGCTGATGTTGATGTTGGACGTGGCGCGCAGCGCCGGCGCGGCCGGCGTTCACGCGGTGATCCCCTACTACTCTTACGCCCGCTCGGATAAGAAAGACGCGCCGCGCATCTCTATCGCCGGGCGATTGGTCGCCGACCTGCTGGTCACTGCCGGCGCCACCCACGTCATCACGATGACGCTGCACTCCCCACAAGTCCACGGCTTCTTCCGCGTGCCGACCGACCACCTCACCGCGCACTCGGTCTTCGTCGAGCATTTGAAGACGAAGGACCTCAACAACAGCGTCATCGTCGCGCCCGACATCGGGCACGCCAAGCGCGCCACCAAGCTGGGGCGTGCGCTCAAACTGCCTGTCGCTGCGGGCGAGAAGCAGCGCCTCACGGACGACTCGGTCGCCATCACCGGGATGATGGGCGATGTGTGGGGCAAAGATGTGATCCTGCTGGATGACGAGATCGCCACCGCCGGAACGATCATCGAGACGATCAAATACCTGAAGACGTGCAACGTCCACAAATTCACCATCATCGGCACACACGGTCTGTTCACCGGCCCTGCCGTCGAGCGGCTCAACGACATCGAGGAGATCGACGAGATCATCGTCACGGATACTGTACCGCTGAAGGAAGACCAACGCCCGCAGCGCCTGCGCGTGCTGACGGTCGGCTCCATCTTCGGCGAGGTGATCCGCCGTAACGTGCAGGGGGAATCGGTGGGGTCGCTGTTCGAATTCTGGTCGATCCCTGGCTAAGGAGGAACCATGCCAGAGCAAACTGCTCCCAATGGACATACCAACGAATCGCTATCGAAGGAAGGCCAAAGTAACGGCTGGCGTGCGTTTGCCACCCTCACTCAATTTCTAAAGGATGATGGCTGGTATCCGCAGCAGTTGGATGAGAAAACTATCCACCGGGTCTACTTTGCGGGCAAAAACGGAGAATTGCGCTGCTACGCGCAGATCCGTGTGGACCTGGAGCAGTTTCTCTTCTACGTCATCGCGCCGGTCAAAACGCCGGAGCCGATGCAAGCGCATGTCGCGGAATACATCACCCGCGCCAACTACGGCTTGCGCATCGGCAACTTCGAGATGGACTACTCCGATGGCGAGGTCCGCTACAAGAGCAGCGTCGACTTCGAGGGACAACCGCTAACACCCACATTGATCAAGAACGCGATGTATCCCGCCGTCCACACGATGGACCTGTATCTTCCGGGTCTGCTCGGCGTGATGTACGGGAACAAGACGCCGGCGGAAGCTATCCACGAAATCGAGGATTGACAGCCGACTATGTCGACTTTCAAAATCGCAACCTTTAACGCCAATTCGATCCGCAGCCGGCTCGATCAAATCCTCGACTGGCTGGCCCGCGAACAACCGGACGTGCTCTGCGTCCAGGAGACGAAGGTGCAGGACAAGGATTTCCCGGCGCAGCCTATCGAGGACGCCGGATACCACGTGATCTTTCGCGGGCAGAAAGCCTACTCCGGCGTCGCCATCATCAGCAAGGCGTCGCCGGAGAAGATCGTCGCCGGCTTCGATGACGAGGCTGAGAACGGCGACGGCGCAGACGAACCACGCCTGCTGCGCGCCGTCTATCACGGCGTCACGGTGGTCAACAGTTACGTCCCGCAGGGCCGCGAGGTGGAGTCGGAGCACTTCCAATACAAGTTGCGCTGGTTGGCGCGCCTGCGCGCGCTCCTCGAACGGCATTACTCGCCCGACGACCTGCTGGTGTGGGTAGGCGACCTCAACGTGGCGCCAGAGGACATCGACGTGTACGATCCAAAGGGGCTGCGCTATCACGTGGACTTCCATCCCGACGCGCAGGCGGCGCTGGAAGCCATCCGCCAGTGGGGCTTCGTGGACGTCTTCCGCCAGCACCACCCCGGCGAACCAAAGCAGTTCAGCTACTTCGACTATCGCGCCAACAACCCCATCGAGCGGGGCATCGGCTGGCGCATCGATCACATCTGGGCCACCGCACCGCTCGCCGCCAAATCCACCCGCGCGTGGATCGACGTGGAGGCGCGCAAGGCAGCGCGGCCTTCGGATCATACGTTGGTGGTGGCGGAGTTCGTGGTGTAGTGGAGCTGTCAGCGGTCAGTCGTTAGCTTTCAGCCTCTTGCGCACTGCCTCCATCCCCGGAGGCAGGAGAGCGAAAGATGAACGGGTTCTGCATCGGTCAATTCGCGCCGCATAAAGCAGATCGTCTCACAGCCTATCGGCAGGACTCATCAAGTTCAGCAGCGAGGGCGTGGAGATCGTGATGGCAAGCATCGCCGGGATCGACTTTCTCGGCCAGGATGTACAGCAGGAGGCTTAGCGCGCTTTCCCCACGAGATGTGCGTTGCTCAAGCAGCGCGTCGATGAGCGCATCCCCCCGCGCGTCCCGATTGCGCGTGCTGTCGGGGATGCGGTCGCGCCAGGGATAGAGCCGCTCATCGGTGAACAGGGGGCGCAACGCGGCGTCGCTGTCGAGCGGCCCGCAGCGCAGGAGAGTGTCACGCAGTCGGGAGAGCACGCCACCAGATAGGCCACTGCCACGCTCGCCGCGCGCCTCCACCCCGTCCAAAAGATGCCGCACGTTGACCGACTCGGTGAGGCCGGGCGGGTAGAACTCCGGGACGCCTTTGCGCTCCAATTCCTGCAGCCACTTGTAATCTACCGGCGGGACTTCGACATGCCCTGGCACAGGCACTTTCTCGGCGGCTACTAGCCCCGCGAGGCTGGCATGGATGCCCCCAAGATGTTCGCGGATGCGCGTAAGCAGTTCACGGCGGCCCAGAGCTGATCCGCGCACGGCAATGGTGATGCGGTTGGCGGGCAGATCGGCCTTGACCAGCGCCTCGTTGTTGTTGCACGCCAGCAAAACGCCAGTACGCCAAACGGGCCGTACACCTGCCGTGGCGGGGATATGGCGATGCATCCGCACGATAAGGCGGGTGAGGATGCTGCCGGGCAACACGGGGTAGTGAACTTCGAAACGCAACGCTTCGCTCCACGCGCCGGTATCGGGTTCTGCTTTGGGCAGCAGGTCGGGGATGAGGTAAGTGCTTGGGTGGTCAGGGAGTTCGTAGCATAGCTCGAATTTCTGCATTATGTCCACGATGAACATGCGCTTTTCCTGGTAGGGTTCGTCATCCAGGATTTGGGCGAGCATGTCCCAGGTGAGGATGCCTTGTTCCTCGAAGGGCAAGCGGGTGTTGAGGATACGATACACGCCCTGCGTCACCCACTCCGGGTTGAGGATGTTGGTCGTTTCCAGGCGCGGGTCGGGGAAATGGAGGATGACACCGAGGTCGTGCAGAAAGCCCAGGAGCACGCGCTGGCTGTCGGGGTGTTCCACGCTTTTCTCGCGGCAGAGTTCCACGTAGCGGCTGTAGGGGATGTAGTTTTCATCCATAGCTTCGAGTTCGGCTTTCACCGCAAACCAGGTTGTGACCAGAGGATCGGCGACGTGGGGCATCGCGGCGATTTGCCTGGCAATGGCTTCCTGCAAATCCGGGACGCCGGCGCCGGTCGCGCAGGACGTGTCGAGGACAGCTTGCACGGCCGCATACTTTGCCAGCAGGCCACGCCGGTCGAGGTCCAGTGCGTGCTGGTCGGACTTGTTGCCCACGACGAGAATGGGCGAATCCCCACCAAAGGTGCGAATGAGGGTGAGCCAGTAGTCGAGGCGATTTTCAGCTTCGCTGAGACGGCTATCGAGCACCAGCACATACAACGTGCGCTTCGTCAGAAAGAACTGGTGCGTGGCGTGCATAATCTCCTGCCCGCCAAAATCCCACACGTTGACGCGGATCTGCCCCCCCTTTTCTTCCCCCCCACTGGGGGGGACT
>DAOUAY010000401.1:0-14258 GCA_034432995.1 Anaerolineae bacterium | reverse complement strand
GAGGGGAGATAGAGATAGAGAGGGGAGATAGAGATAGAGGGGGGAGATAGAGATAGAGGGGGGAGATAGAGATAGAGAGGGGAGATAGGGATGGAGATGGGGGGGGGCTAGTTGGGGGAGTTGATTGCGCCGCTGATCATGGCGGCGATTTCGTTGGCTTCCTGGTAATGCATTTGATATGTTTCGTTAGCAAGATGTTCTCGCCGATTTATGATGACAAGCAGACTTACAACTTCGTATACTGAACCTTTCGCCACTCGGTAAAAATATCGCTTCTCGTTGAGGTTGTCGCGTCCAGAACCTTCCGCCAGATTCGTAGGAACCGACAGCGCCGCGCGTCTTAACTGCTCACCGAGGGAAAACTGATACCTTTGTGGGAGTGTATCGGCAAGCGCAAACATTTGATCCGCAAAAGCAATCGCGCGTTGCCATGCCTCAAACCGCTCATACTTAAAACTCATCCCCCCCTCCTTCTCTCTATCTCTATCTCTATCTCTATCTCTATCTCTATCTATCTCAGCGGCTGCATGATAATGTAATTGAACCCGTTCATCGGGATGTGTTCCACCAGACCGTAATGCTGTCCGATGGCTGCCAGTACCGGCGGCGGGTAGAACTGCGCCCGCATGATCACCAGCCCAAACGCCTCGCGGCGGATCAGCGCTTCCAGTTCGGTCGTGTCGAGCAGGCCGTTGTTGTACAGATTGAGCAACTGCGTGGGATTCGTGATCACCGGCTTGCCTGCCAGCATCGTGAACGCCGCTTCCTCGCTGAAGACCGGCAAATCCGTGCCCCGCACGTACTCCATGATGCGCGCCCCGCCCTCGTAGTCGCGCGGCAACATAAAATGGCCGACTTGCGTGTATCCGACTG
Source organism: Anaerolineae bacterium (assembly GCA_034432995.1). Lineage (GTDB taxonomy): Bacteria > Chloroflexota > Anaerolineae > B4-G1 > SLSP01 > DSWT01. The sequence goes on along the minus strand of DAOUAY010000401.1, from coordinate 13,385 downwards.
AATCGTAATAGGGGTAATCCGCGTACACCGACTGCCCGGCGACGCCCAAAACGCGCGCCACCGGCCCCCAGAACGGCCCGTCGGTCGGCAGGTGCAGCATCCGCGTGGACTGTATCAGGAACAGCAAGGGAATCAATATCGCCAGGTAGCCCTTCCCCTGCGGGCGATTCAGTTTGTGCTGTGGCCGGTCTCCGACCGCGCCACTCTCTACCGCGGCATCCCGCAGCTTGCCCAACGCGAATCCGCTCAGGATGATCGCCGCCGCCACCGACGAAACCCAGTACGCTTCCCCCGCGCCCCACTTGCCGGACATCACCCCGGTGCCGAGTGCGAAGATAAACCACAGCGTGTAGACTGAGAGCGAGCCGAAATAGGCTTCGTAGATCACCATGCCTACCGCCAGGACGATGAACACGGTATGCACCTTGAGCCACGACCGCGTCAACGCGATCAACTGCGGCGCCATGTACTCGTTCACGTTGGCCGAAATGGTGTTGAGCCACCACTGCCCGTTCGTTGCCCAGTTGATGCCCAGGAACACCAGCCCGAAGAGCGCGCCAAAGATGACCACACTCACGAACGCGCGTTTGGGATTCCGCAGCAGCAAATAGCCGAACACCGCCGCCGCCGTGAAGACCGCCAACTGCTTGGCGTATCCCGCCAAAAACAGACACGCCAGACCGGTCCACAGTCGAAAGTCGAAAGTCCAAAGTCCGAACGGGGTTTTGATGGTCTTGCGTTTTGCGTGGGTTGGGGCCTCTGCGCTGGCAATGAAGTAGACGGCGAGCGTCTCGAAGAACACCATGGTCATGTGTTGGCGGCACAGCGGGCCGATGTGGTAGACGAAGTTCGAGGCCGTGTACGCCAGCCCGCTCATCAGGGGGATGAAAACCCTGCCCGTGCGCCGGCGCACTGTCCACCCGATAGCGAACGCCGTCAGCAACGTGATGACGAACGAGAGAACGCGCCCCGAAAGCAGCGTTTGCCCGAAGAACGGGAAGAGCAGGATGTTGAGGATGTGGAACACCGGCGGGTAGTTCGACGAGTAGAAGGGATACACGCTGCTGTCACGGTAGGGCCACTCGCCCCGGCTGTGCAAGACGGCGTCGTACAGCTCGAAGCTCTCGCCCTGGTCGTAGTCGTAGGGCCAGCGGAAAAGCTCAACGGCGTAGGCGACGTAAACGCCCAGGTAAGCCAGAAACGCCAGCAGCGCCAATGCCGCCAGGACGCGCCCAACCCAAACCGTGACGCTGTGGCCGGTCTCCCCATTCTTGCCGTGGCCGGTCTCCCCATTCTTGCTGTGGCCGGTCTCTGACCGCGCCACCCGCCGGTAACGTGGTTCGCCTTCGGCGGCGGGCGCATCCCCCAGACGCAAGAGCGGCACGCCGCACAGTGCGAGCGCCACGCCGCCCGCGAGCAGCGCCCCTTCGACCGGGCCGATGCCCGACCACGCGCCCCCGCCCAAACGCCCGGCGATCAACAACAGCACATCCGCGCCCAGGCCAACGATAATCAGGAAAAGTCCGAGTTGTTTTTTGGTAATTGGCTGATTGAATGTCACCCTATGGCAACTCCCAGTTTCGAACAAACCACGAATCTACACGAATTTCCACGAATAGGTGCATCTGTCTATGACAGTTCTTCCAGAAATTCGTGCAGGTTGTGGCGGACGGCGTATGCAGCGGCTTCGGCGCGGTTGGTCAGCCCCAGCTTGGAGAGGATGCTGCTCACGTAGTTGCGCACCGTCCCCTCGCCCAGGAAGAGCGATTTGGCAATCTCTTTGTTGGTGCGTCCTTCGGAGACCAGCCCCAGCACGCGCAATTCTTGCTCGGTCAGATCGTTGAAGGCGGCGGCCTGTTCCTGCCGGGTAGCCTGGCGGACGCGCGCCAGCACGCGCTGCGTGACCGCCGGATCGAGCAACGCCTCGCCCTGGCCCACTCGCTGGATGGCGCGGATCAACTCGTCGCCGCCGCCCTGCTTGAGCACGTAGCCGGCCGCGCCCGCGCTGATGGCGTCGAAGAGCATCTCGTCCTCGGCGTAGGACGTGAGCATCAAGACCTCGGTGTTTGGCAGATGCATCTTGATCTCGCGGCAGGCCTCGATGCCGTTCTCGCCGGGCATGCGGATGTCCATCACCACCACGTCGGGGCGATGCTGCACAGACTTCTCCACGGCCTCTTTAGCTGAAGCTGCCTCATCCACCACCACAAAGTTGGCCTGATTGCTCAACAGCGAACGCAATCCCAACCGCACGACCTCGTGATCATCGACAATCAAAATTCTCAGTGTCATGTAACTCCCTTCGTCCATATGATACGGGATGCGTGATGCGTGAAAACTCACGTATCAAGGCTCACGCTTGTTCAATACGGTACCGTCAGATGAAAAGTGACGCCTTCGTTGGGCGCGCTCTCGATGCGTAGTGTGCCATCCAACAGGCGCACCCGCTCGCGGATGTTCCGCAGGCCGTGGCCCTTGCTCACTTGCAGCGTCTCCATTCCCACGCCGTCGTCGGAGATCGTGAGGTCCAGCGTGTCTTCATCATATTGTAGCACAACCTTCACCCAACGCGCGCGGGCATGGCGGGCTGTGTTCGCCAGGGTCTCGCGCACGATTTGGAAGATGTGCCGCCGCCGTTCCATTGACAAAATCTCTACCGGCGCCCCTTCAACCTCGAACTCGGTCTCCAGCAGGGTGTTGATGTGGAAATCGCGCAGCAGGCGTTTGATGCCCGACTGCAAATCGTCATCCGGCATATCGCTGCGCAGATCGAAGATGTAGCGGCGGATGTCCTGGATCGTCTCGTTCAGGTTGTCCATCACGCGGCCCAACTGCGCCTGCGCGCGCATCGGGTCGATGGGGATGACAGGCTGCACGCTTTCCAACAGCAATCCGGCGGCGTAGATGGATTGGATGATGCCGTCGTGCAGGTCGCGGCCAATCCGCTCGCGGTCCACAGCCAACGCCTGCAAACGTTCCACGCCTTCGATCCACCGCTCGATTTCGAGTTGTATAGTGTTCAATGCGCGATTCAGGCCCAGGGTCAATCCCACCCCCACCAGAACCCACGTCCACTCAATGGCCATCGCCCGCAAATCGTGATACGGGGCAAGAAACGCCGGGGGCGGCAGGTACAGGAGTACGTGCAAGATGCCCAATAAGCCTGCTGAAATTTCCACCAGGCGCAGGTAGACGCGGATGCGGCGGCGCAACGTCACATCCAGCGTTTGATGGCTCTGCCGTCGCAGGCCAATCGCCGCCAGCAGACCGCCGGGGAAGCCTAACAGATAATGAGCGAGCGTGTTGCCCCATTCGATGATGAGCGCGTGCTGCGCGGGCCAGGCCAGCCACGCCCCCACGTAGCCGCCGATCCACAACACATTGAGTGCAATGAGCCAGCGCCGTCCCTGAACGTGCAGTGTCTCTTCTGGCAGAAACGTTTGAATGCCCAAAGCGATGAGAAAAATGTAGCCCGCCCCCAGCACCACCGGTCGCGCAAACGCCGGCAGGAGTGACGACGGTGGGACAATGCTGGCAAAGAGGTCGTACCACGCGATCAATGCCTCGCAAATCGCAAATAGACCTATCCAGTACAGCCGGCGCGCCAACAGGATGCGCCGGCTGCGGTATTGGAGAAAGAACACCGTCAGGCTCAGCGTGAAGAAGCTCAATCCGTGCAGGAAACGACCTACAATGATCCCGCTGCTCATAAAGGCACCCTCACGGCCAATACGTCGCCGTCCACTCTTCCAGCAATTCCGCCGAGGCGCGGGTGAGCCGCCAGCCACCGGCGGTGCGCACCGTCGCCCATTCGGTGTTCCAGAGGCGACCGATGATCACCCCGCCTTCGTTATCCCACGATGTGACCATTGCCGCGACGCGCGCGCTGTTCTCGGATTCCGTGCCGGGGATGGTGTGGACACTGCCCACGCCCACCCGCACCGTGGTGGCGAAGCCGTGCGCCCACGTCTCGTAAGCGCGCCCTTCCTGCGGGGACAAGAGATTGTACGCGCCCGGCAAATCACGGTCGTTAAGCGCCAGATAGAAGGAAATCACCGCATACTCTGGCTTGTGGGTAGGATATGTCTGCGGGCGATTCAAGGCATACCAACCGTACCGGTCCGTAGTCCAGCCGTAGGTCTGCTCCTCCCAGGTGAAGATCACGTACCAGGCGAGACTCGGCGCGCTGCGTTCGCGGTAGCCTTCCCAGATTTCCTCTTCGAGATCGCCGTCGAGGTTGACAAAGCGCACGCCGGCATCCCCGGAGAAGAACCCCAGGCGGCGATACCCTTCGCCATTCCAGGCGAAAAGATGCAGCAGCGTTTCATTCCTGTCCGCATGGCCGAAGATGGCAATTTCCGGCCTCCCATCGGCGTTGACGTCGCGCACTTCGACTTCGCACGTAGGGTATTGGCCCAGGCCGACATCCGACTTGCCAGCTTCGGGCGAGGCCGGTTCCAGTGGAAAATAGGCGTCGGCAGTCAGGACGAAGGCGCTCAGGCGCGGCGGCGTGGTGTTTTGATGCGCCACGGCCAGCCATTCCGGTGTGCCGTCGCCGGTGGTGTCTTCGTAGCGCAGGCAGAGCAACGTCGCGTCGCCGATGTGCGTGCCCACCGTCAATCGCCCCGTGTTCGCCAGATTTTGGATGGCGGTCACGTCAGGGGTGGGGATGGGGGTAGGCGTGGGCGTGGGAGTGAGTGTGGCCGTCGGGGTGGGCGGGGCAGGCGAAGGGGCAATCGTCGCCGTCGCCGTCGCTGTGGGAGGCGCGGTTGGCGTCGCCACGAACGGCAATTTCGGGGAGCACGCAGCGACGGTTATGAGGATCAGGCCACTCCACAGCCAGTTCCAGCATCGCGCCGGTATAAAACGAACTTGACGATATCGCAACATAGCTGTTACCTAACACAAAGGGCGCGAAGTACTCAGGACTTCGCGCCCTCTCGGTTTATCTTTGCATGTCAATGATCACGCAATGGATCGACTGCCCCTCACGCTCAGGCCTGGCGGAGCCGGCGCGCTGCAAAGAAGACGGCCATCAGCAAAAGTGCTGCGGCGACCAAAGCCACCTCGCCTAAACCGGTATCGGGCGTGCGCGTGGGCGTCGTCGACGTCGTCCCCGATGTTCCCGCGCGGGTGGGCGTGGCCGTTGCGGCCTGCGTCGGGACGGGGGTTGGCGTGCGGCGCACGACGGCGGGCGTCGATGTCGCCTGGCCGGCTTCACCCTCACCCGCTGCTCCTGCCTCCGGCGTCGCTGTTGGCCCGATGACCGGCGTGGGCGTGAATGTCGCGGTTGGCCTGGGTGTGGAAGTTGGCTCCGGGGTAGCTTCCTCTTCCGGTTGGACCTCTACGACCGGCGTATCTTCAGTGACAGGGGTTTCAACCTCCAGCGTGGGGACTTCTGTTACCAGTCCCAATGCTGCCTGTTGTTGCGCTTGCATACGCGGGTTGATGACCAGCGCCCACACGCCGAACGCCACTAACGCCAGCGCCAGCAGCCCCCCCATAACGACGACGGCAATGAGGAAAGTCTTGTTTTGCTGTTCCCCGGTATCCTGTTCTTGCTCCTCTTCTTCCTCATAAAGACTATCGGTTCCTAACGTATCAAACAGGTCATCCGCCATGCGCTTTCCTCCTTGTCTATGTTTCAGGTCTGTGCGATTCTATTAGTGTATCAGTCTATCTCTCTTATTCTATCCCCAAATTTAAACTTTGCAACAAATCGCTTTTCGAGTGATGACCCATTTCCCACCGCGGAGTACGCTGAGGCCGCAGAGAGATGTAAACTAACCTTTGTGTTTTCTGACACTATGATATAATGCTGCCATCATCACACCACTCGACAGCGTTGTTCCTCGATAGTGAGAACAGAGTCGGGACGCAAAATTTCGCGGATGCATTATCGAATCAGTGTTTATGCGTATTTATCCGTGCCCGGCATCTTTCTGAAGTCTATTCGAGAACAAAGTGAGGAGGTATGTGATGAGAGTCTTGTTGGTTTACCCGGAATTCCCCGATACCTTTTGGAGCTTCAAGCACGCGCTCAAGTTCGTCCGCAAGAAGGCTGGCGCGCCACCCCTGGGTCTGTTGACCGTAGCAGCTTTGCTGCCGGAGACATGGGAAAAGCGTCTGGTCGATCTCAACGTAAGCCGCTTGACCGCTAAAGACCTGGCCTGGGCCGATTATGTTTTTATCAGCGCCATGATCGTGCAACGCGATTCGTCGCGCGCCGTCATCGCGCGTTGTAAGGAAGCCGGGGCGAAGGTGGTGGCAGGCGGGCCGCTCTTCACGATGGAGTACGCGGATTTCCCGGAGGTCGATCATATCGTGCTCAACGAGGCCGAACTGACCCTGCCACCCTTCCTGGCCGACCTGGCTGTCGGGCGTGCGCAGCATCTCTATACCACGACCGAATTCCCCGACATCCGGCAGACGCCAGCGCCGCTGTGGCAATTGGCGGATCTCAAACACTACGCGACGGTCAGCCTGCAATTCTCCCGGGGCTGCCCATTCAATTGCGACTTCTGCAACGTGACGGCGCTGTTGGGACACCGCCCGCGCACCAAGACCGCCGCGCAGATTATCGCCGAGTTGGACAGCCTCTACGCGCTTGGCTGGCGCAAGAACGTCTTCTTCGTAGACGACAATTTCATCGGCAACAAGAAGCAGCTCAAATCCGAGGTGCTGCCGGCGTTGATCGCGTGGCGCCAGGGCAAGGTGGGGATGCCGTTCAATACCGAGGTCTCCATCAACCTGGCCGACGACGATGAACTGATGCGGCTTATGGCGCAAGCCGGGTTCGACACGGTCTTCGTCGGCATCGAGACGCCCAACGAAGATAGCCTGGTCGAATGTAGCAAAATCCAGAACAAGGGCCGGGATATGGTAGAGAGCGTCAAGCGGCTGCAACGCGCCGGCCTGCAGGTGCAGGGCGGGTTCATCGTTGGCTTCGACAACGATCCGCCCTCCATCTTTCAGCAGCAGATCGACTTTATCCAGCAGAGCGGCGTCGTCACGGCGATGGTGGGCCTGCTGCAAGCGCTTCCGGGAACACGGCTGTACGAGCGCCTGAAACACGAGGGGCGCTTGCTGAACCAGCCTTCGGGCGACAACGTGGATGGCTCGACCAACATCATCCCCAAGATGGGGCTGGAGACGCTCCGTGAGGGCTATCGCCAGATTTTGGATCACATCTACGCGCCGCGTGTCTACTATGAACGCGTCCTGACATTTCTCCAGGAGTACCGGCCGCCCAAGATACGGATGCATCTGGATTTCCAGCATATTCTGGCTTTGGGACGGTCGATTTATCAGTTGGGCATCCGCGACGTGGCGCGCAAGCACTATTGGCGGATTTTCTTTTGGACGCTGTTCCGGCGTCCCCAGCTGTTTCCGTTGGCGATCACGTTGTCCATCTACGGATTCCACTTTCGCCAGGTGATCCAGTTGCACGTGGGCTGATTTTTACAGTCCCTCTTCAGCGTATAGCTGCCGGATTTCCTGATACAGCGCGTGGACGTGTTCGATGCGGCCTTGCCTGACGTACAGCCGCGCCAGATCGAGGTAGGCGGAGGTGAGTTTCTCTTGCGCGATGGCCGGTTGCAGTGAGCCAATGGAACTGACATCTCTGAGCCAGAAACGCAGTGCTTCCTTGTAGCAGGCAACGGCGTCTTTGAGGTTCTCTGCCGGATCGCCATCCTTGAGTTGCATGTAGATGTTGCCGAGTTCGACCTGGGTCTGCGCATACTCGAAGGGAGCGTGCTCCAGGGTGTAGACGGTGAGTACGGCCTTGTAGCACGCAATCGCGCGGCGCAGGTTCACCGAGCGTTTCTCAGCTTGCCAGCTGCCCGGTAGAGCTGCGTAGCTCTTTCCCAGTTTGAATTGTAGTTCGGCATAACCGGAAGACGTCCGCCCTGCGCCATGTCCGACATCACGGGCTGCGACGTAGACTTTAAGCGCCTGTTGGTAACAGGCAATGGCTTTCTGCAGGTTCTCACCACGCTTGCCCTCGGTTAAGGCGATGTAGGTGTTGCCCAGGTTGTTTTGCACCATCGCGTACGAGAGTGGGGCCGTTTCGACGGTCCAGAACCGCGCGGCTTCGGTATAACAGGCGATGGAGCGGCGCAAGTTGGCATCATCACCCACCGGCGATAGGCGGGCATAGGCGTTACCCAGGTTATTTTGTACCATCGCGTAATCTGCTGGCGCGGTTTTGGGCGTGTAAATTTTAAGCGCTTCCTGGTAAGAGGCGATGGCCTTGTGCGTGTTTTTGACCTCGTCGCCCTCTGGCAGTTGGATGTAGGAGACGCCGAGGCTGTTGTACAGTGCAGCCTGAGTGTTGCGATCGCCCAGATGGGCGCAAGCCGCGATGGCCTGTTCCAGCCAGAGAATGTTTTGCGTCCAGCGTTTGCGCTGCGTGTGATAGATGTCCATCAGCGCGGCGAAATCGCGCGCAAAAGCCCACTTGCCGGTCGCCAGCGCCCCCTCCCAGGCAGCCTGGACGTTGGGATAGAGCCTGTCCAACGCTTCCAACGCCTCGGCATATTCCCGTCCCTGCAATCTCAGGACTTGCTCATAGGCCAGGGACAAATAGTAGCCCGCCATACGTTGGGTGAGAGCTTCGAAACGCTCCCAATTTTCGCGGGTGCGCCACAGGTTGAGCAGATATTGGCGCACAGCTTTGTGGAAGACGTAACTTGTCGAGGTCTGCGGGCGGGCCAGTTCGACGGCGACCAATTGTGAGAGGGAGGCGACGGCTTCAGCTTCGTTCTTGCCGCTGAGGAGGATGAACAGGCGCATATCGAATTGCGCCGGCAGGGCACAGATGCGCGCGGCTTCGGCGACTTCCGGCGGCAACGCCTTGAGCGTCATATCCACCCACACGCGGACGGCTTCCTCGCCATATCCGCCCGCGCCGAACCACCCTGCTCCGTGCCCGATTAGACTCATGCCTCCCCTTTAGCCATCAATAATCACATAACGCCCCATTAATTCATACCTTGATTATACGCCACGCGCGCTTGTGCTGCAATAGGAGATTAGAACTATCGGAGGATTTTCGATTTCTTATTTCTGATTTTGGATTTTGGAGTGGGGGGATCGCACAGTTGATTATCTTTTTCAATTCATCCCCCGTCTACCGTCTACCGCTCTCACCACCCGCTCCGTCACTTCCGCCATCGTATACTGCGGGACATACCCAAAATCCCGCCGGGCGGCGGAGATGTCGTAGTAGTGGCTCTGCGCCAGTTCGCTGGCGATAAAGCGTGTGAGGCGCGGCTCGCCGGGGCGGCGCAGAACGGTGTGCAGTTTTTCCAGGACGGCGCCCGCCGCGCGCGCGGTCTTCAATGAGAGACGCATGTGCGGTTCGGGCAGGTCGAGCGCGCGCAACAGGGCGCGAATCCAAGCCCAGAGATTCACCGGTTCGCCCTGGCTGACGAAGTACACGCGCCCATGACCCGGCGGCCCGTCGACCGGCGATCCGGCGGTCAGCGCGTCAGCGACGAGGAGATGCGCGTGGGCGGCGTCCTCCACGTCGGTGAGATCGACTTTGTTCGTCCCGTCGCCCACCTGGGGCAGCAGGCCGGTTTTGGCGCGGGCCAAAAGGCCAGGCAGCAGGTGATTGTCGCGCGGCCCGATGATCAAGTGCGGTCGCAGTGAAACCGTCAGCAGATCGGGGCCATGGGCTGCAATCACATCCTGTTCGGCGATGGCTTTGGTGTGCGGGTAGGGGCTCTCGTAGTGGGTGGGGTACGGGTACGATTCGTCCACGCCCTCGTGCGGTTCGCCGTTGAAGATGACGCTTGGCGAGCTGGTGAAGACGAGCCTGGGCACGTTGTTGGCGCGGCAGGCGGCGATCACGTTCCGTGTGCCGATGACGTTCACGCCGTAGAAATCGTCCCACGGTCCCCACATTCCCGCTCTGGCCGCCACGTGGAAGACCACATCTATGCCAGCGCACGCGCGCTGCACGGCCTCGGCGTCCTGCAAATCCCCGCGCATTACCCGCGCGCCGCGCGCCTCCAATTCAGGATACGCCCCACGCGCGAACACCGTCACGGCATCGCCCTGCGCGAGCAACTGCTCGACGATGTAGCGTCCCAGAAACCCACCGCCGCCGGTGACGAGATACTGGTTACTGGATGCTGGATGCTGGATGCTAGATGCTGGATGCTGGATGCTAGATGCTGGATACTCGTTACCCATTACTCGTTACTCGTTACTCGTTACTCGTTACTCGTTACTCGTTACTCGTTACTCGTTACCCTTGCCCTTGTCGGTAAGGTAACGGCGCAGGAAAAGGACGGAGATGGCGACGCTCAGGAGGACGCTGAGGGCACGGAACAAGTCGCCGATGCGGATGGTAGTGGGTAGATTTGTGCCGGGCCGAGCAGGGGCCGGCCGGGTGTGCAGCGATTCCTGGTGATGTTTGGCAGCCCACACGGCCAGCTTCTCGCGCTGGATTTTGGCGTTGTGGCGCACGTCTGTGGGGAAGATGTCAGGATAGAACAGCACATCCTGGATGGCGCGCGTGTGCGGGTATTCGACACCCAGAGCCAGTAACTCCAATGTAAACCGCTGTTTCTCCAGGATCGACTCGGGGAAACGCCCGGCGCGCGGTTCGACGACGAGCACCGGACGCTGGCGTCCCTGTGGGCCGACGCCGACCAGCGCGGTGCGGTTCACGTCCGGGTGATGATTGAAGATCGTCTCGCACGGCACAGGGAAGAGCACCTCATCGCGCGTCGTGACCCGGTGGGCTTTGCGCCCGCAGAACCACAGCCGTCCTTGCGCGTCGAAGTAGCCGACGTCGCCCATGCGATGCCATACGCTGCCGGCGTCTGCGCCGTCGCCGTCTGGGTCCTGGATTTTCGCCAGGCTTGTCTGCTCGGGACGGTTCAGATAGACGCGTGTGACCACCGGCCCTTTGACCACAATCTCGCCGATGGGCGTCGCGCCGCCTTCGCCGGGTCGCAATTCCAGCGCGTCGTTCCACGTGGGGATGGCGCGGTCGGTGATCTCGATCACGCGGACGTCGATTCCCGGCAGTGGACGGCCTACGCACATCCCCTGGCCCTGGTCGCTGAGCGCGGCGGTCTCCGCCACGATCTCGCGCCCGCTCATATACGTGAGGGGCATGGCCTCAGTCGCGCCGAAGGGCGTGTTTACGTCTGCGTCGGGTGAAAGGACCTGCGTGAGCATCGTCTCGATCAGCGCGGGGGGCACGGGGGCGCTTGCCATCAGCACACGCTTGAGCGAGGGCAGGCGGATGTCGTGTTCGACACAATACGGGGCCACGCGCTTCCAGATCGTGGGCGAGCCGAAGGCGTTGGTGACGCCGTAAGTCTGAATCGCCTCGACGACATTTGCCGGGTTGATCGCAGCGGATTTCGTGGGGTCCATATCGGGGATGACCGTCGTGACGCCCAGCGCCGGGTTGAACATAGCGAAGATGTAGAGCAGCGCCAGGTCCACCTCGCCGGGCTGGATGCCGACGGCGTCGCGCAGCAGGGCAATCTGCGCCTGGAACATCCCGTGCAAGTAGATCACACCTTTGGGGATGCCGGTGCTGCCCGACGTGAAGGCCACCGCCGCCTCACTCTCGGTCGTCGTCGGCGCGGTGGGGAAGGGATCGGTGCGCGGGGAGCGCAATCGTTCGAGTGTGGTGTCCGCTAACGCGCGGTTGAGCGGTGTGGCGTGACCTACCACGGCGCTGCGCCGGACGGTCGCGAACGGCTTGGGAAAAAGTCGCCGCAGCGCGTGGACGATGGGCACGCCGATCAACACCACCGGCTCGGCCTCGGCGATACATTGCAGCAGCGCCTTGCGTCCCATACCGGGATCGATGAGCACCGGAACCGCGCCAATGCGCAGCAGTGCGAAAACCACGGCAATCAATTCGACGCCGGGCCGCACCATCAACAGCACCCGGTCGCCCATACTGACGCCGAACCTGGACAGGCCGTGCGCGTAGTGATCACACTCGGCGTTGAGCTGGGCGAAGCTCAACTGCACCGCCTTCGCGCGTCCTTTCAGATCCCGCCCGGCGGGAAAGATGATGCCAGGCTGGTATGGATTGCGCGCCGCCATCTCAGCCAGGGCGGCAGCGACGTTGTAGTGTTCAGGCATAGAAGCCTCCTTGGGTAGACGGTAGACAGTAGACGGTAGACGGGTGGGGAGAGGGGGGGGAGGGGGCTACTGTCGTTGGTTGATGGACTGGATGAGACGGAAGAGCATCCGGCTAATGGCTTCAGCGCCATCCAGAAATTGTTGGTTGGCGTCGAGATAGCCGAGGTCTTTTGCCAGGATGAAGTAGTATTTGACCTCTTCCAACGATGTTTCGGCGATGTTGTAAAATCTGGTCTTGTCCCCCTTTCTCTATCCGTTTGAATCCTTCTGCGATATTGGCCGGTACAGATACCGCCGCTCGCTGCAACTGCGACGTCAACCCATACCGCTCTTCACTCGGAAATGTGCGGCAGATACGACAAACCTCCAAAACCAGCTTGTGCGCACACTGCCACACCTCCAAATCCTGAAACCTCTCCGCCTTCCCCATCCTCCTTCTCCTCTCCCCCCCGTCTACCGTCTACTAAGAAATCTTTCATCAACGGTAAGATACGCTCGTGGGCGTCTTCGACGACGTAATGCCCGGCGTTTTCGAGGATGTGGATGTTGGCGTGGGGGAAGCGGGCGCGCCATCCGGCGAGGAAAACCCTGACTGTGAATATGAAATCCTGTGCGCCCCACAGAATGAGCATCGGGTGATCGCGGAACAGATGCAGTTTCGCGTCGATGGCGTTGACGGTGGCGCGGGTGGGGTGGTCGGCGCTCACGGGGATGTCCTGCACGAAGCGGTAGATGGCAATGCGGTTGCGCCAGGAGTTGTACGGCGCGAGATAGCCCGCGCGCACGTCCGGCGTCATCCGCTTGTGGTTGACCATCGCCAGGTAGACGGCCATGCCGGCGAAGGCGTTCAGCCCGCGCAGCATCGCCTCGCCGATGACAGGGCTGCGGGCCAGCTTGAGCACGGCGGGCACGGCCGGCATGTAGAACGCGGACGTGTTGAAAAGCACGAATCTGGCGACATTGGTCGGGTGGCGTGTAGCGTAGCCCATGCCAATCGCGCCGCCCCAATCGTGCAAGACCAGGGTGATGTCGCGCAAGTCGAGGTGGGCGATGAGCGTTTCCAGGTTGCGGATGTGCTGTTCGAGCGTGTACGGGTAATCCTGCGGCTTGTCGGAAAGGCCGCAGCCCACGTGGTCGGGGACGATGACGCGGTGCGTCTGCGCGACCTCCGGGATGAGCGTGCGGTAGTAGAACGACCACGTCGGATTGCCGTGCACCATCACCACGGGCGACGGCGGCGACAGCGGCGGATTGTGATC
>DAOUAY010000400.1:0-6194 GCA_034432995.1 Anaerolineae bacterium | reverse complement strand
CAAAGATCGTCGCGATCTCAGTGTTTTCCGCATCGGTTTGGATAGTATTGACCGGCATCTCACGAATGCGGAATCTTTCAAGATTATCTGGCTGCCTTACTTTGAAAAACTGTCCGGTGGCTAGTAAAACGACCTTCCCGGCTCCGTTGCCATTGGGCTAGTCATAGAAGGCCCTAAAAACTCTAATTGTAGGGCGATAGCGCTGATCCCCGTGCCGCTCAAGAAAATCTATACAACAGTTTCATTATATGACTTATTATTTTATTTGCAACGCAAGTATGGATGCTGTCTTTAGGCTTTTTCTCTGAAATCGAAGTATCTTTTAAGCCTGTGTACCGGATCACGGCTTTTTCGTCGGCGTGATGCGCCGCTCGCACGATTTACAACCACACTTCACCGCCTGTGTACTTTGCCACGGCATCCATATCCAGCATGACGCCCAGACCGGGCGTGTCGGGGATCGCCAACATGCCGTCGGCATCCAACGGCCAGCCGCCCACGCTGAGTGCGTCCACGTAGGGCGAGCCGGTGAGGTACTCCACCAGGTCGGTTTCCGGGAAAGCCGAAGCCAGTTGCAGATCGACGGCGAGGCCCACGGCGGTGTTCCACCCGTGGGGGATGAGGCGGATGCCGTGATCCTGTGCCATCCACGCGATGCGGCGCGACTCGGAGATGCCGCCCACCTTGGTGACGTCGGGCTGGACGATGTCGAACGCGCCGGCTTCCAGCCACGGTTGGAAGGTTTGGCGGCGTGTCAACACCTCGCCGCCGGAGATATGGACGGGCGACGCTTGCCGCAGCATCACGTAATCGCGCAGCGCGTCGGGCTTGAGCGGTTCCTCGAACCAGGCCACGTCATAGTCCGCTAACATCTGCGATGTCCGCAGCGCCCATTTGTAGCCGTTGGGCCAGAAGGCGTCGCTGCCGCCCGCATCCACCATCAGCAAGTTGTCCGGGCCAATGGCGTCCCGCGCGGCGCGCACGATGGCTTCGTCCAGCGCGTGACTCTCGCGTCCAAACGGCCCCCAGCCCATCTTGAAGGCGCGAAAGCCGTGCGCTTTGAGGTAGAGCAGATGCTCGGTCAAGCGCCCCGGTTCCTCCATCAACAGCGAGGCGTAGGGCATCACCCGCTCGCGGTAGCGCCCGCCGAGCAAGCGCCCCACCGGTTGCCCTGTCGCCTGGCCGAGGATGTCCCACAGCGCGATGTCGATGCCGCTGATTGTGTGTTCGATGCTGCCGCCGCGCCCCAGCCAGAACATATGCTGGCGCAATTTCTCGCTCACGCGCTCCGGCTCCAGCGCGTTTTCGTCGCTGTAGAGCGGTTCCAGCACGCCGAGCGCGCCGCGCACCAGTGCGTCATTGGTGTAGACGCTGCCGATGCCGGTCAGCCCTTCGTCGGTGCGCACGGCGATCAGCGTATGGATGCAGTCTTCTTCCAGGATTTCCTCGCTCCACCCGCCTTCCGGCGTGGCGTCGCGTAGACCTACGGCTAGAATGTCTCGAATTTTCATGGGGTAACTCCGGTGAATTAATGGTGATCCGCTGCGTCAGCTTCTGCTTTGGTCTTATGCACGGTTCCGTCCGGATGTTGCGGCGGCGTGTAGACGGTATATAGCCTGAGCTTCTTGGCGGAAGAGGCATTGATGACGTTGTGATAGACGCCGGCCGGCACGACCACTGCATCCCCTGGGCCGACCAGATGCTCTTCGGTGTCGTTGAAAACGAACCTGGCTTTGCCCTTTTCGATGCGGAAGAATTGGTCGACATCGTCATGAACCTCGTTGCCGATTTCTTCCTCTGGTTGCAAGCACATCACCACGAGCTGCAAGTGCTTGCCGGTGAACACCACTTGACGAAAGTTCTTGTTCTTTTCGGTGAGTTCTTCGATAGGTCCTACGTAAGCGGTCATTTTCTTTGCCTCCTGACGGTTGATTTAGGGTTGTGTCGCTTCTCGATCCCGCGACGCGATCTGGGTATGAGCATATTTGCTCCTGTTCAGTCCATGTTATCTCGAAAGACAGATAACACAAACGGTCGCGTTGGCGCTCCGGTCGGTAAGGATGATCTGCTCACCGGTGCATGTAGCCGCGCTGACGACCGTGCGCGCTTTGCCTGTCCAGCGTAGCTTTGATGGTGACCCTGCAGGTAAAATCTGCTTCATCTGCTCAATCTGCTGACGTAAAAATCCGTTCTATCCGTTGAATCCGTTGACATTCCTACCGGATCACCGACTTCTCCGTCGGCGCGATGCGGCGGATGACCATGCGCTCGCGGTCCATCATCTCCGGGATTTGCGGCGCGATCACGTTCTTCCACTCGTCGCTCTGGTAGACGGCGGCGTACAAGGCTTCGCGCTGCTCCTCGCTGTCGAAGCGGCGAATCCAGATGTACAGGTCGTCCTCCTCTGCGCCGACGAAGCTGCCGATGACGACCATCCCCTTGGAAATCTGGAACGGGAGGATGACCTCTTCCATAAACTTGACCCAACGCTCCCGTTGGCCTGGCTTGGTGCGGTATTCGCGTAGTTCGAAAAACATAGCTTGGCTCCTTTTGTGTTTAGCTTTTTGGGTCAGCAGATTTAGCAGATTAAGCAGATTTTTCTATTGACAAACAATAAATCTGCTAAATCTGCTTAATCTGCTGATGGAAAACGCTTACCCGCCTTCGATGACCGGCAGGAAGCGGAGGACGCTGCCGGCTTTGACGGGCGCGCGGGGGCCTAGCCGGGCGATGACGCCATCCACCGACACGGCAACGCCAGGTGCAAGATGGTCGCCGTCAGCTACACGGGCCTTCACGCCGGGATAGGCCGTATCCAACGCCTGAATCACTTGCGCCACCGTGTTACCCGGCACGCTGATTTTGTCTCGCCCGCCGGTAAGATCACGCATCAACGACGGAATGATGACTGTTGCCAAGAGCCCCCCCCGATAGAATGGAGAATCAGCGAATGAGCGAATAAGCGAATGAGCGAATAAGCGAATGAGCGAATAAGCGAATAGATGGATGAGCGAATAGGAGAATGAGCGAGTTGTGGGTTGGGCGATTTATACGTATGACTCATTTCCCTTCACTCATTGCTGATTACTCATTTCTCATTACTCTTTACCCATTTCCCAATCCCTAATCCCAATCCCCAATTACTGATTACCGATTACCCCCAGTTTCTCCAACAGATGCGCCGGCGTCATCGGCAGGTGATCGGGGCGGACGCTGACCGCGCGGTAGATGGCGTTGGCGATGGCGGCGGGCGGCGGCACGATGGGCGGCTCACCCACGCCGCGCACACCGAACGGGTGCTTCGGATACGGCACTTCGACGATTACCGTTTCGATCATCGGCACGTCGAGTGCCGTTGGAATCTTGTAGTCGAGGAAGTTGGCGTTGAGCATTTGCCCCTTCTCGTTGTAGGCGTAGCCCTCGTAGAGCGCCCAGCCGATGCCCTGCGTTGCGCCGCCCTGCATCTGCCCTTCGACCATCGTGGGATGGACGGCCTGGCCCACATCCTGCACCACGGTATAACGCAGCAGCGTCACCTTGCCGGTCTCGGGATCTACTTCCACGTCGGCGATCTGCGTGCTGAATCCCGCGCCCCATTCGGCCACGTCCACGTTGGCGATGCTGGAAACGCTGCCGCCGGCGCCTGTTACCTGCTCCGCCAGTTCCGCGAAGGTGAAGCGCAAGTCATCGCCGGCCGTGAAGACGCCGCGCGCGTAAGCCACGCTTTCCACGGGAATATCCCACAGTCCTGCCGCGCGCGCCCGCATTTGCGCGATGACGTCCTCCGCTGCCTGGATCGCGGCAATGCCGGTGGCATAAGTCGTGCGGCTGCCCGCGCTCACGTCGGCGTAACCGGTGTTGTCGGTGTCGCCCACACTCGGCTTGATCCGTTCCGGCGGCAGTTCCAGGCTTTCAGCCGCCTGCATCGCAATGGTCGTGCGCGTGCCGCTCAAATCCACGGAGCTGGTGACGAGGCTCACGGTCCCGTCTCCATTGATGCTGAGCGTGCAGCTCGACCGCCCGCCCCAGTTGCCCCACGCTGCGTGCGCCACACCGCGTCCCCGATTGGGGCCGGACAACGGCGCGCTGTAGTGTGCGCACGCCTGCGCCGCTTTGAGCACTTCGATGCCGCCGATGTGTCCGTGCGTCCCGCCGTCGAGGCGCTCGTCACCCTCGCGGGCATGGTTGCGCAGGCGGAATTCGATGGGGTCGAGGCCTAGCTTTTCGGCCAACTCATCGACCAGGGTTTCGGCAGCGAAGTTGGCCGGCGTGCCGCCCGGCGCCCGGTACGAGGAGACGCGCGGGCCGTTCGTCACCACATCGTAGCCATCGATTTGCCCGTGGGGGATGACGTAAGGCCCGAACATCACGTTCGCGCCGGAGCCGACCGGCGAGCCTGGATACGCGCCGGCCGCGTAGAACAGTTCGGCCTGCGCCGCCGTGAGACGCCCGTCGCGCGTCGCGCCCATTTTCACGCGAAAGACGGCGCCGGAACTCGGCCCGGTCGCCAGGAAGACGTCCGGGCGGGGCATGGTGATTTTGACCGGACGCCGCGCCTTGCGCGCCAGCAATGCGGCGGGCACGTCCAGGTAGCTGGTGTTCTTGCCGCCAAACGCCCCGCCGACCTCGGTGGGGATGACGCGCACTTTGGACATCGGCAGGCCGAGCAGCCAGACGACATGATCGCGCATGGCGAATGAGCCTTGCGTGGTGGTGTAGATGGTCAATGCGCCGTCATCGCTCCAGGTGGCAACTGATGCGTGGCTCTCGATGTAGCCTTGGTGGACGGTCGCAGTGTGGAATTCCCGTTCGACGATGACGTCGGCTTCAGCAAAGCCGCGTGCCGGATCGCCTTTGAGCTGTTGGAAGTGGCTGGCGATGTTGCTCGGTTTGTCGCCGCGCCCGGCGAGTGAATGGGTACGCATGTCGTCGTGGAGGAT
This sequence comes from Anaerolineae bacterium, assembly GCA_034432995.1. Taxonomy (GTDB): domain Bacteria; phylum Chloroflexota; class Anaerolineae; order B4-G1; family SLSP01; genus DSWT01. The sequence continues at coordinate 1,254 of DAOUAY010000400.1, read as the reverse complement.
GGGCGCATCGTCGCGTATCGCGGCCAATACATCCGTCACGGCGGGCAAAACATCGTACTCGACCGCGATGAGCCGTGCAGCCTGTTCGGCAATAGCCGGCGTGCGGGCGGCGACGGCGGCGACGGCGTGCCCGACGTAGAGGACCTTGTCGCTGGCGAAGGTGTTGTCGCGGGCGTAACGGTGGTCCGCGCTCTCTGCCGGAGGCAAATCCGCCGCTGTGACCACTGCGTAGACGCCCGGCAGCGCCTCGGCGCGGCTCGTGTCGATGGAGAGGATGCGCGCGTGGGCGTGCGGGCTGCGCAGGATGAAGCCGTAGCACATCCCCGGCAGCGCGACGTCCGGCCCGAAGATGGCCTTGCCGGTCACTTTGTCCGCGCCGTCGTAGCGCGGCAAGCGTTCACCGACAATGTTGAATTGTGTGTTCATTCCTTCACCTCCTGGCTGGCAGCGTTCATGTGACAGGCCGCCGCCTGCACGGCACGGACGATCTTGTCGTAGCCGGTGCAGCGGCAGAGATTGCCCGACAGCCACGCGCGGATGTCGGCTTCGGTGGGATTCGGTTTACGGTCGAGTAACGCCTTCGTGGCAATGAGGATACCCGGCGTGCAAAATCCGCACTGAAAGCCATCCGCCTCTAAAAATGCCTGCTGGATGGGATGCAGTCCGCGCCAATCCGCCAGCCCTTCGACGGTGGTGACCGCGCGGCCCTGAATTTCGACGCCGAGGACGAGGCACGAGTTGACCAGTTGGCCGTCCAGCAACACGCTGCACGCGCCGCAGTTGCCGTCGTTGCAGCCTTCCTTCGTGCCGGTGAGGCTCAGGATGTCGCGCAGACATTCGAGCAGGCTTTGCTGCGGTTCGCACAGAAATTCGACGGGTTCGTCGTTGACCGTCGCGGAAACGAGTGTTTTGTTAGTCATGGCAGGCTTCTCCTTTCGCGCGTTGATAGGCTCCGTAGAGCGCGCGGCGGGTGAGGACGCCGACCAGATGATGCCGTTGCGTCGCCGTGCCGCGCACGTCGCTGATGGGCTGAGCGGTTGCCTGGGCAATTTTGGCCGCTTCAGCAAACGTTTCCTCCGTGGGCGCTTGCCCGATGAGCGCCTCACCCGCGGCTTTCACCCATAACGGGGTCGGCGCGACGGCGGAGAGGGCGATGCGCGCGTCCGTGATGACGCCGTCATCACCCAACGCGAGCCAGGCCCCTGCGCCGGCCACGGCGATGTCCATTTCGCCGCGCGGGATGAAACGCAGGTA
>DAOUAY010000399.1:0-16372 GCA_034432995.1 Anaerolineae bacterium | reverse complement strand
GGACGTCCACGTGCGATCGTCGTAATCCGGCGCAGTCTCGTGGACGGCGGCGCGGGACTCCCAAACGAGTGGCGGTAACTCGACCAGCGGCGCAGCAGGCCAGGTGACCGGCGCGAGCCACGTGTGCGGATCGCTGCCTCGCCATGGCCCCCAGCGATAGCCGATGCCTCTTTCTCCTGTGAGGATGTTATAGCTGCCATCAGCGTGCGGCTGCACCAGCTCCGGGCCGATGACGAGGCCGCGCGCCGGGTCTTCGGGAGCGGGCTGCCACGCGGCGGGGTGGGCCGGGGTGGTGCGCCAGGCGTCGTCGAGGGGCCACACGCGCGCCGCGAGGCGCGGTTCCAGCGCCAGGCATTGCAGCACACCCTCCGGCCCATCGAGTAGCAGCGAAATCCAACGCGCCGCCTCGAAGTGGACGGCCAATCCCTCCGGCGCGCGCTGCGTGCGTACCGGACCGCGGGCGTGCCGGGGCCGGAAATCCTCGGACAGCAACAAGTCGCCGCCGTTCTCGTTCGCCAGCACGAGCAAATGCCGCCCCGCGACCGTCATGTGCAGTACTGGTTCCATTGTCGTCGTCAGCACGTAACCGCCGGGGATGGGCCAATGCAATGGCAGGACGCGCGCGGTTTCCTCAGGTAAAGCGATGGATGGCGCGGCGAGCAGCGCGTCGCCGAGGGCCAACGATAGGCGGATCTCCGTCGTACTCGCATTAGCCGTGTCGAGGAAGGCGACGGTGGCGACGTCTGTCCCGCGCGTCGCGTGCAGGGCGCGGTTGGGGGTTGCGTAGACCGTGGACGCGGGCTGTGCGGCGGTCAGTGTGCTGCCGAGTGTTTCGACGGTGAGCGCCAGTCGCCGCGCGTGGAAGTAGGCCGGTGTGAGCGCCGCGCCTTCTTCCAACGGCGCACCGACGCCGTGAGCGGCGCAAGCATCCGCTGCGCCCCAATATCCCCAGTTGACGCCGGTATGCGCGGGCGCGAGGGCGTAACTCAACGCGCCCCGGCCCAGGATGCGGTTGATGAGGATGCGGGGGTGTTCCGGGCCGAGTCGCTGGCGTAGCCGTTCGCGGCTGTCGCTGTCGCGGGTGAGGGACGGCGCAGTTTCCAGTACGTGGACTCCCTCTGGTTCGCCGTCCCATGGTGTTTCGTCGAGGAGTCTATCGCGCTCCCAGCAGTGTAGCGGCAGGATGGAAGCTCCGGCGACGGTACGCGTCTCGCCATCGGTGGGGCGGTGTTGTGCGGGTGTGGCGAACGGTCCCGGCGCGCCGAGTTCTTGCACCAGTTCAACCAGGGCGCGCAGGTAACGCGGCAAACCCTCATCACCTTCCGCACACGAGCCGGGATTCACGCTGAACAGCAGCAGGTTGGGACGCTCGATCAGGAAGGGCAACAGGCGTTCCCACCATTCCCGCACGTAGCGCAGAAACGCAAAGGATGGTCCAGGCGGCACGACGCTGGCGCACTCGGGACGCACGCCCGGCGTATGGACGAACCACACCGGCAGGCCGCCCGCGTTGAGATCGGCCTCGATCCACGGCCCCACGTCGGCGATCAGCCACAGCCCCGCCGCTTCGACCTCATCCAGTAACCGTTGCGCGTTGCGCGGGCCGGTAAAGTCGTACAATCCTGCTGCCGGGCTGTGATAGGCCCACGGGAAGGGGATGGTCACTGCGTTCAAACCACCCCCCCGCATCCGTTGCAGCACCGGCGTCCATAGCGTGGGGTGGGGCAGGCGGAAGTAGTGCAGCGTCCCTGCCTGGATCAACGCCGGAACGCCGTCGATGCGGATTTGTTCGTGATATGTTACTTGTGGGCGTGTCTTCATTTCGAATTTGGTACACGGATTTTACGGATGAGCACGGATTCTTTTCTTGATTTTTTATCCGTGAAATCCGTGTCGATCCGCGTACTATTTTACTCTCTATTGAGTAATTTCTGTAGCGCGCCTAGACCGCTGGAAGCAAGCCACGCCAGGGCCTCCGGGTCGCCGTCGAGCAGCGCTTTGCCCAGGCCGGAGCTGCGGAACTCCTTGAGGTCCTCCTCGAAGGGATGCCCGACCCTGTGATCGTCGACGATAGCGCCGTCGCGCATCACCAGCACGCGATTGGTCTGCCGGGCCACCGCCGGATCGTGGGTGACGATGATGATCGTCGTCCCCAGGTCGCGGTTGAGCTGGCACAGCAGCGCGATGACGTCCGCGCCGCTCTGCGAGTCCAGGTTGCCGGTGGGTTCGTCGGCGAGCACGAGCGCGGGTTCGTTCGCCAGCGCGCGGGCGATGGCGACGCGCTGGCGTTCGCCGCCGGAGAGTTGGTTGGGCAGATGTGTCGCCCGGTTCGCCAGGCCGACCCGCGCGAGCAGTTCATCGGCGCGCTTGCGGCGTTTCCCGGCTCCGGAGACCTGGCCCATCATCGGCGTCTCGACGTTCTCGCGCGCGTTCAACGTGGGGATGAGGTTGTGCATCTGGAAGACAAAGCCCACCGTCCGCGCGCGGAAGGTATCCAGGTTTTTGACCTTCGCCAAATCTTTCCCGTCGATGTGGACCTGCCCGCTGGTGGGACGATCCAATGCGCCGAGCATGTTCAGCAGTGTGGATTTCCCGGAGCCGGACGGCCCCATCACGGTGAGGAATTCGCCGCGCGTCACCTGGACGCTCACGCCGTCCAGCGCTCGCACCTGCGCGCCGTCGCCGTAAATCCGAGTCAGTTCGCGCGTTTCGATGATGTTGTCGTTTGTCATACTTACCTCTTGTTAGCTTTCAGCCGTCAGCGGTCAGCTTTTAGCCACTTGTTGGCAGACCGTTTTGCTGATAGCTGAAAGCTGAAAGCTGAAAGCTGATAGCTGAAAGCTGATAGCTGATAGCTGATAGCTGACCGCTACTCATACCGCAACGCCTCCACCGGCTGCAAATTCGCCGCGCGCCAGGCGGGATAGACGCCGCCGATGACGCCCAACACCAGCGTCACGCCAAACGCCTGCGCGAACAGACCAACGCTGTACTCCATACGGAAGAACCCTTGCATCATGGGGTGCAGGTTCAGCGCGTAGCCCAAAATCACGCCCGTAAGCGTGCCCGCGATGCCGCCCAGCAGGCTCAGCGCCACCGCTTCGCGGACGATCATCCCCAGCACGCGGCGCTTGCGCCAGCCCAACGCGCGCAGCACGCCAATTTCGCGCGTCCGCTCGATCACGCTCATCACCATCGTGTTCGTCATCCCCAGACCGCCCACGATGAGCGCCATCAGCGCGATGCCCCACGTGCTGGCTTTCATCATCTGCATATCCACCAGGTTTTCGGTGAAGCTGCTGGCTTGCCCAAGCGACACTTCGGGGAAGCGTGACTCGATGTCCAGTTTGACGGCGTCGGCCTGTTCGGGGTCTTGCAGCCAGACGCCCATGAAGCTGACCTTTCTGGTCTGCCCGAACAGACCTTGCGCGTCACGCAGCGTGACCACACCGCCGCCGTCCTGGAAGGCCACGCCGGTTTCGTAAATGCCAACGATTTTGAAGGTGCTATCGAAGATGCGCACCGTCTGCCCGACCCGTTTGCGCAGATTCGTCGCGGCGACGCGTCCGAGGATGATTTGCCGGTTCGTGGCCAATGGTTCGCCTTCGACGATGGGGAAGTCGCGGATGGTGAGGCCGCGCGGTTGGTAGCCGAAAACGATGAAGAACGGCAGCTCGCCGAGGGTGGTGTAGCCGGTGAGGAAGCCTTCGGCGGCCTGCACGCCGGGCGTCAAAGCGATCCGCCGCACGATGTCCTCGTCGATTTTGCTCAAATCCACCGAGGCGTCGCGTTCGATGCCGAGGAGGTGCGCGCCGCCACCGGTCATCATCCCGCCGAAAGCGTCGATCAACCCATCGCTCATCGCGCCCATCAACACGATTGCCATCAGCGCGACGCCGATGCCGACGACCGTGAGGAGGGTGCGGGTGGGTTGGCGCAGGATATTGCGCAGCGCAGCCCAGCGCACGTGCCGGTTTCCGCGGATCGAGCCGCCCTCGGCGCGCATGGCCTCCGCAGGGGCCAGCCGTGACGCGCGCCATGCCGGCAGCCCGCCGCCGACGAATCCCAATCCGAGCGCGACGATGAGGCCCTGCCCGATCAATGCGGTCGAAAACTGCGGCGGCATAATGCTGCTGATGACGGGCATATTTTCCACCGCGTGTACCGCCGCCAATCCGAGCAGGATGCCAACCCCGCCGCCGAGCAGGCTCAACGCCAGCGATTCGCCGAGAATCATGCCGAGCACACGCCGGGGCCGCCAGCCGACAGCGCGCAGCACGCCGAGTTCCTTCGTGCGCTCGAAAACGCTCATCAACATCGTGTTCATCACGCCCACGCCGCCGATGATGATCGCCACCAACGAAACCGACCAGGTGAAAACGTAAATGTATTGGAGCATGTCTTGCTGGTCGGCGAAGTCCGCCGATTTTGTGGCGGTGAGTTTGTCGAAACGGCGCTCGATGCGAGTGCACAGCGCATCCAGGTCGGCGCCTTCGCGCACCTTGAGTAGTAGCGCGTTCACCTGGCGCGGTTTTCCATTGATGATTTGCGCGTCTTCCAGGCGTACTACTGCCGCGCCATCCTCGAACGGCTCACCGGTCTCGAAGATGCCGACGATGCGGTAGGCGCTTTCGTACAGGCGGAAGGTGTCGCCGACTTGCTTCTTCAGATTGTCCGCCGCTGCCCGGCCCAACAGCAAAGGTTTCCCGGCCCGCCCCTCTGTTTTTTCGGATAGCATTGCGCCATCCACAATTTTGAACCGTTGGATGGCGAAACCGGTGGGATCGTAGCCGTAAACAATGAAGTACGGCGCGCCATCGGTCGCGGCGAAAGTGTAGACCATCTCCGAGACATCCGTGACGCCGGGCATTCCCGCGAGGACCGGCGCGATGTCTTGATCCACGGTGCTGAACATGATGTCGAGGGCGTTATCCTGCACCACCAGAATATCGGCCCCGCTGCCGCCGGACATGGCGCTGTAGCCCTGGATGAAGCCGTCGGCCAGCGCGCCGAGCGCCACCACGGCGGCGACGCCCACCGCGATGCCGAATACGGTGAGCAGCGTGCGCATCTTACGTCCGAACAGGTTTTTGAGAATCATGTTTGCGATACCATGTCAGAGGATCAGGACGCAGATTTTCGCAGATTCCCACAGATTTTTTTTTCTTTTTATCTGCGAAAATCAGGTAAATCAGCGTCCTTGTCGCAGTTATGGGTTCACATCGATGTCGATGAAGACGGTCATGCCCCAGCGGATCTGCGGCGGGAGTTCGCCTGGGTCGATGATGACGGTGTAGTTGACGCCGCCCGCGCCGGGTTCGGCCATCGACGCGATGCGCGTGATATGGCCGGCGAGTGTGAGATCGGACAGCGCGTCGAAGGTGAGGGTGGCAGCTTGTCCTACTGCGATTCGCGCTACGTCGATTTCGTCCAGGTCGGTGGTCTCGATGCGCAACGTGCTCAGGTCGCCCAGTGTGATGAGCGGCTGCCCCGGCGCGACGAACTCACCGCGCCGCACGTCCACGCGGGTGACCGTCCCGTCGAAGGGCGCGGTGATCGCAGTGCGCGCCAGCGCAACGTTCGCCGCTTCCAACGCAACTGCTGCCGCTTTCAGCGCGACTTTGGCCTGTGCGACAGCAGCTTCTGCGAGCGCGACATCTTCCGATAAGACCCCGCTCTTGAGCAGCTCAAGCTGCGCCAGCGCTATCTCGTACTGCGCGGTGACGGCAGCGACGTTGGTATCTGCGATGCGGCGCTGCGCTGCTGGGCCGGATTTCGCCGCTTGGAGCCGCGCCTCTGCCGCCGCGAGCGCCTCGTTTACGGCGTTCAGCGTGAACCGCGCTTGCTCCTCCAGCGTGCCGAGCAGTGGGCAGGCTTTGTCAGAGGAGCCGGGGACATCGTAGCACTTCAGCGTTTCGTCGTGCTGCTGCCGGGCCACGAGTTGTTCGGCCTGCGCTGCCGCGAGTGCCGCCTCGGCTGCCGCGATTTCGGCTTCGCTGACGCCGCTCCATAGTTGATTGCGCTGCGCGAGTGTCTGCGAGATGACCGCCTGCGCGGCGTCGACCTGCGCCTCAGCGACAGCAATCTCTGCGGGGCGCGCGCCGACTTTGGCGCGGGCGACCTGGGCTTCGGCGACGACGACCTGGGCTTCAGCGGCGGCGACCGCGGCCTCCGCCTGCCGCACCGCCAGACGCGCGTCGGTGTCGTCCAAGCGGGCCAGAACATCGCCCGCCGCTGCCTGCGCGCCCTCTGCGACGAGGACCTCGACCACCATACCGCCGGTCTGCGCGCCAACCGTCGTCCAAACGGCGGGCGTGACTTTGCCGGTGACGGAGACCAGTGTCGCGTAACTGTCCACGCTCACAGGAGTCGCTTCCGGTGTGGGCGTGCTCATCATCTCACACCCGGAGAGCAGCAAGGCCACTATCAGACCGTAACGTGCAAGGCGCCCTTGCCGACGAAGGCGTTGCGGCTGGCGCGACCGACTCAACATAGTTATGGACCGGATAAGTTTTGTGTGTGTCATAGTTCAATCCCTCACTCTGCGCCGAATCCAGACAGGCTATAAAGTCAATTACCGATGCGCTGCAGAAGAGTGTACTTGTGAACTGGACTTTGGCAAGCCGCGCCGTTTTGAGGTTGACGTAGCGCACAGTTTGAGGTACACTTCAACCTTGATGGTTGGAATTCAGGCGCGCAGAGGTGGTTCATTGGAAAGAAAGACGTTCTTGAAAGTCATTGCGATACTGGCCCTTTTGATCGCCGGTTTTTGGCAAGCTGCACCGGGGCGGGCGGCGGTTCCTGCTCAAGAATCCACAGATGTGCCGATTTATTTCTTCTGGGGAGATGGCTGCCCGCATTGTGCGGAGGAAGAGCCATTCTTGAAAGAGCTAGTACGCAGCGACCGGCGTATCACGTTGCTCGATTACGAGGTGTGGTACGTCCCCAAAAACCTGGAACTGATGAAGAAGATGGCGGCGGCGCTGGATTTCGAACCGAGCGGCGTGCCGGTGACCATTGTCGGCGACCGTTACTGGGTGGGATACACCACGCAGATCGGAGCAGAAATCGAGGCGCAAGTCAATCTGTGTTTGACTCAAAACTGCCCGGATGCCGGTGCGGGCATCATTCCCGGTCGAAAGGCACAGGCGGGCACTGAAGGGACGGGCGGCGCGGAAACTGGCACGCCGGCCTCCCGTGTTATCAATATACCTTTGATCGGCCCGGTCGATGTGCAATCACAATCGTTGTTCGTCAGCACAATCCTGATCGCCTTCGTGGACGGCTTCAATCCCTGCTCGCTGTGGGTGCTGTCGATCCTGCTGTCGTTGACGTTGAACACCGGTTCGCGCAAAAAGGTGTTCATCATCGGCGCGGTTTTCATCCCGGTGACGGCAGCCGTGTATATGCTGTTTATCGCCGGTCTGTTCACAGTCTTTACTTTTGTGCGCTTTCTGGGATGGATTCAGGTGGTGATCGCGCTGCTGGCGCTGTTCTTTGCCCTGATCAACATCAAGGACTACTTCTGGTACAAGGAAGGGCTTTCCTTCACGATCGCCGACGACAAAAAACCCGGCATTTACAAGGGCATCCGCAAGGTGATACAGGCCGGCGACTCGCCGTGGGGTCTGGTCAGTGCGACGTTCGTAATGGCGGTGGGGGTCTCGGTGGTGGAGTTCTCCTGCACAGCGGGATTCCCGGTGTTGTGGACCAACATCCTGACGGCGCAACAGGTTGGCACGCTGACGTTCGTGCTGCTGTTGCTGCTTTATATGGTCATTTACCAGATCGACGAGGCGGCGATTTTCCTTGCCGCTGTCTTTACGCTCAAAACCAGCCGGTTGGAAGAAAAGCACGGGCGCGTGCTCAAACTCATCGGCGGGATGTTGATGTTGACCCTGGCCGGGGTGATGCTCATCAATCCGGACTTGATGGATAAGCTGAGCAGTTCGCTGCTGATTTTCGGCATCGCCTTTGCTGCGGCGATTGTGGTTTTGTTTGTGCATCGCAAGGTGCTGCCGCGCTTTGGCATCTACATCGGCTCGGAGATTGATCCGAAAAGAAAGCGCCGCGCATCGCGTTCACCTGCAAACAAGAAGGGGAAGAAGTAATGGCTTTGCCGATTGATTACGTCGAGCGCGTGTATGCCGGGGTGCTTGGCAAGATCATCGGTGTGTATCTGGGGCGTCCATTCGAGGGCTGGCCTTACGCGCGCATTCTGGAAGAATTGGGCGAGATCAACTACTACGTCCATGAAAAGCGCGGCGTCCCGCTCGTCGTCACCGACGACGACATCACCGGCACGTTCACCTTTCTGCGCGCCATGCCCGATTACGGCACCACACTGGCGTTGACCCCTGCCCAAATCGGCCAGACCTGGCTCAACTATCTCATCGAGGAGCGCACGATCCTGTGGTGGGGCGGGCTGGGCAACTCGACGGAACACACGGCCTATCTGCGCCTCAAGCACGGGATTCCCGCGCCGCAAAGCGGTTCGATGGCGCTCAACGGTAAAGTTGTTGCCGAGCAAATCGGCGCGCAGATCTTCATCGATGGCTGGGCGATGCTTGTGCCGGGCGATCCGGCGTTGGCGGCAGATTTGGCGCGCCGCGCAGCGAGCGTCAGCCACGACGGCGAGGCGATTTACGGCGCGCAGGTCATCGCGGCGATGGAGGCCCTGGCGTTCGTCGAGCCGGACATCCACAAGTTGCTGGATACCGCTGTGACCTTCATCCCCAAAGACTCGGTCATTTACCGCATGATCGGCGACCTGCGCGATTGGCGCACGACGACCCCGGACTGGCGCGAGGCGTTTGGCTTGCTCGCGGCGCATTACGGCTACGACAAGTACGGCGGCAACTGCCACATGGTGCCCAATCACGGGCTGATCGTGTTGAGCCTGCTGTGGGGCGGCGACGATTTCCAGAAGACGTTGATGATCGTCAACACGTGCGGGTGGGACACCGACTGCAATTCCGGCAACGTCGGCTGCCTGATGGGGATCAAGAACGGGCTGGCGGGGCTAGAGGCCGGCCCGGATTATCGCGGGCCGGTGGCCGACCGCATGTTTTTGCCCACGGCGGACGGCGGGCGCGCGGTCACCGATGCAGTGACCGAGGCATATCACATCGCCAACATCGGGCGTGCATTGGCAGGAGAGCCTGCGCTCGCGCCGAAGGGTGGGGCGCGTTTTCATTTTGAACTACCAGGCGCGGCACAAGGCTGGCTACCGGAGGATAGCGTCGAGTCGCGGGGCACGTTGATGCTGGAAAACGTCGCCGGGCATAGTACTCTTGGCGCGCGTAGTCTGGCGCTGCGGTATTGCGGTGTGGCGACAGGACGTCCGGCGCGCGCGGCGACGGCGACGTTCACGCCGCCGGATGCGGCGAGTATGCCGGGCTACGGGTTGTTGGCCTCGCCGACGCTGTTCCCCGGACAGACGGCGCGCGCGCGACTCTCCGCCGACGCCGCCAACGCGATTCCGGTGACGTGCGGGCTGTATCTGCGCGTTTACGGAGAAGGCAATCATTTGCGCCGCATCTCTGGCCCGTATGTCACGCTCTCAGCGGGTGAGGCGCATGAATTTGTGTGGCGCATCCCCGATACGGACGGCGATCCCATTGCCGAAGTTGGCGTGGAAATCAGCAGCGCGAAACGCGCCGCAGGCGTCCTTTACCTGGATTACCTCACCTGGGATGGCGCGCCAGACGTGACGCTCACACGCCCCAGTCACACGGGGACGATGTGGCAGCGCGCGTGGGTCAACGGCGTGGATCAAGCGCAGCATTGGGGTGAGGCGTATCGCCTGATCCAGAATGAGGGAACTGGTCTGCTGATGCAGGGAACCCGCGACTGGACCGATTATCGCGTCACCGCTGACGTGACGCCGCACCTGGTCAAGTCTGCCGGTATCGCCGCGCGCGTGCAGGGAATGCGGCGCTATTACGCGCTCTTACTGTGCCGGGATCGTATTGAGTTGCCTGCAAAAGCCCGCCTGGTTAAAATGCTTGACACGCCCGTCGGTCTGGCTGAAGTTGATTTCCCGTGGGAATTCGGCGAGACGCACGCGCTAAGTCTGGAAGTTGTCGGTGCGACACTGCGAGCGTGGATTGACGGTGACCTGTTGTTCATGGCGACGGATGCGCAGCCGTTGACGGGCGGCGCCGTAGCGCTGATCTGCGAAGAAGGTCGCACCGCGACGAACGTCGTGCGCGTGCAACCTGTGTAACGGGGTCTGTTTTTCGGACAGGATGAACAGGATTTGGACTGACCGGCGCAAGCTAGTCTTTCATCCTGTGAATCTTGTAAATCCTGTCAAAAATCCTGTATCATGGCGCGCTGGCGCGGATGATCAACTCGGGTTGGAGAATCACTTGCTGGCACTCCGTCGTGCAACCGTTGATTCGCTCCAGAAGCATCTTCATTGCCTGAACGCCCATTTCGTAGCGAGAGACATAGCAAGTCGTCAACGCCGGCGTGACCAGCGCGGCTAACGGGATGTCGTCGAAGCCGACGATGGCGAGATCCTTGGGAACACTCATTGCTCTATCGTGGCAGGCTTGCAGCGCGCCTATGGCGACCAGGTCATTGTAACAGAAGAGCGCGGTGATCTCTGGATGGTCGTTGAAAAGTCCCCCTGCGACTTTGTGACCTCCCTCGACGCTGGGCGGGCAAGGCCGTATCCAATCCGGATCGTAGGTCATGCCGGCTTCTGCCATAGCCGCGCGATACCCATCCACTCGTTTTTGCCCGCTGCGTGAGGCGGGCGGCCCGGCCAGAAAGCCAATAGCGTGGTGTCCAGTGCCGAGCAAGTGCCGGGTGATGTTCTTCCCACCTTGCTCGTCGTCGATGAGGACGCAGCCGAACTCGTAGCCGTTTAGTCGCCGGTTGACGAGGACCACGCTGGCATGGCGACTCAGCGATTTGTAGAGCGCCTCGTCATCGAGGCGTGAGCTACACAGCATCACGCCATCGACGCGCTTCTCTTCGAGCGAGCGCAACACCGCGATTTCGCGTTGTGGCTCTTCGTCGGTGTTACACAGGAAGACGTTGTATCCTGCGGCATAGGCCTCGTGTTCCGCGCCGCGCGCAACTTCGGCAAAGAACGGATTGGCAACGTCGGGAACGACCAATCCCAACGTGCCGGTGCGCTGAGTCGCCAGTCCGCGGGCGATACTGCTAGGATGGTAGTCCATTTCTTCGGCGATGCGCAAAATCTCAGCCCGCGTCTCCGGTTTGATTTCTCCCCGGTTGTTCATCGCACGCGAGACGGTTTGTCGAGAGACTCCGGCGGCTGCAGCCACATCCTGGATGGTTACCCTTTTGCTATTCACGATTCACCTGCTATAATAGAGATAACGTGAGCGGTAACGTGAGCGCTCACAGTCATAGTAGCACAGTTCTCCGATAAGGTCAAGGGGTGGCCTGGATTCCACATTTATGATATTCTTCATGCAGTGACGAAGGAGGTGATATATGCCCACGATCGGTAAAGGTTATGCAGATCGCACACTCATTGAGGTTGAGGTGCGGGACATCATAGCGCAGGCGTTTGCTGAACACGAGATGACCGGCAAGCGCGTCCTGTTCATCACGCCGGACGCCACGCGCTCCGGGCCGATGGATATGATGTTTCGCGCGTTTTATGACGTGTTGGGCGAGAAGGTTGCCGCGTTGGATTATCTCATCGCGCTTGGCACGCACATGGCGATGAACGACACAGCACTCAACAAGTTGTTTGGTCTTACGGCGGCCGAACGCGCGGGGAAGTACGCGAAGGTCAACATCTTCAATCACGAGTGGGAAAAGCCGGAGACGTTCAAGCAGATCGGCGTGATTACGGCGGACGAGATCGAAGCGATCACCGGCGGCTTGATGCGCCTGGACGTGCCCGTCACGATCAACAAAAAGCTGTGGGAGTATGATCAGGTCATCATCTGCGGGCCGACGTTCCCGCACGAGGTGGTGGGCTTCTCCGGTGGCAACAAGTACTTCTTCCCCGGCGTCGCCGGACCGGAGGTGATCAACTTCTCGCACTGGCTCGGTGCGGTCATTACCAATTGGAAGGTGATCGGCACGAAAACGACGCCGGTGCGCGCCGTTATCAACAAAGCGGCCTCCTTTATTGACGTTCCCAAACTTTGCTTTAGCATGGTGGTTGCCGGAGGAAAGCACTCCGGTGGGCATCACGATCTTGTCGGGTTGTATTTCGGGACGCCGGAAGAGGCTTACAGCGCGGCAGCGGATCTGTCGGCGCAGCATCACGTCGTTTACGTGGAGCAACCGTTCAAGCGCGTGCTCTCCGTGATGCCGGAGCTGTACGACGACATCTGGACGGCGGCGAAAGGGATGTACAAGATGGAGCCGGCGATTGCCGACGGCGGCGAGGTCATCATCTACGCGCCGCACATCGACGAAATTTCGTACACGCACGGCAAAATCCTGGATGAAGTCGGCTATCACTGCCGGGACTACTTCCTCAAGCAGTGGGAGCGCTTCAAGGATTATCCCTGGGGCGTGCTGGCACATTCTACGCACGTCAGCGGAATGGGCGAGTACGACGCCGAGACGGGCATCGAGACGCGGCGCATTACGGTGACGTTGGCGACCGGCGTGCCGAAAGAACGTTGCGCAAAGGTGAATCTGGGCTATCTCGATCCTGCCCGTATCGACCTGGACGAGTGGAAGGGCCTCGAGCATGAAGGCATTTTAGTGGTCCCGCGCGCCGGGGAGATGCTGTATCGGTTGAAAGAGGATCATGGGTAGAAAACAACACCGTTTCCACGGCGACGCCAATCGCTTCGAAGTGGTTGCCGCGTTCATTTACGAGCGCTATGGGCGCAACATCCACTACATCGCCGATGTCGCCGGAGGCCGCGGGATGCTCTGTCGCATCCTGCAAAAGAAGTACAACTACGAATGTGAGGTCATCGACCCGCGCGGCTGGACGTTGAGAGGCGTGGATAATCGCCAGGTGGAACTCAACCCGGCGATTGCCGCTTACTACGATCTGGTCGTGGGATTGCATCCCGACGAGGCGACGCGCGCCGTGGCCGAGGCCGCGCTCGTTCGCCCGGCGGTGCTCATTCCGTGCTGTAATTTTTGGTCGGAAGAGAAACTCGGGCGCGATGAACTTGTCGAGGCGATTGCGGATTTCTACCGGCAGCATCGCGTGCGCTTCGAGCGGGTGACGTTCGAATTCAAAGGCCCGAAGAACATCGGTCTGGTGTCTGAGCCGCTGGATAAAACATACGCCCTTTAAGTTCTATAAGGAGGAGCTATGGATTGGCGTCAATATATTCATACGGATTTCAACATTATGATGGGCAAGCCGGTCATTGTCGGCACTCGAATTCCTGTAGAGTTTATTCTGGAAAAGCTTGCAGCCGGGGAGACTTATGACCAAATCCTTGAAGCGCATCCGCGCTTGACTCGGCAATCTATTCTGGCTGCCATTGCTTTTGCCACAGAGTCGTTACACGCTGATATACTATATCCGGTGGCTGTGGCATGAACTTTGTCGCCGATGAGAGTGTGGATTACCCCATTGTACTGCGCTTGCGCCAGGAGAAATATACCGTCTGGGCTGTTGCTGAAATGGAACCTGGCATCGCAGATACGACTGCCTGGATATTGCGAATCAGCAAGGTGTCGTTTTGATCACCGGAGACAAAGATTTCGGGGAATTGGTATTCCGTGATAAACGTTACACTTTTGGCGTTGTCTTATTGCGGTTGGCAGGGCTAACCGCTGCGGAAAAGGCTGGTGTAGTCGCAACTGCGATTCATCAGCATCACAAGGAATTGGAAAACGCCTTCGCGGTAATCGGTCCGCGAACTGTAAGGATTCGTCCTCGTCTGGTATAACCTAAACAACATAGGAGAGCATCATGGACAAAGTACGACTCGCCGTTATCGGCATTGGCAACATCGGCAATTTGCACCTGGGCAACATCGAAAATCAGCCCAAAGTGCAGCTTACTGCCGTCTGCGACCTTGTGTCTGACAAGGCAGACGCGGCGGCGGCGAAGTATGGCGTCAAAGCTTACTATGATTCGGACGCGCTGCTGGCCGACAAGGTCTGCGACGCGGTGATTATTGCCACGCCGCACTATTTCCACACGACGATTGGCATTGCCGCGCTCGATTCGGGGCATCATGTCCTCGTCGAGAAGCCGATCTCCGTCCACAAGGCCGACTGCGAGCGGTTGATCGCAGCCCACCAGCGCAATCCGCAGATGGTTTTCGCCGCGATGTTCAACCAGCGCACCGACCCGTTCTACCAGAAGATTCGGGAGATGGTGCAGTCTGGCGAGTTGGGCGACCTGGTGCGCGTGAACTGGATCATCACCAACTGGTTCCGCACGCAAGCCTACTACGACTCCGGTGGCTGGCGGGCGACCTGGGGCGGCGAGGGTGGCGGCGTGCTGCTCAACCAGTGCCCGCACAACCTCGATCTGCTGCAATGGATCACGGGGATGCCGGAGAAAGTCCACGGCTTCTGCGAGATCGGCAAGCGCCACACGATCGAGGTGGAGGACGAGGTCACGGCGTTCCTGGAATATTCTGGCGGCTGCACGGGCCTGTTCGTCACCTCCACGGGCGAAGCGCCCGGCACGAACCGGCTGGAAATCGCCGCGGATAAGGGCAAGCTGGTTTTCGAGGGCGACCAAATCATCTTCACGCGCAACCTCGTCCCGGCGACGGAATTCTTGCGCACGTCCGAGCAATCCTTCGCGCGGCCTCCCTCTGAAGTGGAAACCTATACTTTCGAGCATCATGGTGGGCAGCACATGGCAATACTCGAGAACTTCGCCGACGCGATTCTGAGCGGCGCGCCGCTCATCGCACCCGCCGAGGAAGGCATCCACTCCGTTGAGCTGGCGAACGCGATGCTGTACTCAACGTTTATCGGCCAACCTGTAGAAATTCCGCTTGATGGCACGGCTTACGAAGCCAAACTTCAGGGATTGATTGCCACTTCGACGTTCCAGAAGGAAGTGAAGGAAACGACCGTGGAAGACATGGGGAAGTCGTTCAATTAGAACGGAGCAGGTTATGCAAAAAGCAGATATCGGTATCGTTGGATTGGGCGTAATGGGCCGGATGCTGGCGCTGAACATAGCGCGCAATGGTTTTCGAGTGGCCGGGTACGATCTGGACGCCGATAAGGTGCTGGCTTTGAATGTGGCCGGAGATGGCAAAGCCGTAGGCTACCAAATCTTGGGCGACTTCTTTGGCCTGTTGGAGCGCCCGCGTAAAATCCTGATGATGGTGCCGGCGGGCAAACCGGTGGATGCCGTCATCGCCGGATTGCAGCCCGCGCTGGATCGCGGCGATCTGTTGATCGACGGCGGCAACTCGCACTTCCGTGATACGGAGCGTCGTTTGGCGGCGCTGGAAGCCGACGGCATCCGCTACATAGGGACGGGCGTGAGCGGCGGCGAATATGGCGCGCTGTGGGGCCCGTCGATCATGCCCGGCGGCGATCCGAAGGCGTGGTCGCTGGTCCGCCCGATTTTCGAGGCGATTGCTGCTAAAGTGCCTGAACCTGACGGGACGTTGAGTCCGTGCGTCGCCTACATCGGGCCGCAGGGCGCAGGGCATTTCGTCAAGATGGTGCATAACGGCATCGAATACGGCGATATGCAACTCATCGCCGAAACTTACGATGTGTTGCATCGCGGCTTGGGACTGTCCGCGTCGCAACTGCACGACATCTTCGCGCGCTGGAACGAGGGCGACCTGCAATCGTACCTGATCGAGATCACCCGCGACATCTTCGCTACGCTCGATGAGGAGACAGGCAAGCCCCTCGTGGATGTAATCCTTGACGAGGCGCAGCACAAAGGCACCGGTAAGTGGACGACGCAGAGCGCGCTCGACTTGGGCGCGGCGGCGCCGATGATCAGCGCGGCGGTGGAAGCGCGGATGCTTTCGGCCTACAAAGACGAGCGCGTGCGCGCGTCGAAGTTTCTCAGCGGGCCAACGCCAACTTTTGACGGTGACGTCAATGCCTTTGTGAATACGATGGAGCAGGCGATGTACGCCGCCAAGATTTGCTCGTATGCTCAGGGCTTTGGTGTGCTGCGCGCCGCCAGCGAGGAATACGACTACGATCTGAATCATGGCGAAATCGCCAAAATCTGGCGCGGCGGTTGTATCATCCGCGCGCAATTCCTCCACAAGATCACTGCGGCCTTCGCGCGTGACGCCAATCTGTCGAATCTGCTGCTCGACGCTGACCTGGGCAAGGCTGTGGAGTCGCGCCAGGACGCGCTGCGCCAGGTGATCTGTTACGCGACCGCTAACGGCGTCCCGGCGCCGGCCTTCAGCTCCGCGCTGGCCTACTTCGACGCCTACCGCAGCGAGCG
>DAOUAY010000398.1:0-12287 GCA_034432995.1 Anaerolineae bacterium | reverse complement strand
GACACGCTGATCCGCCTGGGGAAACAGACCGGGCAGACGTTGGTAGTGGGCGTGTATCACCAGTGGCACGTGGACACCATCACCCTGGCGAAGGCGCGTCCCTGGGCACGCTGGGTGGCGCAGCGCTATCGGGACGTTCCTAACCTGATCTGGTCGATGTACCCCCAGGCGACAGCGGCGTATGTCCCGGTATGCCGAGAATTAGCAGCGGGGTTGCAGGAAGGCGACAATGGAGCGCACCTCATCTCCGTCCACCCGGATCCGGCGGTGGCCTCGTCCAGCTTTATGCACACTGAACCGTGGCTGGCGTTCAATATGATCCAGACGTGTATCGACTATGAGCACATCCCCGCCGCCGTGATGGCTGACTATCAGCGGGTACCGGTCAAGCCGGTGGTGATGGCCGAGGGGGGCTATGAGGGCGTGGAGTTCGGCAGACGGCAGACCGCGTTGGAGATTCGCCAACAGGCGTATTGGACGTACCTGGCGGGTGGACATCACGTCTACGGGCACAACGACGCCTGGACCGCGCCGCAGCGGTGGGCAGAATGGATCGGCACACCGGGCGCAGCCAGTTTGCGAGTGCTGCGCGACATCCTGACAAGCGTGCCGGAATGGTGGCAACTCGTCCCGGATGCAACCCTCTTGGCTGCTGGGGTAGGGAGCGGCGGTATGGCGCAGAATCTGGCGGCGCGTCACAGTGATGGGAAGTGGGTGTTGGTCTACCTCAGCGCGCCGGGCACGGTGCCCGTGCGGTTGGACATTTTGGCTCAGAACCGCCCTCACCGTGCTGTGTGGATTGACCCCCGCGACGGCGCGCGTGTGCCTGCCGGTGCAATCGCCGGACAAGCGACGATGACGTTCACCGCACCTGCAGATTGGGAAGATGCATTGTTGTATATCGGAAGCGTGTAACGCATTGACATTTCCACTGGCAAGGAGGCAGCGCAGCACGAATTGAACCAAACATTGCCACTCGAGGGACACTGATCTGCATCTGCCCGAATATGACAACGATGGATGATGCGCAACGGCTGTATGCGCAGACGCGCGCCGTACGGCCCGACGTTAACCCGCGTTTGCTCCATTACAGCTATGCGACGTACACCGGGCACAACGAGGTGACTCCACTGCGCTTGAAATATGTAGAGCTGTGGTTTTCCACGGTGTTTCCCGATGCGTGGGAAGTGCGAGAACTGGGGGCGGACTAGCCGCGCCGCCAAACTGTGCTACACTCCGATCAACATTATATATCCAGCGAGGTTATCCCGCTATGAGCGCCAAGATCATCCTGACCAGTCAGCCCGAAAATCTCCAATTGAACACTTTCAATCCTCTCGCCGCCACGCTGCCCGGCGCGGCCCTGTTTCTGACGGTCAGCGGCGCACACCTCTACGGGTTTCCCTCGCCGGACAGCGACGTTGACTTACGCGGGGTGTTCATCTTGCCCCAACGTGCATTGCTAGGCCTGGATGCGCCGGAGGAGACCTTTACTCAGACAACGCAATTCGCCGGCTACGAGGTTGACCTGGTCGCCCACGACGTCAAGAAGTTCCTGGACTTGCTATTGCGCAAGAACGGCTATGTCCTGGAACAACTCTACTCGCCCCTGGTCGTGCAAGGCGGCGCAGCGTTTGAGGAATTGCGCATCCTGGCGCGCGGGGCAATCACCAAGCACGTTTATCATCACTATGCCGGCTTTGCGCGGAACAAGCTGCGCGAGTTCGAGGGTGAATCGCCGCGCCGGGTGAAGACGTTGCTCTATGTGTACCGGGTGCTGCTCACCGGCATTCACCTGCTGCGCACCGGCGAGGTCGAGGCCAACTTGCTACACTTGTATCCAGCCCGTGATCTGCCCTTCATCCCCGATTTGATCGCGCAGAAGGCCGCCGAGCAAGCGGCGTTGGACGAGACCGCGTTGCCACACTATCAGCAGGCTATCGCGCGGTTGCAGGCCGAGTTGGACGAAGCCTTTGCGACGACGACATTGCCGGAAGCGCCGACGAATCGCCCGGCGCTCGACGATTTCCTGCTGCGGTTGCGCCTGGGAGATAATCGTGGCTGAACCGTTTTGGGAGACCAATCTGATCTACCGCGTGGTCATCGGCAGTCAGGCGTATGGCCTGGCGAACGCTGGCAGCGACCTGGACACCTGCGGGGTGTGTATCCCGCCACGCCGGTATCTTCTGGGGCTGACGCCGTTCGAGCAACACGTGGCGCACGGTACAGAGCGCGATACCGTGGTGTATGCCCTGGTCAAGTTCGCGCGGCTGGCATTGGAGTGTAATCCCAACATCATCGAGACGCTGTACGTCGAGCCGCGCCATATCTTGCACTGTGATAGCTATGGCGAGCGCTTGCGCGCGCAGCGTCACCTGTTCCTCACCCGCAAGGCCGGGCAGACCTTTTCCGGCTATGCCATCAGCCAGTTACGTCGCCTGGAACGCCATCACCGTTGGCTGGAAAATCCGCCAGATCATCAGCCCACCCAGGAAGAATACGGCGGACGCAACATTGGCGGGCGCTACAAGTTCCCGGACCACGATGCGGAAAAGGCGTATCGCAGCGCGCTCAAGCATTGGAATCACTACCAGGCGTGGCGGCGGGAACGCAATCCGGCGCGGGCAGCACTGGAAGCGCGCTATGGGTATGACACCAAGCACGCGATGCACTTGCTACGGTTGTTGCGGATGGGAATGGAGATTCTGGAAACCGGGGAAGTCCACGTTTATCGCCCAGACCGTGACTGGTTGTTAGCCGTGCGGAATGGGCTGTTGCAGTACGAGGAACTGCTGGCGTTGGCAGCGGAGTACGAGGCGCGGTTGGCGACGTTGGAGGCGGCGTCGACGTTGCCGGAAGCACCGGATGTAGCGCGGGTCGAGGATTTGGTGGTGGCGTTGCAGGGGGAGTGGTTGGGGGCAAGGGGGGAGTTGTAATGTCAGTAGATAAGACGACTATCCCACCTGGCCGCAAATTGATTTGCCTTGTTTTGCGCTTTGCCCTATAATGAGAGTGTTGCGTATCATCAAACGCCTATCCTAAACTCAGCGTTGACGCACGAAAAACGTTGTAGAAACAATTCCCAGATAGAGTCCAAGTCTTTCTGACGCCTCTGAACTCGACGGGACATAAAAGATGTTTGAGAATCCTGGAACCTACCAAGGGCAAGTCGATCCGGAAACGGGGTATTTGTGCCTGGTCACCTACTGGCATCCAGGAGCGGAGGGCGCATTACCCGGCGATAAGCTGAGCACTTCTAGCTATCTTTCAGCAACCCCCACACAGCTATGTCTGTGTGGCAGCGGTAAAACCTTCGCGCAGTGTTGTCAACGCCAGCGGTTCTGGCATCCGCTCTGTCCCAATCCCGGAATCCCCGGTGAGGCTGGATATAGCCTGGTCGCGCCGCAAAAAGCGACCTTTCACCGGGTCGCCGGTGATGCCATCCGGGCAACCCTCAACGCCGATGGACGTTTCCAGGTGACCGAGGATACAGCAGCGCGAGGGTTCTGGATTTATCAGGGCTATCCGCAAATCGAAACCCCATACGGCTATCTGTGTTTTGGCGATCTGGAACTGCTACAAGGACGCACGTTGGTGGTGACTGCTATGAGCGATCTGCGGATGCAGACGATGGTGGATGTATTGCGCGAACTCTTCGGTGATACGCTGGGCCAGCCGCGGATAACCTACGATCCCGTGTATGGCATTGATAAACGGAGTGGCAAGAAAACAACCAAACCGCACTAAACCTCGTCCGTGTCGTTGTATTGATGCTTCTGTTGAACGCTTCACGATAAGGAGCACGTATGGACCAAAAAGAGTACCGAACGTTAATCCTCGCCAGTCTCCTCCACGATATTGGCAAATTGCTCAACAAACCCGAAGGGGGGCCGCACCCGGAGATCGGCGAGGCGTTTTTGCGCCGCCCGGAATGTGCTCGCGGACTGCAAAGCGACAAATTCGCCCAAGACGTGGACTTTGAATTGCTGTGTTACCTGGTCCGCTGGCATGCCCCATACACCGGCGCGCCAGCGGCCCCCGAAGCCTATGAAACGCTGCGCAAGCGCCTCTCCAACGCCGACAAGCTCTCTTCTGGCGAGCGTAATTGGGAAACGTTGCCCCGCAGCGCCTGGAAAGGGTCTGCCGACCGCGCGCTGGATGCGATTTTCAACCCGCTTTACCTGGGCCGTCCTTTGAACGCAACACGTCCAAAATACCGGCCTGTTCCTCTGCACCCCGAGGCGGCTTTCCCACAGACGGACATTGAGCCTTTGACCGCGATGGACTATGCCGCCACGCTCAAAGGCTTCGAACAGGGTTTTGTTCACGCGCTCGAAAACGCTCAGGGCTGGCAGGAACTTGAGGCCTGGGTGTATGCTCTACTCGAGCGGTATACCTGGGCGGTCCCCAGTGACGCGCGCCGCGATCCGCCCCAGATCGCGCTCTTCGATCACGCGCGCACCAGTTGTGCGATTGCCGCCGCGTTACATATCCGCGCGCAGGCGGAAGACGCGCCCAGGCAGTCCACCTTCCTGCTGATCCAGGGCGACATTTCCGGCGTGCAGGACTACATCTACACCGTCGCCAACATCGGGCCGGGCGGGGTGGCGAAGCGCCTGCGGGCGCGCTCGTTTTTCATCACCGCGCTCACCGAGACGCTTGCCCACCGCTTGCGCGACACGTTGGTGCCCGATTGCCCGCTCCCTATCGCTGCGCAGGTCATCAGCGGCGGCGCGCAGTTCGTGATCCTGGCCCCAGACTTGCCCGCAGTGCGGGACAACGTGGAACGCATCCGGCGCGAGGTCAACCGCTGGTTGTGGGATGAATTCCAGGGTGACCTGGCCGTGATTCTGGAATTTCTGCCAATCACCCAAGCCGATTTGGATATCGAGGACGGCAATATCTGCGCTGCGTTTGAGAAACTGGGCAAAAAGGTCAAGGCCGCCAAACAGCATCGCCTGAGCGATTTGCTCCAAGCAGACGGCGCGTGGCAACCGGACGCCTTCAAGTGGGAGGCAGAGCCGTATCCCCACGGTGACTGTCCCAGTTGCCAGCGTCTTCCCGCACGGGCAGCCGAGGGGGCGTCGGTGGATGAGCGATTGTGCCCGCGATGTTACCGGGACCGCGTCCTTTCGGAGCAGATTGTCAAAGCGGATTACATCGGTTATTACGCTGGCGCTGCGCCAGACGCAGCGCCAGCCGCCACGTTGACGCTCTTCGATGGCGACGCCGCCCGCTACGTGATGGTCGCCGAGAAATGGGAAGCATTGCCCCCAGGCTGGTACCAACTCGACGGCTTTGGCCACAAGACGCCGACCCCTGAATCGCCCGCGCTGGTGCGCCATTTCGCCAACCACGTGCCACGCTTCCAGGATTCCGTCGCCTTGAGCCGTTACTGCACTGCCGGACGCGCGTGTGTCTACGGGCGCTACACCGACGACGACACGTGCGGCATCCTGGTACACCCCGAAGGTGGACGGATCGAACACTTCCCGATCCTGCAAACCTTCGGCTGCATCTCGGCGGCGGCGGCTGAGTGGGAAGACGGCGGTTTGGGCAGCCAGTTCCTCGGCGTGTTGCGGGCCGACGTGGATAACCTGGGCTTGCTCTTTGCCCAGGGGATGGGGGCGCGCCGCAGCCTCTCGCGCGTGGCGATGCTCAGTCGGATGATGGACCTCTTCTTCAGCGGCTGGATTCACCACACGCTGGAACATCCGCCAGCCGGGAAACGCTACGACCACATCTACACCGTCTACGCCGGGGGCGATGACCTGTGCCTGGTGGGGCCGTGGGACGTGGTGATCGATTTCTCGCACTATTTGGCGGAGAAGTTCGCCGAGTACGTGGGGTGGAACCCCAATGTGACGCTTTCGGCGGCCATCACCGTGACCAAGCCCAAGTATCCGATTGCCACGGCAGCGTGGCAGGCCGGAGAATGGCTTGACCACCGGGCTAAGGCGCTTGGACGCAACCGGCTACACCTCTTTGGGGTTACAGTCCGCTGGCGCGCCTTGCCTGAGTACGACAAGACGTTGAGCGCCGAGATGATCGCGGAATACGGCGATCCTTTGTCACCAGAGCTACGCGAGGCGCTCGATAATTTGGAAAAGCGCACGCCCCTTACGTGGGATATGCTGTGGCCGTGGGCTGAACTGTTGGACGACGAACTGCGCCGTTGGCGGTTGGACAAAGCGCGCGGCGTGCGCTATCCGGTCTCCACGGGCTTCGCCCATCGACTGCTGCAATACGCGGAGATGGCGCGCTATTGGGAACAAGAGCAACGCATCAGCGCCGAGGATATGTTATACCTGGCGCGCCTGGCCTACGACCTGGGACGCAACGTCGTCAAGAGCAACGCCGTGGATGAGGAAACCAAACGGCAGTTGAGTCGCCTGACCCACCTGGCGAACCGCCGGGTGATGGCGGGGCTGCGGCTGCCGGTGACGTATGCACTGTATCGCAACCGAGAAAGGAGTCGTGAAGCATGAGTATTGATAAGAGCTTTCTGAAAGGCGGATATTTTGAAATGCGGAACGGGCAACCAGTGGTGCGCGCCGACCTGATGGCCAAACACGCCCAGGCCTTTGGGGAGTCTTTTGCCAGCCGGGACCGCCGGATGCAGGTTTCCAGCAGCCAACTGCGCGCGTTTTATGGGGATGTGAAATCCCTGGAACAGAAAATCGCGCAGGGCGGCCAGGGAGCCTTCGACCGCTTCTACTACCTGGTGAAGATGCTCAAGTCCAAGGCCTCCTACGTGGAAGGCAAACGCAGCGGGGGCCGGGTCTCGGAGGATTTCCGGGACTACATCCACACCTGTATTGATGCGGTTGAGACGGAAGAGGACTTCAAAGCCTTCTTGAAATTTTTTGAGAGCACGGTGGGCTTCTACTACGGAGCCGGAGGAGAACGGATAGCATGAGCGAGAAAATGCAACTGCAAGACTATTTGACGTTGAAGGGGACGCTGCGCTGTGTGACCGGCCTGCGCATCGGCGGATCGGCGGAGATGATCGAGATCGGCGGGCTGGACAACCCCATCATCAAACATCCGATCACCGGGATGCCCTACGTGCCCGGCTCGTCGCTCAAGGGCAAGATGCGGGCGCTGCTGGAACTGCGGTTGGACAAAATCGATCCGCGCGCAGAGGTAGATGGGCGTCAAAACCGCGAGTACGGCGAAGTCCACAAACCCGGCGGCTACGGCTGCGAGGGTGAAGACTGCCCCATCTGCCGCATCTTTGGCTCCAACGCCGGGGAAGGTAAACTCGGCCCGGCGCGTCTGATCGTGCGGGATGCCTATTTGACCAAGGAATGGGAAGCCAGAATCGAGAAATTGCAGCACGAAGGCCAGTCCGTCACCGAAATCAAGCACGAAAACACGATCAACCGCATCACGGCGATGGCCAACCCGCGCAGCATGGAGCGCGTGCCAGCCGGAGTGGAGTTCACCTTCGAGATCGGCTTCCGGGTTTTCGACACGGGCGACGGCGGCGCGACGGACAAGGCGCTGTTCAGGCACATCCTCGAAGGGCTGCACCTGGTGGCATCGGACACGCTGGGCGGTTCCGGCAGCCGAGGCTACGGCAAGGTGGCGTTCGAAGGGCTGACGCTCATCGATTTCAAGGGGAATGCGCTTTTCGAGGATAAAACGCTCGAGGGCGTGCGCGGTTTCGCGCTGTCGTAGCGCGGGGCTGAAGCTGATATGCCAGTGGGTTTGGCCCTGTGGCTTTAGCCCTGGGCCGCTTGCCATACACCATACACTTGGAAAGGTGGGCAGAAGATGAAGGTTTACAAACTGACGCTGCGCCCCCAGACGGCGTTCCGCACGCCTGTGCACGCGGATACCCTGTGGGGTCATCTGATGTGGGCGTTGAAGTATACCGAGGACGAGGACGCCCTGCTGGCGTTTCTGCGCCGTTATCGGGAGGGAGCGCCGCCCCTGTTGATCTCGGACGGTTTCCCAGCGGGGATGCTGCCCGCGCCGGTGATGGAGCCAGCGCCGCCGCAGGGACAGCCTGGTGGTGTGGCAGACCAGGCCGTGCGCAAACTGCTGCACTCCGGCGACAAGGAACGCAGATTTCTGCCGGTCGAACAATGGGCCACACTCGTCCAGGCGCTCTCTCCCACGACGCTCAGGGATGCCCTGGATCATTCTCGCCGAGAAAGCGATGAAGAGAAAAGGCCAAAAACCAAAGTGATCACACGCACCTCGGTAGATCGCGTCACCGGCAGCGCGCGCGAGGGACGCCTGTTCACGGCAGAGGAGACGTTCTACGCGCGCGGCTATGCCTTCGAGGTGTGGCTCAAGCTGGCGGATGAACCGGCATTGGAGGCGCGGGTCAATCGCTGGTGGCGCTGGGTGGAGGCCAACGGCTTTGGGCGGCGCAAATCCGCCGGGCAGGGGCGCTTCACAATCGCCGCGCCGGGATTGGTCGAGTCTTCTCTGCCGCACGCCGCGCAGCCCAATGCCTTTATGACGCTTTCCGCGTGGGTGCCGCGCGCGGATGACCCCACCGACGCCGCGTACAAGACGCGCGTCAAGCGGGGCAAGCTGGCAGAGTCGCTGGCGCTGCCCAGTCCGTGGAAGAAACCACTGTTGATGCTCGCGCCCGGCAGCCTGGCGCACTTAGCAGAGGGCGATGCGCTGCGCGAGTGGTACGGCGGGTTGGTGGAAGAAGTTCACTGGCCCCACGAGCAAGTGCCCGCAGGCGTTGTGCAGTATGCCTATGCCCTTCCACTCCCGGTGCATTGCGAAAGGGGGAAAGTATGACCGGATGCCGTTTTCAACTGACGCCCTTGACCCCCATTCACATCGGCACGGGGGAGAGCCTGGAACCGTTCGAGTACGTGATTGCCGGTGATCAACTCTACCGTTTCACGCTGGATGATCTGATGCTGGCGCTGCCCCGCGAGGCGCAGGCGCATTTTGTGGCGGCGGTGGAGCGCAGTGTGCCCGCCACGCGGCGCTTTGTGGCCGAGCAGGTGGTCGCGGCGGTCAAGGCGGCGCGTTACACGGCGACCGTCTCTCCGGCGGCGCGCGCGTTCTATGACGGGCGCATGGCGGGCGATGCTCACCCGGAGGTGGCGACGACGATGCGCACGGACGACCGCCTCTACATACCCGGTTCGTCGTTGAAGGGGGCCTTGCGCACGGCGTTGCTCTATCACGCGATGAACAAAGAAAATCCGATTACCGACGCGCGCCGTCTGGAACAGGCGACATTTGCCTTCCGCCAGGTGCAGGAAGACCCGTTCCGCGCGTTCAAGGTGGGCGATGGCGCGCCGCTGGATGTCAAGGCGCGGGTGCGCGTCGCGGCGGTGAACACGAAACGCGGCGGAGACTGGGACGAGGACGTGGGGCTGTTGGTGGAAACGATTCCCGGCGCGTTGTTCGACAATGTGGAGCCGATCTCCGAACACGCGGTGACGTTCGACGCGACCTTCTACAAATATCACGAAGACGCCTTCCCCCTGGATGCGGCGACGGTGCTGGCGGCGTGCCGCGACTTCTACGGGGCGCATCTTGCCGCCGAGCGCAACTATTTGCGCGATCTATCTCCTGCGGCGGCGGCCTACGATGCGCTGGCGGAACAGGCTGCCAAACTTCCCGCGCACGCCTGTCTGGTGCGCCTGGGATGGGGCAGCGGCTACGAGGCGACGACGGTGGCCTACGCCCTCGATGGCGCGAAGCAGCCCCGTTCCCGCCGCCTCACAGAGGAGAAGTTGCCGCTGGGCTGGGCCGAACTGGCGATAGTCGACGCAGGCGGCCGGCCTGTCCCGGTCGAGATGCCTGTGGTGGCGGCTCGGATTCCACCAGCGAAACCGTCAAAACCCGCCCCAGCAGGCCAACGCCCCCGGCAGCTTGCGGACTTGCGGGAAGGGATGGAACTGGAAGGGACGGTACGCCGCATCGAGGCGTATGGCGCGTTCGTGGATGTGGGGGTGAGACGGGATGGCCTGATTCACATCTCCAGGCTGTCCACAGGCCGTGTCAATCGCGTGGAAGATGTGGTGAAGGCGGGTGACCGTGTGCGCGTCCGCGTGTTGAGCGTGGATGTGGAACAGCAGCGCATCGGCCTGCAACTGTTGAACAAATTGACAGGGTGACCAAGTGACGGGGAGAATCGAGAATTCAGAACCCGGCATCGAGCTTCCTGACCTGCGGGTGGCGCGCTTCCGTTTCACGTTGAGGGTAGAGGAACCGTTGCAGTTGCCGCCCTACAAGGGCAGCGCGCTGCGTGGTGGGTTCGGGCACACGCTCAAGCGCCTGACCTGTTTCCAGCCCGACGCCTGCGATGAGGGCTGCCGCCTGGGCAACGATTGTGTGTATGGCTATCTGTTCGAGACGTCGCCGCCGGAAGATGCCGCCGTCTTGCGAAATCTCGACGAGGTGCCGCGCCCGTTCGTCATCGAGCCGCTGTTGGAGCGGCGCGAACTGTTCGCGCCTGGCGACCGGTTAGACTTTCACGTGGTGTTAGTCGGTCGGGCGATCACGTACCTGCCCTATTTCGTCCTCACCTTCCAACAAATGGGCAACGCCGGGCTAGGACGGGTGATGGAGAACGCAGCGGGCAAGCATCGCGGGCGCTTTATTTTGGAGGAGGTCATTGCCCTGGGCGTTGGGGAGAGTATGCCCATCTATAGCGCAGACGACGAGGCGTTGCGCAGCGTGGATTTGAGCGCCGGAACCGAGGTGTGGCATGGGTTGGCAGAGCAATGGCCCGCCGATCACCTCACGCTCGAATTCCTCACCCCGACACGGCTCAAGCATCAGGGTCAGATTCTCCACACCGGCCCGTCTTTCGCAGCGTTGGTCAAGGTGTTGTTGGGCCGCATTTCGTCGCTGGCGGCGTTCCACGGGGCGGCGCGTTGGGAGACAGATTTCCGCAGGTGGATTGACCGGGCGGCGGACGTCCAGATTGCCCGGGCGACCACCCAGTGGGTCGATTGGGAGCGTTACTCCGGGCGGCAGCAGCAGCGCATTGCGATGGGCGGGCTGGTAGGTACAGTGACATATCGTGGCGACCTGGCGCCCTATCGCGCGTTGTTGGCGTTGGGGCAGTTGACGCACGTGGGCAAGGGCAGTGTCTTCGGCAATGGCTGGTTCACGGTGGAAGAGGGGAGATAGAGAGGGGAGAATGGAGAGGGGAGAGGGAGAGAAGGGGGCATTGGTATTGGTGCCGGAGAATCAGCGGCCACCGCGCTGCCGGGGGGTGATCGTCTTGGTGAGTAAGGGCCGCGCCGACAAGGCGGGCGCGCCGTTGGCGGCAAAGGCGGCCATTGATTATCACCTGGCGACGCCGGAAGCGCACGCGCCAGCGCCCCAGGTGGAAGGTATGCCGCCGGACTTGCTGCGGCGCATACGCGAGGCGCTGTTGGCTTCCGGGATGTTCTTCAGCCCAGAGACACTTCGCAGTCTGTTTGTGGACGCGCGCATCAGCGCGTGGCGCTTCCGCCTGCCTACCGCCGCCGACGAAGCCGAACGGGTGCGGCGCGTGATCGGCGAGTTTCACGACCAGTTCGGCGCAGACCGGGGCCACGGGCAGACGAACGTCCTGGTGCAGTTGCTCTACGTGGTAAGCGATCAGATGAGTCCCGACGATGCGCGGCACGCCACATTGGTCGCCCTGGCACAAGAATGGGCGGCGCTGGTCACGCCGCCGCAACCGGAGACCGGCGTGCGCCTTGAACACTGCTGGTTGCTCGCCTCTGCTGGCGCCGATGGGTCGCTGCCGCAGGCGCAGGCGTTGGCGGACTACTGTGCAACGCAGAACGTGCGCTCCTACATCCACGCGGTCGCCGATCCGTGGGGCATCCAGGAGACGTATGATCTGGCGCGCACCCTCTACAGTGACGAAGTTCCTGCTGTGGGACTGTCGCCGACCGACGTTATCGCCGACTTCACCGGCGGCGTCAAGCCGATGAGCGCGGGCCTGCTCCTGGCCTGCGTGACCGTGGGCGCGCCGATGCAGTACCTCTATGGCGACCGGGACGCGATTGCCTCGATCCCCCGGCTGGTGCATCTCGTCTTGGATGGGGCAAAATGACCCATCATGGTCAGTTTTGTCTCTCAACCCCCTACCAGCCACGCACGTGGTTGGTGAAGCGGTATTTTGCGGGGTAAACAAGGTGTAAAATGGGAGAAAAACGCCGTTTTGGCTAGGTTGCGGCCCGTAATTGGCCAAAAACACGACCCTGGTGGGGAATTTGAAAAGGCTGTCCGAAGATACGCCCCGATGAAGAGGGGATTGTGAATTGAGACAAATGTCGGAAGACCCTGGGTATAAT
>DAOUAY010000397.1:0-5049 GCA_034432995.1 Anaerolineae bacterium | reverse complement strand
CCAGCAGGTCTTCCCACGTCCAGCCGGCCTGCGGGTAGGGCACGCCGGCAGCGTCGAACAAATCCCGGTTGTAGAAGAGCAGCGTGGCATCCACCGTGCTCGGCAAGG
Source organism: Anaerolineae bacterium (assembly GCA_034432995.1). Taxonomy (GTDB): domain Bacteria; phylum Chloroflexota; class Anaerolineae; order B4-G1; family SLSP01; genus DSWT01. Next base: position 4,941 of record DAOUAY010000397.1, on the reverse strand, counting down.
CCCATTGTTTCCCTTGACGGCGATAGGCTGCCAACGCTACGGGATAGAAATCGTCCACGTCGAGCGTGTCATCGGCGGCCATCAACGCGGTCAGGTCCACGAAATACGTATCCGAGTGAGGCGCAATACCAGGATGGACGTGGACCACATCCGCGCTGGCCGTGACCTCGTCCCACGTCTCAACGCCCTCGAAGGCAACGGTGACGAAATCGATTTTGACATTGGGATGTTCAGCATAATATTGCTGGAGCAGACGCTGCGCCTGGGGATCGTCTTGCAGCCACAATACATCGGTAAGACGGCTTTTTAGCGTAATGACGCCGGGTTGGGTGGGCGGCGGAGGCGTCAGAGGGACAGGCGTGCCGACCGTAACAGGGGGAAGTCCCTGCGCGGTCAAGGCGGCGTTCAATGCAGTTTCCAAGGCGATCGGCAGTGCAGTCTCCCCGCGCATGAACGCCGGCAGCCCTGCGGCCACGAACCCCTCCCACGACGCGCGGAACCAGGGATAGCGGCGCGCCGTCGGCGCTAAGTGCGCGAGGACGTAGCGGTAGACGGCCTCGGTTTCCGGCGGCAGGGCGCGGCGATAGGAGTCCGCCATATAGACGGAAGGGCGCACCGGCAGACGCCCCCCGGAGGGCGGCTGGCGCGTGAGAAAGGCAATCCATGCCCAGGCCGCTGCCGGATTGGGGCTGCCCGCGCTGATGTAGGCGGCTTCGACTTCCACCAGGGCAAGCTCGCGCAATCCGCGCGGGAAGGGGGCAATGCCGGTATCCGCAGCGCGCAGCGCGCCGGGCACACCGGCCCACATCGCCGCGCGATCCAACTGCGCCAAACGCTGCCCTCCCTGGCCCGGCGCGTCGTCAGAATCCGGGCCGGGCATCACGCCGTAGACGGTCGCCAGTTCAGCGTACCACTGGACGGCGGCGCTGAGTCCGGCGTCCGTATACATCGGCAACCCTTGCTCGTTCACCCACGCGCCGCCGTGTTGCAACGCGAAGGCTTCGACGCTCTGGTACGCTTCGGCCTCGGCGAAGCCCCACACGCCGGCGTCGGCGCGGGTGAGGGCCTGGGCCGCCGTCAAGAACTCATCCACGCTCCAACCGGGTTGGGGATAGGGGATGCCGGCGGCGTCGAATATCTGCGGGTTGTAGAAGATAAGCCAGGGACGCACGGCGACCGGGATGCCCCATACCCCTTCCGCGGATTGCAGCAGCGGCAACAACCCGGTGTAGACGTCGGTGGGGACGAAATCCGCAGCGACCTGCAGGAAAGGCCGCACGTCCTGCACGGCGCGGCTAGTCGCCAGGGTCGCCGGGTCGAGCGCGTCGCTCAAGAAGACGTCGGCAGCGGCGGCCAACTTCGCCAGTCGCTCCTCCGGCGATTGAAGGAATCGCTTCGGCGCGACCTCGTCGGGATTCAGCGCCGTGACGTGGATGGCGGATTGGCGCGCGTTGAAGGTTTCGGCGAGCTGGCGATAGTAGACCCAGGTATGCACGTCCGCGAGAAAGGTGATGCGGGTGACGGGGTCGGGGGTGGGCAGCGGCGTCGATGTAGATGGCGCGCAGGCCGGCAGGCACGTTAAAAACAACATTACAACCACAAGCGCGAAAGTGTTTTTTATGCGCATAAAGGATACTTTGCTATGGCGCATCAGGGTTCCATTCTCTCTACACAGTTTTGGCCTTCGCCTAGAGTACCCGTTTCGGCAGCGACAAGACAAGCCCAGTAGCTATCCGCTTGTCTTTGAGCAATCATCATAGCGGATTCTGGCGTTTCTTTGCCTTCGACAATGGAACGATAGGCTTGTTCCAGGAACTCCAGGTAAGGCGCCAGTTCGGGACGTTGGACTAAAATGTACAATACTGACTGGTTTTGAATGTTTTCCACGGACCGCACATAGACGTCGACCACATCCATACCTACGCGTCGCCGATACGCATCAGATATTGCCACAGAACGGCGTGACGGCAACCCATAAAAAAGATGCGTCTCCAACGTCAAAAACTCGATCCAGTCCCAACAAGCTGATGCAACGGCAGTTTGAGGAGAAATAAAGTACCCGCTCGTATAGAACATCGGCGCGCCATTTCCGCCTGGTCCTGCGGGCAGTGGAAGTGTTTTCACGGCGCCATATCTCCCCCACTGTTGTGTCCCACTCCACATTCCCGCGCGTCCTGTTTGGATGATATTCTGACAGGCTCTATCATCTTCACACAGCGGTTTGATGCCCTGACGAAGAGATAAGTCAGCGTACCAACGCACCGCCTCAACCGTTGCAGGAAAGGTAAATGTGGCCATGGGTGGCGCTTCTTCGAAATCCAGTATTTGTCCCCCTAACCTTTCCACAAACGTAATCAGGTCAAGCAACTCCGAGGCGCTAACGAATCCGTATAGCTTATTTTGTCTGTCCTCATCTGTCAGTGTCTGGGCTAGAGACAAAAAGTCGTCTACGGTCCATTCGAATGTGGGATGCGCTATGCCGGCTGTATCGAGCAAGTCTACAGGAAAAGCAATCACGTGAAACCGCACTTCAGCCGGTATGCCGCGTAACTGGCCCTGTTGGCGGTACAAATCCAATAAGTGCGGAAAGAAATCATCATTCTCGAAAGTTGAGTCGGCTTCTGCAAACGGTTGAATGTCCAGGGCCGCCGATAAGACACTCTGCCGGAGCGGAGACAAGAAGCAGTCAGCATACTGAACAAGACTTTCAACAGCGGCGCTGGCAGAATCAGAACGCGCGATGTTTACCGCTATTCCAGGATGTGTTGCGTTAAATCGTTGTGCGCTGTTGCGGAAAGCCTCAAAATCAGCATCTTCAACGGCCGGTATGAAGGTGACTTTGGTGGCCTCAGGATCTATTTGCACAAAAGAAGGCGTCATAATGATCGGGGCAGGTGTCGGCTTTACAATTCGAGTATACTGTGCTTCTAAGGCCTGTAAGGCGCTGTCTTGAGCGGTTTCCAAAGCATCTTGGGCCGTTTTGTCTCCTACAAAGGCCGCTCTGAGTTCACGATCCAAAGTGTCATAATTGAAATCCCAGTCCCCGAGAGTAGAGCGAAATGCATGTTCTGTTGCCCAACGCAAAGCCGTTGCCAATTCTCGGTCCATATTTTCAAAGAAACCTATCTCAGCGGCTACCGACTGCCGAGCTGGCATCCGCCCTGGGTGTTGGGGCGGTTGCCTGGATAAGAATACAATCCATTGCCACGCGGCTTCAGCTTGCATAGTCCCTGGACTCATGGCGACTTGTTCAACGAACATTGGCGTTGTATGGGCATTTTTATCATCACTCGGGTATGGCAGCACACCGATGCTGCTTTGTTGGCTTGGCCTTGTCCAACTCGACGCTCGCCCTGACCACATCGCAGCCTGGCCTTGGGCGATCAGTTCTTCGGTTTGTGTACCGAGGGAAGGCTCAATATAGGGGACGCTTTCGTCTTCGATCAAATTCACCCACCATTGTGTGGCTGCAACAATATCAGGCTGACTCAAACGTGGAAAAGGAGGCGTAAATGAAGTGTCAAAGAAGTCATTGTTGCGCGATTCGACCATTCTTGCGGGATGGTATGCGCCCGGCACAAAACCCCATTGCGCTATCCTCGCTCCTTGTCGAGCGGTGAGTCCATGGGCAAATTCTGCGAAGTCAATCCACGTCCAATCGGGTTCAGGGTAAGGGTATCCAACAACATCAAAGCATCCCTTGTCAAAGAAGATTAATTCGTAGTCCAATGCCAGAGGGATAGCCCATACACTATTGTCCCAGGCAGCGGCATCCAATGCGCCGGGGAAAAAATCATCTGGATCGAAACTTTTGTCTGCGCTCATCAGCAGTGTCAGGTCTTTCACCAGACCGCTATGAACCATCTGCTGACTGATACCATTGTCAAAAACCACGCGAAACACATCGGCGTTTGATGCAAGTTTAAGCCACAATTCATCGGTCAGGGAAAATGTCCCTGGCGCCAAACCTAGAATCTCACTGAATGGCTTAGGCTCAACATGGATACCAGGATGTGTTTTTTTCAAAAGTAACGATTTGTTCACTCAAATTACCCCAGGCCAGTTCCCAATCAGGTACGGCATACACAATGGTCACAGTTTTCAGTTTCGTCTGCGCAATACATGCCGAAAGGCTTATAACCAGTAATCCCAGATGAAGAACTTTTCGCCACATTTTGTCTCCCTAAAAAAGTAGCGCCAAAGTGCTTCCTTTGGCGCTACATGTCAGTGAACTTAGTAACCCGGAAGCATCAAGCTTTTGAGGATAGTTCTTGCGAATCCACGCTTCTACTTCATACCCGCGCAGGCCGGGCATCTCGACATCCAGCAGCACGACGTCCGGACGCAATTGCGCCACCAGGTCTTGCGCCTCTGCGCCGTCGGACGCTTCGCCGACCACTTCGATGTCGGGCGCTTGTTCCAACATCGTCCGTATCCCCTGGCGCGTCGAGGGATGATCGTCGACCAGCAGAACCCGAATCGCCGGTACCGGTGTCACATCCATAGTGCTCTCTATCTCCCCAAAGGGTGCCATTGTCATCGCGTCAGTTACACTATAAACGTAAGTGCAAACCCTGTCAATTCCTATCACACATCCATTGTGACGGCTTGATTTGCCGAACGTGAGTTTTGCCACTTGCGCAGTTCTCCCATTTCTATATACAATCAAGCAACCTGACACGCGAAGCTTCACGCAACAACTTAGGACTTATGCAGACGGGGTCACTTTTCACCGCAGAGGCCGCCGAGGGTGCTGAGAAACCATAAATGCTCTACGCTCTCTGTGTTCTCGGCGGTTGAATTCAGGTAACTTGCGTGTAACTATTCAGCCTATGTAACCACTACAGGTATGTGTATACGATATTAGAAACCACTGCATACAGTGGTCAAAATTTAACAACGCCCTTGTTTCGCCCGAATTTGCTCTTGCGAGATGGCGAA
>DAOUAY010000396.1:0-16881 GCA_034432995.1 Anaerolineae bacterium | reverse complement strand
CGATACATCTCCCGTGTTTCCTCGAGGATATGCCATGCCGTGCGCACAGCCCGCAGCGCGTGATCGGGCTGGGGCAGCGGCGCGTTGAAGAATGCCATCGCCTCGTCGCCCATGAATTTGTCCAGTGTGCCTTCCTCGCTGAGAACAGCATCGGCGGCGACGGAGAGGTAACGGTTGACCACCTTCATCAGCAATTCGGGCGGCGCTTGCGCGGTGAACGTCTTGAAGCCACGCAGATCGGCAAACAGTACAGTGATAATCTGCCGCTGTCCACCGGGACGGATGCTCTGCGGCTGCTGGAGAATGCGCTCGACCACCGACGGCGCGACATAATGCTCGAAGAGGTTGCGCAACTCGCGCTTCTCGCGGTCGCGCTGCGCTTCGATCTCCGCGACCATGCGGAAGTTCTCGATGGCGATGGCGGCATAGTCGCCCAACATGCGCAGCAATTGCTGATCGTGCCGGCTCAACGGCGCGCGGTTGAGTTTATTGCTCACCACCAACGATCCGACGCGCTTCTCCCCCACCGTCAACGCAGTATTGGCCATCAACCCATCGGTGAGGGTGTACATCGTCTGATCGCCGTCCGGGGCCTGATAGGTGGCCCCGGCCCGCTGCCGCCGCACCTGCAGCGTGGGTTTTCCCGATTGCGGATCAAACAGAATCAAGTGCCCATCCTGCGCGCCAGTCAGATACAGCGCCGCTTCGACGATGCGCTCCATCAATTGGTCACGCTCTTGCAACGTGGTCACGGCTTTGCTAACGTGATAGAGGATATCCAGTTCGCGCAATCGCTGCGACAGCGTTTCGTTCGTCTGTCGCAATTGGACAAACAGGATGTCGCGTTCCCGCTCCGCCCGCGTCAGATGCAGCACGCGAGAAACCGATGCCCGGAGTTTCTCCACGTCGAAGGGTTTGACCACATAATCGCGCACGCCGAGTTGGAAGACTTCCACCGCGACGGACTCCGACCCATGGGAGGTCACGATGATCACCGGCACATCGACCTCGTGTTCTTTCAATGCCCGCAGCACCTCGATGCCGTTCATCTTGGGCATCTCGTAGTCCAGAAGAATCATATCGGGATTGAGTTCCAGCGCCATGGTCAGGCCCTGGAAACCATCCATGGCCACAGACACCTGGTAGCCCACCGGTTCCAGGACGGCATTGCGGACGAAATCCCGCACTTCCGCCGAATCATCGATGACGAGTATGTGGTCGTTCAATGAGGTCATCCAGCAAGCATATCCTATCCGCAGTTTGGAGTTGTCACCATGATTTTCATCGTGTGGTTTTCAGGACCTCGAGCAATTTGGCGATCTGGTACCCTGAAGCTGCCTCAGCTTTCAACCAGTGTCGCACCAGGGTGTATCGAGCCACAAAAACATCCGCGAAGTCATCACCCGCATCCGTGGCCAGGTCTACGGTGGAAAGCAACATGATCCACCGCGCCCATTGCTCGAAGGCTTCCTGGTTGAACCAGAGGACATCCTCGTAACGATTGACGCCGAGATAGGCCTGCACCTCGCGCTCGCGCAGCATCGTGTAGAGAACATCGTGCGGATCATCCGTAGCCTCGAACCAGCGCTGGTAGCCAATCAGCAACTTGATCAGCGCCACAGCTCGGCGCGCCGCTTCTGCTTCCAGGCCCCATTCCTCCAACGCGCCCGCGATCAGCTTGCCGAGCAGCCACTCGTCGATCCAGCCGCGGCTGATCTCGTCTGGCGAAACAGCGTGCTCCACTGTTCCGGTAGACACCGCATCCACATCAACGACCTTACCCAAAGCGTGGGTGAAGAGCCAACCGAAGAGCACGCCCCAGGTGAGTGGCGCGGCAGCCTTCCAATCTTTGAGAACATAATCCATCGCCGCCCGGTAAGCGGCAGCCGCCCGCCCGGTATCCGTGGCCGTCGCAGCCAGGTTTTTGAGGACCAACGGCAGCGCCAACGCAGTTTCCAACTTCGCGCGCACGACCTGCGCCACGACGGCCGCGCTGTCCTCGGCCTGTGTAGCGTCCTCCGCAATGGCGACCGCCGGTACGGTGGGCGCGGGAACGGCAGCCGCAACGGCGCGCAAGATATCCACCATCTTCTGCTCGACCTGGCGCAGCATATCGACATCGACGGTTTCGCCAGGCTTAGCGACGCGGGCCGCGATCAGCCAGCGGAAGGCCGGGGCGCTCACCAACATGCGGAACGGCGCATGGACCGGAGCCATAAACAACTCTTTCAACGCCTCGTCGATGTTCGGCACGCCGCGCCCGTTGAGGTGCGCCGCCAATTGCCCGTAGCGCCCCCACTCGTTCTCATGCACCAACGCAAAGTCCACAAAGACGTGGATCTGGTATGCGTGCAGCTCTGCGTACAGGCCGCGCTCCACCAGTTCCCGGCAGTTGCGGATGTACTCCAGGCCGGAAACGACATCACGAAAAATTACATATATGCGCGGATCATTGGGAATCTGCAACCCCTCGGCGAGCGACTGCTGCATCGACGTTTTCTCCCCGGCCTCATTCTTCACCACGTAGCCGACGGACATCCGCGCCCAGCCGCGCGTCTCGGCGTAGCGGTTGTGGTACAACACCAGCGACCGCTCCTGGCCCAGGCGGTTGGAGTAGGCGAAGACGTTCTCATCCACGTAGCCGTCCGCCGTGAAGAAGTCATACAGCCGGAAATCGTCCACTTCGGCGAAGAGCGCGCGGCGGTGCAACAAGGGGAAGAGTTGCCGTTCGTGGCGCTCCACCAGATAGCGGTCGGGAATCTCGTCCCAGTAAGCGCGGCGATACTCCATGCCGTACTTCTCGGTGAAGCCCTCCACCTGCCCGTGGCCGAACATCGGCAGCCCCGGCAGCGTCGCCATCAGTGTGCAGACGCCGAAGTATTTGTCGCCTTTGCCAAACTGATCCACGGCGGTGCGCTCATCGGGGTTGTTCATAAAGTTGACGTACCGTTTGAGGATTTGCGGATCGAAATCCAGCGTGTTCTTGATCAACTGGCGGTACTCGGCGTTTTTCTCGTCGCGCATCATGTTCATGAACGCGCTGTTGTACACGCGGTGCATCCCCAGGGTGCGGACGAAATAGCCTTCCATCAGCCAGAACGCCTCGGCCAGCAGCAGCGTGTCGGGCGCTTCATGCGCCACGCGATCCACGACCTCACGCCAGAATTCCTCCGGCATGGCCGCGTCGAAGTCCGCCTTGGTCATGCCAAAATCCGCGCGGGAGGCGATGTCGCCGCCGGTGCCCGGCTCCGGGAACCAGAGGCGCTGGTAGTGCTTCTTGGTCAGCGTCATCGCCGCGTCGAAGCGGATGACGGGCGAACGCCGCGCCACGCTCAAAATCGTCTGGATAACGGCCTCGCGCACTTCCGGGTTGAGGTAGTTGAGCTGCGCCGTGTCGTTCCAGGGCATGCTCGTGCCGTCGTTGCCGTGGTAGATGTAGCGCGCGTCGCCGGTCCAGTGGTCGACGCGCTTGAACACCACGGCGGCGTCGGTGCGGTCGTAGTAGCGGTCTTCGAGGTAGATGCCCACACGCGGGTCGCGGCTCAGGTTCGCGCCGTTGAAGGTGTAACCGGGAAACGGGCTGTACGGCAGGCCGACGAACCAATCCGGGTGCTGGATCACCCACGTGGCATCGATGCCCACGTGGTTGGGGACCATGTCGCTCGCCATGCGGATGCCGCGCTGCCACGCGCGCGCCTTGAGGTCTTCGTAAGCGCCCTCGCCGCCCAGATCGTCGGCGATGCGGTAATCCTCCAGCGAATAGGCCGAGGCCACCGCTTCAGGATTGCCCATCATCTGCTTGATGCGCTGCGACGCCTCACTGCGCTGCCACAGCCCGATCAACCACAAGCCGCTGATCCCCCAGCGCGCCAGCGTATCCAATTCGACGTCCGGCACTTGATCAAGATGCGTGATAGCGCGCTGATATTTCTTGGACAGTTGATCCAGCCACACGAAGGCATTTTTGGCGATGAGCACCAGGCGAGGCATCCACGCGCTGTCGGGACTGAAACGCTCCAGCTCGAATTCCTGGCCGCCGAATTCGTAGGGCAGCGCGGGGCCGGGGCCGAAGCCGAAGAACGGCTTCTGCTCCTCGGCGAGCAAGTCCAGGCTGCCCAGGATGCGATAGAGGTATTTGCCCAGCAGCGGCGCCCAATACGTGCGGAGGAACCCCAGTTGCGCTTCCAGGGAGTGTGGGAACCGGCGTGCGGGCGTGCGCAGCATCTCGATGAGCGGCTGGTTCTCCGGGCCGAAGGGCGGCTGTGTGCGGAAGAACTCGTCCAGCAGGGGCACAATCTCGCTATAAACGGTGTTCTTCGCCAGGTCGCCGTCGTCGAAGAGTTCCAGGAAAATAGCAAACGCCGGGTTGTCGTTGGCCAGCCAGAGCATCAACAATTCTTCCAGCGCCACCTGGCGGTGCGGTGTGGCGCCGGTCGCGCCGGCGAGATAAGCAGCAACCGTCGTTTCGCGGCGATAGACGGCCAGGGGCGGGAACTGGTCGCTGAAGGCGCGCAACGCCACCGCCATGCGGTCAGGGCCGAGCGCGGCTTCCACGTAGGCCAGCGCCTCCGCCATCGCGGTGGGGTTACGCTGTTCGCAATACTCGCGGACGACGGCGTGCAGAATCTCGTCGATCAAGCCCATCGCGTTGATCTGTCCAGCGCGCACGGCCTGCTCCGGGAAATTGACCAGGTCGCGTTTGTCGTTCATCTTCTGCGCGAAGACGCGCGCGGCGTGGAAGTTCGCAAAGATGACGTTGCCACTCAACGTGAACAGAGACTCGTCAAAGTCGTAGAGGTCACGCGCCTGGCGCGCAACGTGGAACTCCCGCAACGCAGTGTCGTGGTGCATAGTGACTCCTTCAAAATGGCGAATGGCGAATGGCGAATGATATGTCAGATGCCGGGTTCAGGTTTCGTGTAGATTTCCCGTTGTTGCTAACGGATCGTAATCAGGATACTCAGAATCATACTCAAAAGAATGATCACGGTAATCACGGTGAATACAATCCGTGCGATTTTAGCATTTGTCGTTTTCATCATACCTCCCCAACTGGACACAGCAGCACAGCTTACGCCGCGCCCCTTTCACTGCCTGTCTTTGATCAAAGCTTTGAGCAACATCCTGAACAAAATCAACACTGCCGACACAAACACCACCAGGATCGAGACGATGTACACGAACCGCATCGGCGCGCCGACCGGTTCAGACGATGGCGTCATTTGTTGTTCCGGTGGAACCGGCGCCGTCGCCGGTACGACCGTACCCGTGGTCACCGTTTGGTTCACCGATGACCGTGAGAAGATGTAGAACAGCACTATCCCCATGACGATCAACAACACGATCATGCTCAACAAAATGGGCAACGAAGTACGGCGCATCGTGTCTCCTCTTCGGCGATTGCCGGCGCCCACCAGAGGGCAAGCGATAGTCTCGCAATCGCCTCACTGTGCCGTTCATTATAGCATATTTAGGAAGCAGGTATACCGCGCACTAGAATTTTTGATAGGGCTATCGCATTTGGTAGCAAAGACTACAAAAGTCTCAGCAGACACCTGCATTTGGCGCGTTTTTCGTTCAACGAGGCGCTTGGTCAACGCGATCCCACGTGAGACTTTTGTAGTCTGGCGCCGGCGAAGGTCAAATGCAATAGCCCAGGGGATTTTGCGACACGGCGACGCAAAATCCCCCTTCTCTCAAGGAGGTTGAATGGTTCAGATGATCTACGCTTCGCCCGCCGGCGCCGACGCGGCGACGGCGCGCTCCAACACTTCCTGGATACGCGGGGCCATCTGCGCCGGATTGGGATGCAAGCCCTCCAGCAACAGCAGATTGTCGAACAACTGCCCCACCGTCAGATCGATCAGTGGATTGGCAAACTGCGATTCGTTCAGACGCGCCAGATTTTGGATCAGCGGATGCCCCCGGTTGATCTCGAGGATCTTCACCGGGACTTCGTAGTCCTGCTCGATCAAGCGGCGCACGCGCTGCATCTCGCGCTCCGGGCCGCTATCCGGCGAGACCAGGCGGCACGGGCTATCTTTGAGCAGCTTCGACTCGCGCACATCCGCCACGCGCTCGCCGAGGACGTTCTTGAAGCGCATAATCAGCTTGCCGAACACCTCCGGCGACAGCGCATCGGCGGCAATCACCTCTGGCGGCGACTCCGGCTCGCCCGGCAGTTGCAGGTTGGGATCGTCCACGTTCTTCAGTGCTTTGCCTTCATATTCGTGCAGACTTTGCACCATAAAGGCGTCCAGTGGGTCGACGAGATAGAGCACTTCCAGGTTGCGCGCTTTGAACGCATCCAGGTGCGGGCTGCGGGCCACGGAAGCGAGATCGTCGCCGAGGATGTAGTAGATGTCGTTCTGACCCTCGACCATCCGCGCGGCATACTCGCTCAACGCGACGAGTGCGCCGTCCGATTTGGACGTGGGGAAGCGCAGCAGCGGCACGACGTCGTCGCGCCCACCGAAGTCCATCGCTACGCCTTCTTTGATGAACGGGCCAAACGCCTCCCAGAAGACCTTGTACTCTTCAGGGTTCTCCTCGCCCAGCTCGCGCAGCGATTTCAGCACCCGCCCGCGCAGCGCCTTCTTGATGTGACCCATCGTGCGGGTGCTCTGCACCGACTCGCGCGCCACGTTGAGTGGAATGTCCGTTGAATCCACCACTCCCTCGACGAAGCGCAGGTATTCGGGCAGCATGTCTTTGTTGTCCTCCTGGATGAGTACCTTGCGCGAGTAGAGCTTCAGCCCGTGGTCGGGGCGCAGGCGAAACATCCCGCGATCCCGGTGGTGCGGCACGTAGAGCACACTGCGAATATCCACCGGCGCATCGGTGACGATGTGCATGTGCAGCAGCGGCTTCTCGAAATCGAGCGTAAGTTGGCGGTAGAATTCGTTGTACTCATCCTCGGTCACTTCGCTTGGCGATTTGCGCCACAGCGCCGTCTGCTGGTTGGCGATTTTGTCCTTCACGTAGACCGGGAACGAGACGAAATCGGAGTGCTTCTTGACGATCTGCTCCAGCCGCCACGCCGAAGCGAACTCGGCGGCGTCTTCCTTCAACTCGATCTCGATCGTTGTGCCGCGCGTCTCTTTCTCGGCGGGGGTGAGCGTGTAGGTGTTGTCGCCGCGCGAAACCCACGTCCACGCCGGTTCGTCCGGCAGATAGGAGCGCGAGGTCACGCTGACCTTGTCGGCGACCATAAAGACGGAATAGAAGCCCACGCCGAACTGCCCGATGATGTCGCCGATGCGCTGCTCGGCTTCCAGCTTCTTGAGGAACGCCATCGCGCCGGAATGAGCAATCGTGCCCAGGTTCTCGATCAGCTCGGCGCGCGTCATGCCGATGCCGGTATCGGAGACCGTCAGCGTCTTGGCCTCCGCGTCGAAATCGAGGCGCACGGCCAATTCGGCCTCCGGGTCGAGCAACTCGTGGTTGGTGAGCATCTCGAACTGCACGCGATTGAGCGCGTCGGAAGCGTTCGAGATCAACTCGCGCAGGAAAATCTCCCGCTCCGTGTAGAGCGAGTGCGAGAGAATGTGCAATAGCTGCTGCACTTCAGCCTTGAATTCGAGCGACTCTGGTTGTGTCGTCATAAGTACCTCCTCGTATGTCAACGGATTTAACGGATTGTAACGGATTTTTTGTCGCCCATAGCGTATGAGCGCCGTCACATAGTCTCTACCCTACCATTTTAATCACAGTCCATTAGAATAAGATTAGCAGGGCATTAACATAGCATAAAAACCTATCCGAGAAAATTCGTCGTTGACGCACCAGAAACGCGCACCGGCATAATTTTCGGATAGAGACTAAATCTATTGTAGCCCCCTTTGTATGCTATAATGAAGTAAATGTGAGACGTGAAACGTGTTGCGTGATTGCACAGTATGTAAAATGATTGGTGTACGGTGATTCAACGCAAGTGGAATAAGGAGGTAGTGATGACAGTTACCTATACTGCACTACGCGAGAAAACGACGATCAAAACTGGCGGTTTGATTGAAATTCACACGGCGACCTTGCCGGTTGGGGCGCAAGTCGAAGTCATCGTTATGGCCGTTCCCGCCCCGGTCGACACACTTGGCTGGCCAGACGATTTCTTTACTCGCTTTGCCGGCTGTCTACCGGAATTTCCGATTCGCGAAAGTGAAGGCGTTTACGAAATCCGCGAGGAATTGCCGTGATCTATCTCCTGGACACCAATACCTGTATCCGCTTTCTACGAGATGCCGCCTCTCCAGTGAGACAGCGTATGGCTCAAATCCCATATCACGATATCGCACTGTGCGCCATTGTCAAAGCAGAACTCTACTACGGCGCGCAGCGTAGCGCCGACCCAGAACACGCCCGGCGTATGCTTGCAGAATTCGCTGTGCATTTTGGCAGTTTGCCGTTTGACGATCACGGCGCTATCCTCTATGGTGAAATCCGGGCCGACCTGACCCAACGTGGCCTGATCATTGGCCCCAATGATTTGTTCATTGCGGCGACGGCTCTGGCACACCAGGCAACCCTGGTCACGCATAACACCCGCGAATTCAGCCGTGTGCCTGGATTGTGTCTGGAGGATTGGGAAGTGTGACTCTTGCCCAACCTATGCAGATAAACTTTTCTTAAGGTTGCTCTTAGCCCTTCTTAAGGACACACCAGCAGGAACGTGGTATGCTAAGGAGTGACGTGTGACAGGTCAGCCTTGACAATTCGCTCACGTTCATTACCATGTCACCGTGCTGCGCCCACCGGTACAGAGTCGCCGGAAATCAAAGAGCGAAGCTTATACGTAGACCATTCTACGACCAGCTTTGCTCTTTTTCACGTCAGCACGCAATTCGCAATTCGTAATTCGCAATTCGTAATTCGCAATTCGTAATTCGCAATTCGCAAGGAGGAGTCTATGATCGATGTCTCGAATTTATCCAAATCGTATGGCGACGTCGAAGCCCTGCGCGACGTTTCCTTCGACATCGCCAGCGGGGAAATCGTCGGGATGCTGGGGCCGAACGGAGCCGGGAAAACGACGATTATCAAAATCCTCACCGGCTACCTGCAACCCGATACAGGAACGGCGCTGATCAACGGGCTGGATGTGCTCGAACACACCCGCGAGGTGCAGGCGCAGATCGGCTACCTGCCGGAAACCGCGCCGCTGTACCCCGAACTGTCGGTGCAGGCGTACCTCAAGATGATGGCCGACCTGCGCCAAATCCCGGAGGCCGACCAACCGGTACTGCTCTCCGAGGCGATCTACGCCACCGGCCTGCAAGACCACCTCACCCGCCCTATCGCGCATCTAAGCAAGGGGTTTCGGCAGCGCGTGGGATTGGCGCAGGCCATCCTGCACAAGCCGCGCCTGCTGATTCTGGACGAGCCGACCGTGGGCCTCGACCCCACGCAAATCGTCGAGATTCGCCATCTCATCCGCCGGTTGGCCGACCACAGCACGGTGCTGTTCTCCACGCACATCCTCTCGGAAGTCGAGGCCCTCTGCGACCGCGTCATCATCTTGATGAACGGCCAGGTGAAGGCCGACGCGCGTCTCTCCGAACTCGAGGCCACGTCCGATGCCGTGCTGGTGCTGGAACAGCGTCCCCCCGAGGCGCAGAACTTGCTCCAACACCTTCCGCAAGTGCAAGGCGTGGGGCTATTCAAAAGCCACGATGGCTTCCCCGCCTATCGCGTGCTCGGTCGCAAAGCGCCAGAAGGCGCCGAGAGCCGCAACGATTTGTGTCCCGTCATTTACGAACTAGCGCGTGAAAACGATTGGCCACTCCGCGAGCTACGGCGCGACGTGCGCACCCTTGAAACGGTTTTCAACGAGCTGGCGACGGCGGAGGTGGCGCAATGAAACAGATCCTCACCATAACCCGTAAAGAACTGCGCGGCTACTTCGGCTCGCCGATGGCGATGATCTTCATCGGCGCGTTCCTCGTGGCGACCCTGTTCTCATTCTTCTGGGTGGATACTTTCTTCGCGCGCGGTATCGCCGACGTGCGCCCACTCTTCCGCCGGCTGCCGGTGCTGATGATCTTCATCGCGGCGGCGCTGACGATGCGCCAGTGGAGTGAGGAGCAGCGCGTGGGCACGCTCGAAATCCTGCTGACGCTCCCGGTCTCAACGACACAACTGGTCATCGGCAAATTCCTCGCCGTCGTCGCCTTGATCGGCATTGCCCTGGCGCTGACCCTCTTCATTCCAATCACCGTCGCTATCCTCGGCAACCTCGACTGGGGTCCGGTGATCGGCGGCTACCTGGCGGCCATCCTGCTGGCGGGCGCTTACGCCGCCATCGGGCTGTTCGTCTCATCACGCACCGACAACCAGATCGTGGCGTTGATCTCCACCGTGCTGTTGTGCGGGGCGTTCTACCTCGTCGGCTCGACCGGTGTGACCAACTTCGTGGGCAACGAAATAGGCGAAATTCTGCGCGCGATCGGCGCCGGCAGCCGCTTCGAGAGCATCCAGCGCGGCGTCATCGACCTGCGCGACCTGCTCTACTACGTCACCCTCGCCGGCATCTTCCTCGTGCTCAACGTCTTGTCGCTCAAGGCGAAGGGTTGGAGCGCGGGCGAGCAGACCTTGCCCAAGCGGCGCGGGCTGGCGTTGACCTCAGCCCTGCTTATCTTGAACTTGCTCGTGGCCAACGTGTGGGCGTACCCATTGCGCAGCCTGCGGCTCGACTTGACCCAATATGGCGAATACTCGCTCTCCAAGGCCACGCGCAATCTGCTCAACGGCCTGCAAGAACCGCTGTTGATTCGCGGTTATTTCAGCGAACGTACACACCCGTTACTGGCTCCGCTGGTCCCCAAAGTGCGCGACATGTTGCAGGAATACGCCATCGCCTCGCAGGGGCGCGTGCAGGTGGAGATTGTCGACCCGGCTAAAGAACCGGAAAAGGAAGAGGAAGCCAATCAGGTCTACGGCATCAGGCCCACGCCTTTCCAAATCGCCGGTCGCTATGAAGCCTCCATCATCAACTCCTATTTCGACATCCTCATCCAATACGGCGACCAAAGCGTCACCCTCGGATTTGGCGATTTGATCGAAGTCAAGCAGCAAAGCGGCGCTGTCGATGTGCAACTGCGCAACCTGGAATACGATCTCACCAGCAATATCAAGAAGGTGGTGTACGGTTTCCAGAGCGTCGATATGGTCCTCGCCTCGCTGAGTGACCCGGTGGAGATGACGATCTACGTCACGCCCGACACTATGCCGGAATCGCTCGGCGACGTCCCGGCGACGATGGAGAAAGTGGTGCAGGAGATCGCGGCGCAGTCCAACGGCAAGTTGACCTACAAACTGGTCAATCCCCTCCAGGCCGGCAGCCCGATGACCCCGCAGCAACTCTACAACACCTACGACATCCAACCGTTCGCCGCCTCCCTCTTCTCCAATGACGTGTACTATATGCATATGGCGTTGAAAGTCGGCACCGAGGAGAGTGTGATCTTCCCCTCCGGCGAGATGAGCGAGGCCGACATTCGGAATTCTGTCGAATCGGCGCTCAAGCGTATGTCCTCCGGCTTCCTCAAGGTCGTGGGCATCTGGTCGCCACCGGCGACGCCCACGCAGGATATGTTCGGGCAAACCATCCAACCGATCTCGTCATGGAATGATGTGCGCACGGCGCTGCAGCAGGAGTACGAAGTCCGCACCCTCGATCTGAGCACAGGCGCCATCGCACCCGACGTGGACGTGGTGTTGGTCGTCGCCCCGCAGGGGTTTACCGATAAGGAATTGTACGCCATCGACCAATACCTGATGCGCGGCGGCGCAGTGATCCTGGCTGCCGGTAACACCGTCATCACGCAGGACCCCTACGCTGGCGGTATCACCGGGAAGTTGATCACGGACGGTGTCGCCGGATTGCTGGAGCATTACGGCATCACCGTGCAGCAGGGGATGGTGCTCGATTCACAGAACGAGCCATTCCCTATGCCGGTCGTTCGACAGGTGGGCAATTACCAGATACAGGAATACCAGGCATTGAACTATCCCTACTTCGTGGATATCCGTTCAGCAGCGATGGCAAAAAACAATCCCATCGTCTCTAACCTGGCAGCGATCACGCTGAACTGGCCCTCGCCCATTCAGGTCAATCCAGAGAAGAACGCGGGACGTGAGGTCGAAGTGCTGCTATCCTCGACGTCGGGGGCGTGGTTCCAAAGCGATCCCATCAACATCCAACCTGACTTCGACCTCTATCCGGACAGTGGTTTCGCGCAACCTGCTTCCACGCAGGTTTATACGCTTGCCGTTTCCGTACAGGGGACGTTTGACAGCTACTTCGCCGGGAAGCCTTCGCCCTTCGAAACAGCGAGCGAAGAAGGCGTCACACTCCCGCCAACCGGCCCCGGCACGATCGAACAGTCGCCGGAGACGGCGCGCCTGCTCGTCGTCGGCAGCGCCGAATTTTTGGATGACATCGTTTTCCAGCTTTCCAGCTCGATGGCTGGCGACCGCTATCTCAACTCGCTGCAATTCGTGAAAAACGCCGTCGCCTGGGCCACCGAGGACCTGGACCTGCTGGAAATCCAGGCGCGCGGCGCCGAAAGCCGCGTCCTGGCGTCACTGAAAGAGAGCGGGCAGTCGTTCTGGGAAATTCTCAACTACGGCGTGGCGCTCCTGGCGCTGTTGGTGCTCGGCGGTTTCGTAGCCATGCGGCACCGCAACGAGCAGCCGATGGCGCTGGTGCAGCCGTCAGCCGTCAGCCATCAGCGGTCAGCAAAGGCGTCCAGGCCAAAGCGCGCTGCGACTTCGTCTGAGGAGGTGAAATCATGAAACGCCATCAACAAATCCTGGCCGGTATTCTGATCGTTCAGATCATCCTCGGCGTGATCACCTTTTGGCCGCGTTCCGGCAACGCCGGCGCTGCGCAGTCTGTCTTCCCGGACCTCGATGTCGCGGACATCGCCACCTTGACCATCACCGACGACCAGGGCACGCGCATCGTCCTGCGCCGCTCCGGCGAGAACTGGAGCCTGGCCGAAGCGGGCGACTATCCGGCGCGGGCCAGCAGCATCACGCCGCTTCTCGACAAGTTCACCCAACTGGACACGGCGACCCTCGTGGCCCGCACCGAAGCCAGCCACAAGGCGCTTCAGGTGGCCGACGATGGATTCGTGCGGCGCATCGACATCGGGATGCGAGACGGCGCGACACACACAATCTATCTGGGCAGCTCGCCGCGCTACACCGCCACCCACTTCCGCGTGGCCGGACAGGCCGAGACGTACCTCACCGCCGCCCTTTCGACGTGGGAGATGAACACCGCGGCCACTTCGTGGATCGACACGTCTTATCGCACCATCGATGTGGCGACGGTAAAGGAAGTCACGTTGCAAAACGCCAACGGCTTCTTCAAGTTCGTCAAGGCCGAAGACGATACGTGGACGTTAGCCGATCTAGCGGGCGATGAAGTCATCGCTCCGGCGAAGACCGCCGACATCGTCAGCAAAGCCACCCGCATCACCCTCCAACGGCCGCTCGGCCTGACGGATGAGGCCAGCTACGGCCTTGCCGCGCCCGCCGCAACCGTCACGCTCACGATAGAGGATGGCAGCGTCACCACGTTGCGCGTCGGCGCGAAGTTCGACGGCAGCAACTACGCCGTCAAAGCGTCGGAGTCGCCGTACTACGTCGCCGTGACCGAATTCAACGTCAAACCGTTGATCGAGAACGACCGCGCGGCGTTCCTGGAGCAGCCGACGCCGACGCCGACCCCGTAACCATCCTTGACGTAACTTACAGCAAAACAAACCGCCGGCAGCCCACGTGGGCTGTCGGCGGTTTGTATCCAGCGATAGGCTACCCAATCCTCCATATTCGTGCTATAATACAGATAGTCTGTACATCGCACTTTGATTCAGGAGGTTTTCTATGGAAGTCAGTGTTCGCCAGGCCGGGCAAACGCTTTCCCGGTTAATCAATCAAGCCATTTTCGAGAAGCGCCCGATCGTCATCACCGCGCGCGGCAAACCCAAAGCGATGTTAGTGAGCATTGAGGAATACGATCGCCTGACCCATCCCGGCGGGATCAAGCCAGAAGTGCTGGAAAAAGCGCGCCAGTTACGCGAGGCGCTGGCAGCGCAGGTCGGTGTGTTACAAGAGGATTGGGTCGCCGCCGCTCGCGACGAGCGCACTACAACTTTGCTTTCCGGGGTAAAAACCGAATGAAAGCCGTGGTTGATGCGAACGTCGCGCTGGCGTTGGTATTGCCGCTGCCCTATTCGCCGCAAGCTCAGGCGTTATGGGACGGTTGGCGTGCGCCGGGGTCGCTCATTCAGGCCCCAGACCTGTGGGCCTACGAAATTACCGCTGCACTGCGCAAGGCTATGGTGATGTTACATTTGCCTATGCCCGAAGTGGAGACACGCCTGCAAACGCTATTCGCGTTGGGCGTGCATCTAATTGCCCCAAGCACGGAATTGCATCTCCGCGCGCTGCTGTGGGCTGAGCGCACCGGACAAATGGTCACCTATGACGCGCATTACCTGGCATTGGCCGAGTCACTGAACTGTGAGTTTTGGACGGCAGATGCACGATTGGCGCACACTTTGCAAGGCCAATATCCATGGGTACGGGTGCTCCAGTGAAATTTAATGCTCCAATTTTCGCCTGTGTCTGTCTGCTGGTAATCCTGATGGCCAGCGGATGCCAACCTGTGTCTTCACCCAGCACACAGCCCGCCGCCACGTCATCAGCAGCCACCGCGACGGTTTCCGCCACCCACACCCCACCCCCAACGCAGACGCCGACCCGCATACTCGAACCCGACGCCACCGCAACACCTGCACCAACCGCGACCGTGTCGCCGGACCCCACCGTCACGCCAATTCCCACGCGCGTCGTCCCGCTAGCGGAGCCGGTGGCCCTGCCGCCGGGATTTGGCATTTCGGTGTTCGCACAAGGGCTGTCCAATCCACGTATGATGACGGTAGGACTGGACGGCCAGCTCTACGTGGCCGAGCGCGGCGCCGGGCGCATCCTACGCCTGCCCGACCGTGACCAGGACGGCGTGGTGGCCCCCTGTTCGTCGCGTTTCACGGCTCCTGGAATCGCAGTACCCCCACGGGATACAAAGTGATCGGCATCCCGATGGAGAACGGCATCCCCGGCCCGGTGTACGACTTTGCCACAGGCTGGCTGCGGCCAGATGACTCCCGCTGGGGCCGGCCCGTCGCCGCGCAGACCGGCGCCGATGGCAGCCTGTTCATGTCGGACGACGGGGAAGGCAGAATCTATCGCATCTTCTATGCCGGTGAGTAGGCCGACCATCCGAATAGTTACACAAAATGTAGTATAATTGAGTGAGGATGAAGGAGTGAGGGCCAGGTTCCTCAATCCCTAATCCCCAATTCCCAATCTCTATGCTAAAGGAGCCGATATGTCCAATCTAAAAGCCCAAATCTTCCTGGATGCCCAGCGCGCCATCGCGCCAATTTCCCCGCTGCTGTTCGGCGGGTTCGCAGAGCACATGGGGCGCTGCGTCTACGAAGGCATCTACGATCCGGCGTCGCCTCACGCCGATGAGCGCGGTCTGCGCACCGACGTGATCGCCGCATTGCGCGAGCAGGCATATTCCGTCATCCGCTATCCGGGGGGCAACTTCCTGAGCGGCTACAACTGGCTCGACGGCGTCGGCCCCAGAGACCAACGCCCGCGCCGGCGCGATCTGGCCTGGCAATCGCTGGAGACCAATCAATTTGGCACCGACGAGTTTGTAGAATTCTGCGCCGCCATCGACGCCGCGCCGATGCTGGGCGTCAACATGGGCACGGGCGACATCCAATCCGCCGCCAACCTCGTGGACTACTGCAACACGCCGGGCGGCACCTATTGGTCGGATTTGCGCATCAAGCACGGATACGCCAAGCCGCACAATGTGCGCTACTGGTGCGTCGGCAACGAAATGGACGGCCCCTGGCAGATCGGGCATCTGGACGCCGTCGCCTACGGCAACAAGGCGCTCGAAGCCGCTAAAATGATGAAATGGCTCGATCCCACCATCGAGACCGTGCTGTGCGGATCGTCCGGCGACGGTATGCCCACCTACCCGGACTGGGATCGCATCGTGCTGGAGATCGCCTGGGAACATGTGAACTATCACTCGATGCACTACTACATCAACAACAATGCAGGGGACACGGCCAGCTATCTGGCCAGCGCCGTGCGCTTCGAGCGTTTTGTCGATACGCTGGAAGGCACGCTGCGCTACGTCAAAGCCAAGCGGCGCAGCGCGCACGATGTCTATCTATCGTGGGATGAGTGGCAGGTCTGGCATTCAATCGGCGGCCCTATGGGAGGCCAGTGGACAGAAGCGCCGCATCTGGCGGAGGACATCTACAATCTGGAAGACGCGCTGGTCGTGGCGCAATGGCTCAACGTTTTCCTGCGCAAAAGCCACGTGCTCAAGGTCGCCTGTGTGGCGCAGATCGTCAACGTGATCTCGTGGCTGCACACCCGCCGCGACGCGCTGCTCAAACAGCCCTCGTTCTACGTCTTCAAGCTGGTCAGCAACCTGGCGCGCGGCGACGCGCTGGATGCGCGCGTCGAAGCGCCGCTGGTGGAGACCAAACAGCACGGCGAAGTCCCGGCGCTCGACGTGTCCGCCAGCTTCGACGCCGAAACGCAACAAGGCGCGCTCTTCGTGGTCAACCGCAGCCAGACGGAGACGCTGTCCACCGACATCGTCTGGCAGAGTGAGGCCCCACGCCAGATCACGGGCGCGTACCAGGTCGCGGGGGCGGACGTCAAGGCAGTGAACACCTACGAACACCCCGACACGGTCATCTCGCGCCAGATCGCGGTCGGCCCGATCGAGGGCAACACGCTGACCTTGCGGCTGCCGCCCCTGTCGTTCACCGTGAT
>DAOUAY010000395.1:0-4398 GCA_034432995.1 Anaerolineae bacterium | reverse complement strand
CGATGCTGTTAACAGGAGTGGCCATGATGATTAATCTGCGTCGCATTTGGCGATATCGAATAACGGAACGCGCCAAAACGATCCAAGAAACCGCTAATCTGGCGGGTGAGCCTTTGTTGTCACGTTGGCGGCAACGTTTGCGAAACCTTTGGCGCAGGCTCAATCCGGCGGGTTTCTCCCGCTATGCGCCCACTTGGTGTTAAAGTGCGACTTTTTTCAGGCGAGTCATTACTCATTTCTCTTTACTCATTTCCTGTCATCCAAAAGGATCACTAATGAACTCATTTGCAATCATCGGACTCGACACTTACTTCGGCGTGTGCCGCGACGGCAAGGCGTTTGCGCGGGCGGTGGCGCATGGGCTGCGCTGTGAAACGTCGCCCGATGCGCTGCGTGGCATGGAGTTGGCGCTGCGCGTGGCGAATAACGCGCTGTTCGATGCGGATGTGGCGCGGGGCGCGCGCGCGGCTGTGGTGTGGGCCGGGGAGACGGCGGTTGCGGCAGAGATTGCGGCCCTGTGGGGATTTAGCGGGCCGGCGGTGGATGTATCGGATAGTGTTACGGCATTGTCTGAGGCGCAACGGCTGTTGACCGGCGGCGCGGTAGACGAGGCGCTCATCGGAGAAACGAACGCGGCGGGCGGCGTCGCCCTCGTGCTGGCCCGCGCCGAGGCCGCGGGCGACCACGGCTACGCGCGCCTTGAAAATCCGTTAAAATCCGTTCAATCCGTTGACAACTTAGCAGCATCCGGCATGGATTACGGGATTGCTCACATTCCCGGCTATTGGGAATGGCCGGATTTGGCAGACGGTAGCTTACCCCCGGCCGATCCCGCCTCCGAACCAACGTGCGCGCTCGGCAGTGTGCGCACGAATCTGGGCGACGACGCGCCCGCGCTGGCTGCCCTGGCGCGGACGGCATTGTGCCTCTATCATCGCGTCATCCCCGCGACGCCTGATTGGCGCAACCCGCGCGAACCGCAAACCGATTCGCCGTTTTACGTCGCGCCCGCGCCCCAACCCTGGTTGACTGAGAATGGGCGAATGGCAAATGGCAAATGGCAAATGGCGAATTGCGAGTTACGAATCACGAATCATGAATCACGAATCATGAATCACAGGTGCGTACTTTCAGGTTCTTCTACTGTCGCCACAACTCCTGTGCTTCATGCGCATTTGTCGGCTCGGCCGTTTTTCATGTTCCCGCTGGCGGGGGATGATCGGGATGAGATATTGGCGATGACGGACGATTTGCGCCGGCAAGCAGAGCGCGGCGCGGACTGGGAGACGCTGGCCGAAGACACGCAGATCGCGTATCAGGCGCGGCCCGACGCTCGATATGCGCTTGCGTTGCTCGCGCACGACCGTGAGGAATTGCTCCGCGAGGCAGAGTTCGCCGTCAAAGGCGTGGAGAGAGCATTTGCGGAGGGTAAGGATTGGACGTCGCCGCTCGGCAGCAGCTTTACGGCGCGACCGTTAGGACGAACCGGCGGCGTGGCCTTCGTCTATCCCGGCGCGTTCAGTTCCTACGTGGGGATGGGGCGCGACCTGTTCCAACTGTTCCCGCACCTTCACGCTCGCCTGGGCGAGGTCACGCGCTACGCCGGCCGCGTCACCGCCGAAAAGTTGCTCTATCCCCGTCGTCTGCATCCACCGACTGACGCGGACGTCCAGACCGACGAGGCCCGCCTGCGCGCCAATCCTACCGCGATGATCGAATCCGGCGCAAGTTTCGCCCTCCTCTACACCGCCATTTTGCGCGACGTGTTCGGCGTGACACCCTCCGCCGCGCTCGGCTATAGCCTGGGTGAGGTGAGTATGCTCTGGGCGCTCGGCGTCTGGCCCGACGGCGACGCCGGCAGCGACGCCTGGAACACGTCGCCGCTCTTCAAGACGCGGCTCTGCGGTCCACGGGACGCGGTGCGCGAATACTGGACAACGGATGCGGACGAAGCATTGTGGTACAGCCACATCGTCAAAGCGCCGGTGGAGCGGGTGCGCCGGGCGTTGGAAGCCGAACCGCGCGCGTATTTGACGATGATCAACGAGGAAAAAGAAGCCGTGATCGCCGGACATCCCGACGCTTGCGCGCGCGTCATTGCGGCGCTCGATTGCCACGCGCTGCGCCTGCCCTTCGACGCCGCCATCCATGCCCCGCCCGTGCGCTCGGAATACGCGGCGTTTGTGGACTTATACACCCTGCCCACGCGCGCCGTCCCCGGCATCGACTTCTACTCGGCGGCGGAGTACACGCCGCTGACGTTGGAACGCGACGCGCTGGCCCACGCACTGGCGCAGATGACGTGTTCGCCGGTGGATTTCCCGCGCCTCGTGCAAGCCGCCTATGACGCGGGCGCGCGCATCTTCATCGAACTCGGGCCGCTCGGCGCCTGCTCCCGCTGGATCGCTCGCATCTTGCGCGGCCAACTGCACGCCGCCATCCCCATCAACAAAAGCGGCAAATCCGACTACGACAGCCTGCTGCCGGCGCTGGCGATGCTGGTCACGCAGCGGGTGGGAATGAAGCAAGAGGCAAGAAGCAAGAATCAGCGAATCGGCGAATCGGCGAATCAGCGAGTTACGAATTACGAATTACGAATGACGAATGACGAATTACGCATCACGCATCACACATCACCGATCACGTACTACACGACAGAAGCGCATCTCGCGTTTTTGCAGGCGCGGCAAATCGCGTTGCAACACACCGCCGAGTTAATGACTTTACAAATAGACGTGGCGGGGCAAATGATACAAGATGCAGGAGGCAGGAAGCAAGAATCAGCGAATCGGCGAATTGGCGAATTACAAATGACGAATCATGAATCACGAATCATGAATCATGAATCACGAATCACGAATCACGGATTACCAATTACCAATCACCAGTTACCGATTACCAATCACCAGTTACCGATTACCAATCCCTCGCTTTTCAATGAAGATCACCTCTGCGCCTTCGCTACTGGTGACGTGGTCGAGGCGTTCGGGCCGGCTTACGCGCATTATCGTGGGCGGCGTGTGCCGCGTCTGCCGAACGGCGATTTGCTCTGCGTGAGTCGGGTGTTGGGGATTGACGCCCCGCCCGGCAATGTGACGCCCGGCGCGACGCTGGTGAGCGAATTCGACGTCCCTTTCAACGGCTGGTTTTACCGCGATCACGCCACGTTGCCGCTCTCGATCCTGATGGAAACGGCGCTGCAACCGTGCGGCGTCCTTTCCACCTACCTCGGCTCGATGCTGCCGTACCCGGAGAGCGACTTCTACTTTCGCAACCTCGACGGCGAAGGCGAACTGCTGCGCGCCGTGGACGTGCGCGGGCAAACCATTGCCAACCGGGTGACGTTGCTCAGTTCGACCGCGCTGCCGGGTATCATCCTGCAGAAGTTCAGCTTCGAGTTGGCCTGCGCCGGGCAGGTGTTCTATCGCGGCGCGGCGGCTTTCGGCTACTTCACGCCGGACGCATTGCAAAGGCAGATTGGGCTGGATAACGGCGCGGCGCGGCAACCGTGGCTTATGTCAACGGATTCAACGGATGCAACGGAACAGAATCCGTTAAAATCCGTTCAATCCGTTGACATAAAACGGGTTGGGCAGTTAGATTTTCTCGACAAAGCGTGGTGTGTTTCCGACGGCGGCGACTACGGGCGCGGGTACGTCTACGCCGAAATTCCCATTTCACCCGACGATTGGTTCTTCGGTTGCCACTTCTATCAAGACCCGGTGATGCCCGGTTCGCTCGGCGTGGAGGCGATGGCGCAGGCGATGCAGGTCTACGCGCAATCGAAAGGGTTTGGGGAAAGCGCGCGCATCCAGACGCCGGGTCGGATGACGTGGAAGTATCGCGGGCAAGTTCCGCCTGAGCCGCAACGCCTGCGGTTGGAAGTCCACATCAAGGACAGCCAACGCATCCCGGAAGGCGTTACCCTGACCGGCGACGGCAGCCTGTGGCGCGGCGCTGTGCGGATTTATGAGGTGGGGGGGATAGGAGTGAAGAGTAAAGAGTAAAGAGTAAGGAGTAAGGAGTAAAGAGTAAAGAGTAAAGAGTAAAGAGTAAAGAGTAAAGAGTAAAGAGTAAAGAGTGAAGAGTAAAGAGTGAAGAGGGGGGGCCTTGTTACTCATTACTCATTACTCATTACCCATTACTCATTACCCATTACTCATTAGATACCACTGGTAAAATAAAAATTGCACATTAACACTAACGAATAAAATCAACTTAGCGCCAGTGCCGCAAAGCGTGTGATGCGTGTGGGCCGAGGGCGTAATTCAGTCCACCAATCCGCTAAGCGACTCAGGTTGAGGGCCACGGCAATGAGCAGGTTCTGCAGATGCGTTTTCGCCTGTCCGCAATAACGCGCGCGGCGTAACCCGTAGCTGCGCACGCCGAGTGAGAGGG
>DAOUAY010000394.1:0-7864 GCA_034432995.1 Anaerolineae bacterium | reverse complement strand
GCGTTGTGCTGATCCTTATTGGGATGGGCCTTATCGTTTCGGCGCGCCGGGCGTTTGCGCGTTTCCGGCAGCCCACGGATCCGGGTCAGCCAACCAGCCAGGTGATCACGACAGGCGTGTTCGCCCTATCGAGAAATCCGCTCTACCTGGGTGCGGTGTTCCTGTTTGGCGGCGTCGCGTTGATGATGAATGTGCTGTGGACCCTGGCAACACTGCTCGTTTCGATTGCCCTTTGTCATTACGTTCTGATAATGCCTGAGGAGCGCTATCTCGCGGCGAAATTTGGTGAGGCGTACACAGCATACATCGCCTCGGTGCGGAGGTGGCTAGGTCGCCACCGGCCTGCGAAACCATGAGAGGTCGCACTTGACCAAAGTAGAATGGAGAACATAGACCTGCCTATGACAGAGACCGCTGCCAGTACCTTTACAATTCAACAACAAGTCGAGCAGGATTATCGTTGGAATTTTGCGGTCAACGTGCTCGATGGCGCCAGTTTTTGGTTCGGGATGAGCTTTATCTCCGGCGCGATCATCCTGCCGCTGTACGTCAGCCGTTTCACCAGCAATCCTCTGCTGATCGGCCTGATCCCGTTTCTCAATATGGCGGGTCATCTCCTGCCGCAGTTGTTCGTCGCCAATGCGGTCGAACGCGCACCCAAGAAGAAATTCTTCCCGGTGACGATCGGTTTCTTTCTCGAAAGGATACCCATTTTTCTGCTCGCCCCGACGGCGTACTTCCTGGCGACCAGCCGGCCGGCTGTGGCTCTGGCCGTTTTCTTTGTGTTGTTCGCGTGGCACAAGTTTGGGGCCGGCGTGATCATCGTTGGATGGCAAGATATGATTGCGAAAATCATCCCGCTGGAGAAACGGGGGCGCTTTTTTGGCATCACGAATTTTCTCGGCAATGGCGCCGGCATCCTGGGCGCGATGGTTGTCCCCTTTGTGCTCGACAGATTTGCCTTTCCATTGGGCTACGTCATTTCCTTCGCCATCGCTGCCGTCCTGATCTTCATGTCCTGGATATTCCTCTCGCTCGCGCGCGAACCGGCCGTCCAGAGCAGCAAGCCGACCGTTTCGCAACTGGATTACCTGCGTTCCTTGCCCCACATCCTGCGGCGAGATCGCAACTTCCGCATGTATCTGCTGGCGCAGATTGTGTATACGTTCAGCGGGATGGCAACCGGTTTTCTGACGGTGTACGCGGTGCAAACCTGGTCCTTGCCGGACGCGAGGGCCAGCGGTTTCACCATCGCCTTGCAGGTTGGATTGGCCCTGGCGAACTTGTTTTTCGGCTTTTTCTCCGACCGCAAAGGTCACAAATTGAGCCTGGAGATCTGCCTGACGTTGAGCGTTCTGGCGACCCTTGTGGCGATTTTCGCGCCTAGCCCCTGGTGGTTTTTCTTCATCTTCTTCCTGCGCGGCGCGGTTGACGCGGGTGTCTTCATCTCTGCAATTTCCATTGTTTCCGAATTTACCGACGCCGACAATCGGCCCACGTACATCGGCCTGGCCAACACCATTCCTGGGATCGCCGGAGCCATCGCGCCTTTGATCGGCGGGTGGTTGGCCGGCGCTACGAGTTATCGGGTGATGTTTGTGCTTGCGGCGGTCATCGGGGTGATAGGCTGGGTCTTGCTGCGCTTTGCGGTGCACGAGCCACGCAAACTCCGCGCTACGACACGGGAGGTTTAATCTATGTCCGTATCATTTGACGAATTGTATGCCCAGGCGAAGGCCGTCCTGAATCCACGGCAGTTGTCGAGCCACGCGGAAGCGGGCGGTGTAGGGGCCGCGCTCCTCGCGGCGAACGGTAAGGTCTACACCGGCGTTTGCATCGATACGGGAAGTTCGATGGGCTTTTGCGCGGAACACGCCGCTGCCGGTAGTATGGTCACAGATGGAGAGAGCCGGGTTCTGAAGATGGTGGCGGTCCTTTGGGATGGCAGCGTCATCGCACCATGCGGGCGCTGCCGGGAATTCATCGGCCAGTTGCACGACGAAAACGATGCCGCAGAGGTGATGGTGCAGGAGGGTGTGATCGTCTCCCTGCGCGACCTGCTGCCGTACAATTCGCCAGACCGGTAGGAGAAGTTGCTTTTCCTGTTCTGGAGGTGATGATATGGAAATCCCCATTATGCTGATCATCTTTTCGCTCCCTTCGATCATCTATCTACTCGTCATGGCTGTTCGCGGCGCGCCGTTTTCTGAGGCCAGGAAGAACGTTGGGTGGACCTTGTGTACGGCGAAAGACATCCTGTACGCTGCGGCCGTGTTCGTTGCGGTTGCGATCATCGCCTATGTCGTCCTCAAGTTCATCCCGGCTTCACTGCTCGAAGGCGCTTCATCGTATTCCGGGCAGCCGCTCAACGCCCGTTCCATTCTGGCGGCGTTGCTCAAAGAGGCTTTTTACATCGCCCTGGGCGAGGAGGTCTTTTTCCGCGGTTTCCTGGGGAGCTGGTTGTTCAGACGACTGGGTTTCCGCTGGGGAAATCTGGTGCAGGCGACCGTGTTTCTCCTGCCACACCTGCTTCTCCTGACGGTCAACCCGCAAATCTGGCCGGTCTTTGTTGTCCAATTCTGCGCCGGATGGGGGCAGGGCTGGCTACAATACAAGTCGGGGAGTATCATCCCTGGCTGGCTCGTCCACACGGCGACCAATCTGGTGAGCGCCATATCGTTTATGGGATGAACAGTTTACTTTTTGCCTTGATTACAGTTTTCGGCTGGGGGACGTGGCTCGCGCCGTCGCAAAAGGTCGTTTTCCCCAACCAGCAGGTCAAGACGCTGTATGTGGTCGCGGCCAACCTGGGCATTGCGACGGCGGTGGCCTTGTGGCAGGGCGGTGTGTGGGACCTTTCCCCTGCTACATTCTGGCTGACGTTCCTCGGCGGCATGATCTGGGCGGTAGGCGGCTTGAGCGCCTTCACCGCGACGAACAAGCTTGGCATGGCTAAAGCGTTCGGTATCTGGGCGCCGCTCAACATCATCACCAGCCTCATCTGGGGCGCGGCCTTGTTCGACGAATTCGTGAATTTGAGCGCCGCGACGATCGCGTGGCTGGTCGCCGCGCTCGTGATGATCCTCGTTGGGGTTCCGCTGATTATTTTTGCCAAAGGCGCTGACGAAGATGGGCAAAAGCCGGGCGCATTTCGGCTGGGGCTTGCCGGAGCGGTTGGCGCCGGCATTTTGTGGGGCAGTTATTTCATCCCGGTCAAATATGCCGGCGTGTCACCCTGGGCGGGGGCGTTCCCCTCGGCGCTCGGCATGGCCGCCGGCGGCGTGCTCCTGGCGCTCCCGTCGCGCCGGTCGTGGAAACTGGCAGCGCCCGGCGACGTCGCGCGCGCCGGTTTGACCGGCGTGTTGTGGAGTGTGGGGAATTATGGGATGTTGTTGAGTGAAAGTTGAAAACAATCACTTCGGGTATAAAATAGCGCAGGTTTGAAAGTGTTTTTCTGTATTCCTGAAGACCATGAACGAAGACATTGATCTCGAAGAGTTAGCGCCCTGGTTGGTCATCCTCATCACCCTGGTCGGCGGGGGGCTGCGCGTGTTACTCCTCGCCAGCAAAGGGATGTGGCTGGATGAAACGTTCAGCGTGTGGATGGCCAACCACAACGTCGGCGAGATGCTGCACTGGATTGTCAAGATTGACCAACATCCGCCCCTGTATTATCTCCTGCTCCGTGGCTGGATGGCACTCAGAGGCGATACGCCCTATGATGTCCGGCTGCTTTCGGCGCTCTTCGGCGCCGGCGCGATCCCGCTCATTTACCTGATCGGCAAACGCATGTCGGGGGCGGTGCTGGGCCTGGCGGCCGCCGTGCTCCTGGCGATTTCGCCGTTCAACATCTACTATGCCCAGGAAACGCGGATGTACACGCTCCTGACGTTCAATGCCGCCGCAGCGATGTACGCCCTGGTCAGACTGCTGACGGATGCGCGCGCCGTCAGGCCGATCGGCAGCCAATTCCGGGACTATTGGCTGGCCTGGCGCGCCTCCGAGCCGGTCGAATCCAGCGGTCAAAGCGGCTGGCGCGCCTGGATCGCCCGCCATCGCTGGTCGCCCATCCAGACCGTCGAAACTGACCTGGCCTGGGTGGCCCTGATCGTGTTCTCGGCCGCGACTTTGCTCACCCACAACACGGCTGTCCTTTTCCTGTTCGCCATCAACTTCTTCGTCCTGGGGCTGCTGCTGTTTCGCAGGCTCAAGCAATCGGGACCGCTGCCGGCCTTCCAGGCGCCCTCTTTGGCGAACTGGCTGAAGGCGCAAATCGGCATCTTGATCCTGTGGAGTCCGTGGAGCGTGGCCTTTGTCCGGCAAGCCGGCCGGGTCTACCACGAGTTTTGGATTCCCAAACCAGACGTGGCCGCCGTTATCCGGGTCCTTGAATCCTTCCTGAACCCCTCTTTGTCTTATCTTCAAGGCAGTCAGGTCACGGTGATGTGGATTCTGTACGGGTTGGTGCTGTGTTTGGGACTGCTGCATTACCGGAAAAAATTGTCGCACTTCCTGTTTCTGGCTGCCCTGTTCGCCGTCCCCTTTGCGGGCGAACTGCTCGTGAGCCTCCGCCGGCCCATTTTTTACGACCGCACCCTGATCTGGACCACGATCCCGTTGCTCCTGGTCATGGCCGCCGGGATCGCCCAACTAAAACTTCGCTTTCTGATGATCGTAGTGGTGGGGATTTTGGGCACAAGCAGCTTGTTTTCGGCCAGCGATTATTACCGGTTCTGGCAGAAAGAGGATTGGAGCACGCCGGCCGGCTATGTCGCCAACTTTGCCGAAAAGGGTGACCTGGTCCTCTTCAATTCGAACTTTGTGGTCATCCCATTCGACTATTACTTTGCGCCCTACGAAAAGCAGTACGCTATCCAGGTAGAGAAACGAGGCGTTCCCGCCGACCTGTTCGCCGACGGTATCCTGGAACCCAAGATGACGGAGAGCGATGTCTCTGGGTTAGTGGCGTTGGTGAGCGGGCGGAAGCGAGTCTGGCTGGTTTACAGCCATGACTCGTATACAGATCCAAAGGGACTGATCCCGCAAACACTGGCTTCGCAGATGACGTTAATCCGGCAGCGCGATTTTTATGGGGGGCGGGTTCAATTGTATGGAACACCCTGAGAAAACGAGCAGTTTGCTTTTGCCTTGATTACAGTTTTCGGATAGGGGACGTGGCTCGCGCCGTCGTAAAAGGTCGCTTTCCCCAACCAGCAGGTCAAGACGCTGTATGTGGTCGCGGCCAATAAGGGTGCTGTTACTGGTGGATGCCATTGGCGCGGGCAAGAGCTTCACGATTTCCCAGACGGCAGTGGTCGTCAGCGCGCTCATCAGCATTGACTGGCTGCACGAACCAGCTCCCAAAACCCGCGCTGCAAGGTTGACGTTCATCGGCTGCGTTATGGCAACCGTGGGCGGCATCGTGCTCAACAATCTCAAGTGAAAAAGGAGGCATCGGCATGGATACGGTTAGCAAACGATTGCGTAGTGTAGGCCTGGCGGTCATGTTGACCTTACGGACTCTCGTCGGTGGGTGGGGCTTCTCCATCGGCAAGCCCGTGCAGGCCGCAGCGACTGTGTGGTACGTAGCTCCCGGCGGCAACTGCGGTGGCACGATTACTCTGTGTTACGGCACGATCCAGGCCGCCGTTGATGCCGCGCAGGCCGGCGACGAAATTCGCATTGCTGCCGGGACCTATACCGGCGTCAATAACCAGGGCGGCAAGCCGCAGGTGGTGTACATTGCCAAGAGCCTGACTTTGCGAGGTGGATATATGATCGGAGACTGGGGACCTCCCAATCCGGCGGTCAATGTCACCGAAATCAGCGCGCAGGTGTTGGGAAGAGCCGTTTACATCACCGGGGCTAACACCGTGGTGACTTTGAGTGGCTTGCGTTTCACCTACGGCGACGCTAACGGCCTGGGTGGACACGCGCCAACATCTTACGAAAACTACGATGCCGGCGGCAATGTTTACATCAACCAGGCCACGGTCATTCTCGCCGATTGCCAGATCAGTGATGGGGCCACCCCTGCCAGTGGTTATGGCGGTGGGCTGTACATCCGCAATGGGACGTTGACGGCGGATCGTCTGGCGTGGCATACCAATCAAGCCGGGCATGGCGGGGCGGCTTATCTCTACCAATCCACAACCCGCATCGCTGACAGTGTCTTCCAAAAAAATAGTACCACCACGATGAACGGTGACGGGCCGGCGTTGACGGTTTCCGGCGGTGCATTTACGCTGTCTGGCAGCACCGTCGCAGCTAATACCGCCGTGCAAAAAGCACCCTCTTCTGGCGCGCTCGACGTGAACGCCAACCCGTTCCTGGTGGAGAGCAGCGTGATTAGTGGAACGATATACAGCACCGGGGTTGCGCTTCGGGGTGTGGGGGTGTTGCGGGACAACACAATCCAGGCCAACCAATACGGCGGGGTGCGCATCGGCGACAGTAACATTACGTTGGTCAATAACGAAGTGCTCTACAATGGCACCGGCGGCGCTTACGTGGAAGCCGGCGTTTACGTGAGCGGCGTCTGGAATGCGACGGTCAATCTGGTGGGAAATCACATTCATCATAACCGCCATCTGTACGCTTCGGCGACGGGCGGCGGCGTCTACGTAGATCCGGCGGATGAAGGCTGGGTGACGCTCAGTCGCAATCTGATTGAGGAGAACACGGCCGGCAAATCGGAATGGATACCCGATGACGGGTACGGCGGCGGGGTGTACATCAACGGCAACCGGGTTACCCTGGATGGCAATCTGATTCGAAATAACACGGCGATTGGCTTTCTCGATCCGGTTAACAACCCACAGGGTGGACGCGGCGGCGGTGTCTATATTCGGGGCAACCCTATCTTGCGCAACAACGTCATCACCGGCAACCGCGCCACGTACAGCGGTTCGGGTATCTACGTTCGCGGGTCGGCGCCGGAACTGTATCACAACACTATCGCGCAAAATGCCGGGGGTGGCGACGCGACCGGTCTCTACGTCGCCGAAGCCTCCTCGACCGAACGTGCGCAGCCCAAGCTGTGGAATACCATCATCGTCAGCCAGACGGTGGGTATCTACGTTAAAGGCGATGTGATCAAAAACATCGTTAATGCTGACGGCATCCTGTGGTACGGCAACACGAACAACACCGGCGGAACGGGGACGTTTTTCGTCTCCAACGAGCATACCGGCGATCCACTGTTCGTCGCGCCGGACGGCGGCGACTACCACATCACCTCCGGTTCGGCAGCGATTGACCAGGGCGTAAGCACCGGCGTCACCCATGATATGGACGGCGAGCCACGCTTCGGCGTCCCCGACCTGGGCGCCGACGAATACTGGTCACCCGGTGCGCTCAAACACGTTTATCTGCCGTTGGCAATGCGACAGTGATAAAATGGTAACTGTTCTGTGGTAGGCCGGCCGACAAAGAATGGGGCAACGAATGAACGAATTTGGGCCTCGGCTGGACGAAAAACTCGCGTCAAGCGGGCGGTCAGATGTGAGCCTACCTGTGGAACAAACAATCCCGCGCAAAAAACGCGACATCGCCATTGCTGCGCCGCGCTCGTTCGCCGGCATCATGGGGGTCTGCATCTGCTTTCAGGTGGGGGGGGACACGGTCAGAGACCGGCCTCAGCGCGCTCTGGTCAGTCTCCGACCGCGTCAGCTCTAGAGGAGGCTTGGATAATGGTAAAATCACCGCGTCTCATGCTCAATGCGTTATGCCTGCTCGTTTTCTCCGCCGCCTGGGTGCGCGAGTTCCTCTATTGGCTCCCGCAGGATGCTTTCGGGAGCAGTCTGAATTATTGGGCTTACACCGACTGGCTGATCGATTATTCCCAGGGATTCATCCGGCGCGG
>DAOUAY010000393.1:0-4114 GCA_034432995.1 Anaerolineae bacterium | reverse complement strand
GCCATCATCACCCTCGCCGTCGTCGCCGCGTGGAAGCAAATCGCCGTCGGAAAACAGCAAGGGTCCAAACTCTAATGTCAACGGATTGAACGGATTTTAACGGATTTTTTCTTCTCAATCCGTTTCATCCGTTAAATCCGTTGACACTTTCAAGGAGTCATTATGGACGACAAGGCACTACAGACATTGCTAGACGCTGCCGCGCCACTGATCGAGCTGGCGGTTGCCGAGGACATCGGGCCGGGCGACGCAACCAGCACGGCGACGCTGGATCCGCGCGTGCAGCTACACGGGCGCATCACCGCGAAAGAACGCGGCGTGATTGCCGGGCTGCCGGTGGTGGAGGCCGTCTTCCGCCGTGTGGATCCCGCCATCACGTTCACCGCGC
Source organism: Anaerolineae bacterium (assembly GCA_034432995.1). GTDB lineage: Bacteria > Chloroflexota > Anaerolineae > B4-G1 > SLSP01 > DSWT01. Next base: position 3,726 of record DAOUAY010000393.1, on the reverse strand, counting down.
GCGTCGCCGACGGGCAAGAGGTCGTGCCTGGCGAACTTGTCGCCGATGCCATCGGGCCGGGGCCGTCGCTGTTGGCGGCGGAACGCACCGCGCTCAACTTCCTGCAACGGCTGTCGGGCATTGCGACGGTCACGCGCAGCTTCGCCGCCGCCGTCTCGACCACGAACGCGACGATCCTCGACACACGCAAGACGCTGCCCGGCTATCGCGTGCTCGACAAGTACGCCGTGCGCATGGGCGGCGGCGCAAACCACCGTATGTCGCTCTTCGATATGCTGATGATCAAAGACAATCACATCGACGGCGCAGGCAGCCTCTTGCTCGCCGTGGAACGCGCTCGCGCGCAGCATCCCGACCTGCCCATCGAAGTCGAAGTCCGCGATCTGGACGAGCTGCGCCAGGCGCTCGCCATCGAGCCGCCGCTCGACCGCATCCTGTTGGACAACATGAGCCTCGATATGATGCGCGAGGCCGTCACCATTGCTGCCGGGCGCGTCCCGCTGGAAGCCTCCGGCAACGTCACCCGCGCGCGCCTCAAGGACATCGCGGAGACCGGCGTGGACTTCATCTCCTCCGGCGCGCTCACCCACTCGGTCAAGGCGCTCGATTTGAGTATGAAGATTCAGCCAGTCGACAAAGCCACAAAAACAGAACCGGCGACGCGCGTCCGCGAGGTCAAAGCCGCGCTTGGCGACCGGCTGGTGATCCTCGGCCACCACTACCAGCGCGAGGACGTCATCGCCTTTGCCGACTACCGGGGCGATTCACTGGAACTCGCCCGCCGCGCTGCGCAGACCGCCGCCGAATTCATCGTCTTCTGCGGCGTCCACTTCATGGCCGAAGTCGCCGCGATCCTGGCGAAACCGGGCCAGCGCGTGCTCATCCCCGACATCGACGCCGGTTGCTTCCTCGCCGAAACCGCCAGCGAACACCTCGTCGCAGAAGCGTGGGACATCCTCGACGCCGCGCTCGCCACGGCGGGCAGCAGCGCCGACGCCGAAATCACGCCCATCACCTACGTCAACTCCGATGCGGAACTCAAAGCCTTCTGCGGGCAGCACAATGGGACGGTCTGCACATCCGGCAACGCGGACAGGGTGCTGAAGTGGGCGCTAAGCCAGCGCCCGCGCGTCTTTTTCTTTCCCGATCAACACCTGGGCCGCAACACGGCGCACAAACTCGGCATCGCCGACGACCAAATGCTGCTGTGGAACGTCCGCCGCCCGCCGAGCGCGGAGGCCATCCATGCGGCGAAAGTCATCCTGTGGCCCGGCGTGTGCAACGTTCACCAGCGATTCCGCACGGAGCACATCCAGAAAATGCGCGAACGCTATCCCGGCATCCGCATCATCGTCCACCCGGAGTGCAAGGCCGAACTGGTGGCCCTGGCTGACGACGCTGGCTCGACGGCCTACATTCTCAAGCAAGTCGAAGCCGCGCCCGCCGGAACGCAGTGGGCCATCGGGACGGAAAGCCGCCTCGTCCACCGCCTGCAAGCCGAACATCCCGACCAGCTTATCCTTTCGTTGTCAGACGTGCCACCCTTCTGCGCCAACATGAGCCAGATCACCCTGGCCAACCTCGCCGAGATCATGGACGCCCTGGCGCGCGGCGACCTGCTCAACGAAGTCACCGTCGAGCCGGAAACCCGCCGTTGGGCGAAGATTGCGCTGGAGCGGATGCTTTTGCTTTAGCTTTCAGCTATCAGCGATCAGCTTTCAGCTCTGGCTGACCGCTGAAAGCTGACTGCTGAAAGCTTTTAAGGAGAATTATGCGGGACTTCAGAAAATTACAGGTCTGGGAGAAAGCGCATCAGTTGACGTTGGCAGTGTACAAAGCGACCGCAACATTTCCACAAACCGAGTTGTACGGGCTAACCAGTCAAATCCGCCGCGCCAGCGTCTCTATCCCGGCGAATATCGCCGAAGGTTGTGGCCGCGATACTGTCGCAGAACTGAGCCGCTTTTTGCACATCGCCGCAGGTTCTGCCAGTGAATTGGAATATCACTTGCTTCTGGCGCACGACCTCGGCTTCCTACCCGCTGCTATCTACACGGACCTGCACAACAACGTCACCGAAATCAAACGCATGCTAACCTCATTCACCCAAAAGCTGAAAGCTGATAGCTGACGGCTGAAAGCTCCGAAGGAGACCTATGCCCATCGAAACTGACGTGCTCATCATCGGCTGCGGGATTGCCGGGGCGGCGGCGGCGTTGCAGTTAGCGCAAGACCGCCAACGGCAGATTACCGTCATCACCCGCGCGCATGAGCTGGACGAGACCAACACCCGTTACGCGCAGGGCGGCATCGTCGCCGACGGAGAAGGCGATTCGCCTGACCTGCTGGTGGAAGATGTGCTGCGCGCGGGGGCCGGGTTGAGTTGGCCGCCGGCCGTGCGGTTGCTGGCCGAAGAGGGGCCGGGGCTGGTGGAGCGCGTGCTGATTGATGAGTGTCACACGCCCTTCGATCAGAACGCGCAGGGCGAAATTTCGCGCACCCGCGAGGGCGGACATTCCCTATCGCGCATTCTCCACGTGGGGGATACGACCGGCCACGCTATCGAAGAAGCCATGCTCGCACGCCTGCGCGAATTGCCCAACGTGACGCTGCGCACCGGGATGACTGCCGTGGACCTCATTACCTCGTCGCATCACAGCCACGATCCGCTGGCGATCTACAAACCGATCACGTGTCACGGCGCTTACGTGCTGGATCGCGTCGAGAACGCCATCCACCGCATCCTTGCGCCGGTGACCATCCTCGCCACGGGCGGCGTGGGACGCATCTACCGCCATACCACCAACCCGCCCGGCGCGCGCGGCGACGGCCTGGCTATGGCTTACCGCGCAGGCGCCCGCGTCATCAACGCGGAGTACATCCAGTTCCACCCCACCACACTGGCCGTGCCTGGCGCCGACAACTTCCTCATCTCCGAGGCCGTGCGCGGCGAAGGGGCGCGGCTCTACACGCCGGACGGACGCCATTTTATGGACACCTACGCGCCCAAATGGGGCGACCTGGCCCCGCGCGACATCATCGCCCGCGCCATCCACCACGAGATGTTGGAACACGGCTACCCGCACGTCCTGCTCGATCTGGTGAGCGTGATGTCCCCGGCGCGCATCCGCGAGCGCTTTCCGAGCATCTACGCGACCTGCCTGCAAGCCGGGGTGGACATCACCGCCGGTCCAATCCCCGTCGTGCCGGCGGCGCACTACTTCTGCGGCGGCGTCCACGTGGACTTGTGGGGACGCTCGACCATCGAGGGGCTATACGCCATCGGCGAGGTGAGCTGCACCGGCGTCCACGGCGCGAACCGCCTGGCGAGCACGTCGCTGCTGGAAGGGCTGGTATGGGGCGACCGCGCCGGACGCGACATCCGCGCCCGCGACGATCTATGCCGCATCCTCACAGACGTCATCCCTCCCTGGCAGGACGTCAGCGAAGGCGCGCCCGCCGACCCGGTGCTGGTCTACCGCGACGCGCGCACCATCCAGAACATTATGTGGCTCTACGTCGGGCTGGCGCGCAACACCCACCGGCTTGTGCGCGCGCTGCAAGACCTCAACCACCTGTGGGGCGTGATCGACGAATTCTACCGCTCGACGCGCCTGAACGACAACCTCATCGGCCTGCGCAACATGGCGCAATCGGCGTGGATCGTCACCCGCGCGGCGTGGCACAACCGCCAATCGCGCGGCACGCACTACCGCGAGGACGCCG
>DAOUAY010000392.1:0-6093 GCA_034432995.1 Anaerolineae bacterium | reverse complement strand
CTTACCCCTGGAATACACAACACAACAGGAGTCCTTATGCCCACCCTGAACTGGATCGGCAAAGAAGCCGTACTCAACCACCACCGCGACGTGCCCTTCCACCTGCTGCGCGACGTCCCCGCCCTCGCGGTGGGCGACCCCGGCAGCGGCAATTTGCTGGTGGAAGGCGACAACCTGCTGGCGCTCAAGGCGCTGTTGCCCTACTACGCCGGGCAGGTCAAGTGCATCTACATCGATCCGCCGTACAACACCGGCGAAGAGAGCTGGGTTTACGATGACAAAGTTGGTAGTCCAGAAATACGGGAGTGGTTAGGCAAGGTAGTAGGTGGCGAAGCAGAAGACCTTTCGCGACATGATAAATGGCTGTGTATGATGTATCCTCGCTTAATGTTACTGCATAGGTTGCTAAGTGAGGAAGGTACTTTTTGGATGAGCATTGACGATAATGAGGTTCATGATGGGCGAGCAATTCTGGATGAAATATTTGGACGAAATAACTTTCTTGCCACAGTAGTTTGGCAAAAACGAACCTCTCCCGAATCACGATTACCATTAGGAGCAGCCCATGATTATATCTTGGTCTATGCCAAGAATATTGAGAAAGCAAAGAAAGGGATAAATCGGATTCCTTTGTCTACTGCAAGGACCAAAGAATACAAGAATCTCGATAATGATCCACGTGGAAATTGGGCCTCACGAGATATGACAGGTCAAGTAGGACATGCTACAGAGAGCCAGTTCTATGAAATAATCACACCTTCAGGAAGAAGATATCGTCCACCTACAGGACGATGTTGGGCAATTTCAGAACAGACTTTCTCAGATCTTGTAGCGGATAATCGTATTTGGTTTGGAAAAGACGGTAACTCACGCCCCAGAATGAAGCTGTTTCTTGAGGAAACTAAAGGCACAACAGCTTGGACATGGTGGACGAATCAGGAAGTGGGACATAATCAGGAGGCAACAAAAGAAGTCAAAGACATATTTGGCGAGGGTGCTCTGTTTGAAACGCCTAAACCAATGCGCTTAATTCAACGTATTCTTCAACTTTCTACTAATCCAGGCGATCTGGTATTGGATTCCTTCGCTGGCAGTGGCACGACGGGGCACGCTGTCCTCAAAATGGGCAGTGGACGCCGCTTCATCCTTATCGAAATGGAACCGACTATCGCCGCTTCTATCACCGCCGAACGGCTCAAGCGCGTCATTCAAGGCTACGGCGACACGGAAGGTCTCGGCGGCGGCTTCCGCTACTGCACGCTTGGCGAGACGCTCTTCGACGCCGGCGGGCAGCTTCGGCGCGGCGTCGTCACCTTTGCGGATTTGGCGCGCCACGTCTTCTTCATCGAAACCGGGTCGCCGCTCCCGGCAGCGTCGTCTGCGACGCCGTCGCCGCTGATCGGCGTCCACAATCACACGGCCATTTACCTGCTCTACAACGGCATCCTCGACGACGTGCGGCCCGATACCGGCAACGTCCTCACCCGCGCGCTGTTGGCCGCCCTGCCGCTCCACGCCGGCCCCAGGGTCATCTACGGCAACGGCTGCTTGCTGAGTCCAACGTACCTGGAGCAGCACGGCATTATTTTTCGGCAGACGCCGTATGAAATTAAAGTCAGTTGACAACGTATATCCACCAGCTTATGAGAGCTAACAGGATGATCCGGCCATTGTGCGTCGCAGTTCAGGCGTCCCTACGGGACGCGAAAAAGACATATCTACCTTTGCAGGCCATCAATGACCTGCCGACAATCAAACGTCCCTACGGGACAAATCTCTTCTGTCCCTTAGGGACATCTGAGCGTTGCCTGGCGCTTGAGCGCCGGGTAGCCGGGAGATAAAGGCTCCGTCCCGTAGGGACGCTTGAACTCTGCCGTAGCCGGATTATTCTCTAAAAAGTTCATCAGCCGACAAAATTCTGAGGTGGTGTATGCTACTCCTCAAAGAATATCAACAGAAAACGCTCGATGCGCTGCGCGCCTACTGCCAACTGGCGACGCAACTCGACGACGCGGACACGGCCTACTACCAACGCACGCGCGCCATCTTCGGCGTGGGCGTCCCCTACCACAGCATCCCCGAACTGCCCGGCCTGCCCTACGTCTGTCTACGCATCCCCACCGGCGGCGGCAAAACGCTCGTCGCCTGTCACGCTATCCCCATTCTCCAGCAGGAACTCTTGCGCGGCGACCACCCGCTCATCTTGTGGCTCGTCCCCTCCAACACGATCCGCGAGCAGACGCTGGCGGCGCTCAAGGATCGCCAGCATCCCTACCGGCAGGCGCTCGACGCGCACCTGGGGCACGTCACCGTGTGGGATATCGCGCAGGCGTTGTACGCGCAGCGTTCCGTGCTGGATTCCGGCGCGACCATCATCGTCTCCACCATCCAGGCCTTCCGCGTCGAGGATACCGACGGGCGCAAGGTCTACGAGACCAACGGCGCGCTGCTGGGCCACTTCGACGGCTATCCACAGGCCGCGCTGGATAAGCTGGAAAAACGTGAGAACGGGACGGTCATTCCCTCGTTAGCCAACGCCCTCAAACTGCGCCGCCCGCTCGTCATCGTGGACGAAGCCCACAACGCCCGTACCGAACTCTCCTTCGCCACCCTGGCCCGCTTCGATCCGGCGGCCATCCTCGAACTGACCGCGACGCCCGACGCCGAGAAGAACCCGAGCAACGTGCTCTACACCGTCTCTGCCGCGCAATTGCACGCCGAAGATATGATCAAAATGCCCATCGTGTTGAGCACACACCCTGACTGGCGACACCTGCTCAACGACGCCATCGCCCAACGCGACCGGTTGGAGCAACTCGCCGGCGCCGAACAGCAAGCGACCGGCGAATACATCCGCCCGATCATGCTGTTGCAAGCGCAGCCGGCGTACAAAGGCCGCGAAACGATCACCGTGGAAGTGTTGGAAAAGACCCTCAGCGAAGACTTCAAGATTCCGGCAGACCACATCGCTCGCGCCACCGGCGCAGAACGCGGCCTGGATGACGTGGACATCCTCGCGCCCGCTTGCCCCATCCGCTACGTCATCACCATCCAGGCGTTGCGCGAAGGGTGGGACTGCGCGTTTGCCTACCTCCTGTGCTCGGTCGCCGAGATGAGTTCGAGCACGGCGGTCGAACAAATCCTGGGGCGGGTGATGCGCCTGCCGCGCGCGCGTCGCAAGCAGCACGACGATCTGAACCAGGCGTATGCCTTCGCCGCCTCCAACAGCTTCGCGGCGACGGCGAACGCGCTGGTGGATGGCCTGGTGCAGAACGGCTTCAATCCGTTGGAAGCCAAAGACCTGGTGCGCGGGCGCGCGCCCACGCCGGAACAAACCGGCTTCGGGCCGCTGTTCGACGTCCCCGCGACGGCGGATGCGCCATCCGGTGTTGTGACCTTATACGTCGCCGAGCGGCCCAACCTCGACGAGCTTCCCCCGGCGTTGGCGGCCAAAGTGAGCCTGAACGCCGCGCGCGACGCGCTCATCTTCCAGGGTTGGATGACGGAAGCGGAGTGCGAAACGCTCAAAGACGCCTTCACCAATGCCGCAGACAAGCAGGTCGTCCAGCGGGCCTATCTGGAAGCGCAGCACTACGATCCGCGCGCGCCGGCCGAAAAGGGCGTTCTTTTCAGCGTGCCCGCACTCGCGTACCGGCAGGACGACTGGCTGGAAGAACTGGATAAGACGCATTTTCTGGAACACCCGTTGCGCCTGTCACAGCGCGACACACTGCTCAGCGAGCAGGAATATCCCGCCGCCGTGGCGCGCGGACAGCAAGCGCGCATTGCGATTTCCGACGCCACGCAACAGCTCGAAGTCGAATTCTTGCGCACCTTGCACCAACAGATGACGTTTTTAGCGGCGGACAAAGGCTGGACGGTGGCCGAACTGGTCTACTGGCTGGATCGCGCCATCCCGCACCCCGATATTACCTCTGAAGAGTCCGGCGCGTTCATCAACAAACTGCTCCACGACCTGCTCAACCAACGCGCTTTCACGCTGGATCAACTGGTCCACGACAAGTACCGGTTGGCGGCGGCGGTGCGGCGCAAGATCGACCTGCACCGCCAAACGGCGCAGAACGAAGCCTTACAGACCTTTTTGTTGCCGGATTCGCCGCTCGTCGTGACGCCGGCGTTAGCCTTTACCTTCGATCCGCTGCGCTATCCCTACAACCAACCTTACCAGGGCGCTTACCGGTGGATCAGGCATTACTATCGCCAGGTGGGCGACTTGAAAGCGTCGGGCGAGGAATTCGAGTGCGCGCGCTGCATCGATACGCTGGACGAGGTGGCGCACTGGGTGCGCAACCCGGAGCGCAGCAGCCTGGCCTTCTCTCTGCAAACGGCGACCGACCGTTTCTATCCCGACTTCGTGTGCCAGTTGACCGATGGGCGCTACCTCGTCGTCGAGTACAAAGGCGAAGTCTACCGCACCAACGACGACTCGCGGGAGAAAAACAGCCTGGGCGAACTGTGGGAAAAGCGCAGCCACGGCGCGTGCCTTTTCCTGATGGTGAGCGACCGGCAGTATGACGCCATTCGCGCTAAGATCAATGCGTAGGTCATCATCCCCAGACGCGCGCGAGGATTCGGGTGCGCCTGAACCGGATTCGACTTGGGAATTTCGGAGACTGCAAAAGCGTTGGACGTGGCGTAAGTGAATTGCGAGTTCCACACGGACCAGGCTATCGCGTCTATTTTGGACGCAAGGGCAATACGATTGTCATTTTGCTATATGGCGGGGACAAGAAAACACAGTCACAGGATATCGCACTAGCTCAAGTATATTGGGATGATTATTTGCGGGGAATAAGGGAGAGTTCAGAAATAGGTTGACACTTTAACAAGCATATAGGTTGCCAAAAACCGCAAAATCGGAGAAGATATGAGCTGTTGAAACTTAATCGCGCCAGGAGGTTGCCATGGCCCAATACCGTATCCCCGAGTTTGAACTGGAGCAACGCTTCAGCGTTGGCGTGCAAATGCTTGCCCCGGACCGCCCGTGGGGGCTAGTGACCCAGCTTTCCCAGCAGTACAACGTCTCGCGCACGCGCTTGTGCGAGATCCGCGCTACGCTCTGGGCGGCCAGCGTCGTGGCGTTACGTCCCGGTGAGGCAGGGCGGCCGGCGCAGCCAACCGTTCTGCAAGTCGACAAGTCCCTTATTGACCGCACCATCGCGGTGCTGCCGTTGCTCAAAGGTAGTGTGCGGGATATTCGGCTGGGGCTGGAGCTGATTCTGGGGGTCTCGCATTCGGTCGGCTATATCAGCGAAACCCTCCGCGCCGCGGGCGCACAGGCAACAGCCGCCAATCGGGAACTCAGGGCGCCCCTGCCGATCCTGGGCGAAGCCGATGAGATTTTCCAGGCGTTCTTGTATAGAAAGCCGGCATCCAACGGTTCAGCGAAACTGCCGATCCTGGGCAAAGCCGATGAGATTTTCCAGGGGCGGCAGCCGTGTCGCACGCTGGTCGATGGCCGCTCCTTCCTGGTTCTGCATCTGACGCCGGCCGCCGCACGCGATAGCACGACCTGGGGGGTCACGTACCTGGACTTGGTGGCGCGCGGCATCCAGTTCCACGATTTAGCCTGTGACGGTGGGCCTGCGCGCCGGAGTACGGGAAGCCGGGTTGGCGATGCCCTTGCGCCCGGATTTGTTTCATCTGCTCCAGGACGCGCACCGGCGCACGCGGCGGCTGGAAACGGCGGCTTACCAGGCGCTGGCGACCACCGAACGCGCGCAACGCGCCGCTCTGCAGGCGCGGGGGCTGCTACGCCGCCGGGGACGCCCGCTCAAGGGCGCCCTGTCGTTACCCCAGGTCCTACTGGCGCAAGCCGAGGCCATCGCCACCTTTGACAACTGGTGCTGGTTGCTCGCTGAAATCCGCCAAGCGCTTGAACCCCTCTCCGCACACCCACAGCTCGTCAGCGTGACCGCGACCACGGCAACGCTCGGAAGCGCCCTGGCCTTGCTGCGCGAGCTGGGCCACGCGGACATTACGGCCTTCGTGACCGCTTTTGAAGCGCAGCTGCCGGAGTTACTCGCGCCGCTGGTGTGGCTAGAGCAACAGCTGACACCCCTCCTCCAAAAC
>DAOUAY010000391.1:0-2041 GCA_034432995.1 Anaerolineae bacterium | reverse complement strand
GCTTCCGGCATCGATGCGCCGATGGTTCACAATTCCGCCAACCCGGAGATGAACGCCTACTTCCTGGAAACGATCGATGCGCTTGGCGCCGGCTTCGTACTCGGCTCGGACCACTACTACAACCTCGATCAAACCTGGGCGCAGAACAATCCCACACCGCAGTACGCGGCCAAAGTCTTCGTCTCGCTGGAGATGCTGCGGCTGATGGGGTTCCCGCCCACCGTCTTCGAGTTGCCCGGCGGCAGCGCGTCGAACTGGCCGCCCATCACGCCGGAGGATGCGCTCGCCTGCTACATAACGAATCTGGCCTACGGGATGCGCGGCCACAACCTCTACGTCTTCACCGGCGGCCCCAACCTCCCCGGCACCGGCGACCGCAGCGATAGCTACGACTACGGCGCCGCCATTAGCGCCACAGGCGAGGTGCGCCCGCTGTACGGCGCGCAGAAGGCGTTCGGCGACTTTATCGCGGCGCATCCGTGGCTGGCGACAGCGCAGCGCGCGACCGACTGCCGCATTGCGCTCGACTTCGAGCACGTCCGCGCGCAGACCTACTGGAAAGGCGGCGATTTCCGCTTCACGCCGCCCCAGGCGTGGGACTTCGTGCGGCGCGGCGTGGTGACGACGGCCTTCTGCGCCAGCCTCTCGCCCGCGCTGTGCGATCTGCGCGACGACGTTTGGTCGGAAGACGTCAGCACGCCGGTCGTCGTTGTCACGGCGGACAGTATGGCGGCTGAGAAGCAAGCGCGCGTCGTGCGCTTCCTGTGCAATGGTGGACGGGCGCTTATCGCGCCGGTGTTGCCTACACTGGACGAGGCGCTCGATCCCTGTACGATCCTCGCGGATTTCCTGGGCGTGACGGCAACAGAGACGGTGGAGGAGGGCATGGCGCGCTTCGTCGTCGATGGGGTGACGCATATCATGCCGCGCACACTTTTCGCGCCTGCCATGCCGCCCACTGCAGAGGTCATCGCTGCCGACGAAACGACGGGACGTCCCGTGATCTGGCGGCTCACCACCGAGGGTGGGGGGCAGGTGATCGTGCTGGGCGTCTCCTGGCTCCACGCGCAGCGCGAACACGAGGCGTTGCTCACGTCCCTGTTGCGCGCACTCGGCCTGCGGCAAAAGGTGCTCTGCTCCAACCCTAACGTGTGGACTTCCCTGTGGCGCGCGGGCGACCGGGCGTTGCTCTTCGCGCTGAACCTGTTCACCGGGAAGATGCAAGCCATGCTCCAGTATCGCCTGGGAGACGTGGATGCGTTCACCGACGCCGGAACTTACACGCTGAATCCGATGACCGTCGAAGCACTCGCCGTGGCTCCGTAGACAGAATCCAGAAGACTACCGACAATAGACTATTTGACTGATGACTACCTGCCGTAAATCGTTAGAATATAGTAAGGATTCCGTCAAGTTACTATTGATAAATTATGGTATTGTATAGTTGCGTTTCAAAAGAGACTTTCTCCTCCTTCTGAGTAAGCCGAGGGCGTATGGGACCGCCCTCGGCGATTTTTTTATCAAATGAGGATAAAAAATACGGGGATGCATCAAGCATCCCCGTATGTTGTGTCGGGGCGTAGGGATTTGAACCCTAGACCTCACGGACAGGAGACGGGTGTTATGGCAACAAGATTCTCATTGAATTAGTCGAAAGAACAACAGATTGGGGATTCTCTTTTTTCGAAGTACAAGCCTATGGACCTGACGATACAACAAGGCAGAATCCCCTTATCACAAAACGCGATACAGTTTGTGCGTCTTCGATAGAAGATGACAGAGCAGATCTTTATCACCCCAAATACGCCATAGATTCAGACCCATTGTCCCGCTGGTCCAGTTATTGGCACGAGCCAGAATGGTTCGTCATTGTTCTCTCAAAACCTCAGCGTATTCAATCCATTGTGGTGACGTGGCAAACTGCGAGTGCTAAAGATTACCGGGTCACAGTAAGTCAAGGAGACGATCAATGTCCTTAGAATCCGCGCTGTATTCTGTCAAGGCGCATCAGCGTTGAGCAAGAAACCATCACTTTGCTAAA
>DAOUAY010000390.1:0-5763 GCA_034432995.1 Anaerolineae bacterium | reverse complement strand
CGGGCGCCCGCAAACGCAAAACACCCCTCAACTTCCTCTCATATCTACTGCCGCAGGACGAGCGGGAGGTAGATGGTGGCTTTCTCGAACACTTCCACCCACGCCGCACCCGACAGCAGCACCGTGTTCGTCCCCTGGCTGATGGGCAGCGAGGCCGTGATCCAGCCGGTTGCCGGGATCAGCGGGGCCGTGAACAGCCCGTTCGCATCGATATGGCCCAGGACAACGGTGCCGCTGAGACCCACGTCCGTGCTCCACAGCAGTGTGCCAGTGACCGGCAAGGGATTGCCGTACAGATCGTAGGGTGTGGCCGTCATCTGCGCGCTTTTCCCCACCGCGATCCGCACTGGGTCCGGCGTGACGGTCAGCGTGACGGGTGGGGAATCCGTGACGGCGAGCAGCACCGTCGTCGAGAGCGGGCCGAGGTGGCCCGTGATCCGCGCGGTGGTGGGCGTCGCCGGCGCGGTGTAGACGCCATACGCATCCAGCGTCCCCACATCCACCGTCCACGTGGGCGTGACGGCGAACGTCTGCCCGAAGCGCGTGTCGCCTTCGCTCTGCAAAAACGCCGCCAGCTCGATCGTGCTGCCTGGCTGCACCGTCGAAATCCCCGGCGTGATGCGCAATCTCAGCCACCATGGCAGGAAGAGCGCCGGGTCGCCGAGCAGCGTGTACGTCCGTGCTTCGTAATTGGCGCTGATGGCCTTCCGCCCGATGTGCGTGAGCGCGCCCAGGTTGAATTCTCCTCGCTGGAATGCCGCCGTGAATATCGCTCGCGCCTGTTGTTCTTCGGGGGAAGGGTAAGCCAGTCCCGCCGGACCATACGCGGCAATCGCGCCCGTCTCCGTCAGCACCGTCGTCACCCACTCACCGATGGAGCGCACATCCGGTCCCGCCGGGTATTTCGGTGGGAACATCCAGTAACCGTCCCAACAGTCCAGCGAAAGCAAGAAGGGGAGCGCTGTTTTCTGTGTGAGCACACTAAGATTGGTATTGAAGATGAGTGGTTCGTGCGCCCAGCGGTTGATGGAGCCGTGGCCCGAATACGCCAGCAGCCCCGCGCCGGCGTTCCACGCCTGGGTCAGCGCGTTCGTCGCCGCCGGGCATGGCGCGCCTATGGCAGGCGGGCAGTAGGCTTCCATATAGACCGTCTGCGTCGTCATCGCGGTGGGGAACAGCACTCGGAGCCGCTCTAGCATACTGTCGAAGCCCTCATCGATGGTCTCGCCGTTATCGGCCACGAGCAGGGTGTGCAGTTGCCACGTCGCAAGGGGCCGCGACTCGTAGGCCAGCACCTTCGCCACGTAGGCGGCGACCTCCGCGACGGTTTGCGCCGGGAGACGGCCCACGAAGACCTCCGGCAGGCCGTCGCCATCCACGTCGCCGAAGCGGCTATCGACCGGCACGTCACCCTGGGTGGGATCGGCGAATTCGCGGTACGGCGGGATCAGGGTGGGTACGAACGCGCCGTAGGTTGCCGGGTTGTAGCCCTTGAAGTTGAAGTTGCCATCGCCCACAAGGAAGAGGTAGCGCGCCGCCGGGCCGGGCCAGTGGGCGCGCGCGTAGGCGACGAACGCGCGGATGGCCTCCGGGTGGAACACGCCGCCGTTGAACAACGGGTAGATGTCCTCCACATTCACCAGCCGCACGCGCAGTCCCTGGCTTCGACGCTGCGCTACGAGGGGTTGCAGTGCGGCGAAGAAGTGTCGCGGCGCGATGATGATCTGGTCCGCGCCTGTAGCCGGGGCGAGCAGATTGGCGTCCGGCGTGTAAGGTGCGAGCGTAACCGGGCGCGGGACTTCGCCCAGGTAGCGCGTCCCCACCGGCGCAGTATCCGCGAACGTCGCGCCGCCGTTGACGAGCGCCACGGGGTGCAGCGGATCGCTCACGTCGTACAGCCGCCCCTCGCTGGGCCAGTTCGCAACGGTGTACGTGGCTACCGCGTCCGTCAGCGTCGTGCAGACGAACGTGCTGTTCACCGTCACAGGATTCTGCCGGTAGGTCAGTTCCGCGCGGTCGAAGTAGACGGATTGGAGACCCACATCGGTGACGTAAGCCACGCGCAGGGTGTTGGCCCCGGCGAGCAACGCCGCGGCGGGGACGGTCGTTGTGATGATGTGGCCGGTCTTGCCGTCCCAATAGAAATCGCCCAACACCGTCCCGTTGAAGGTGAGGCGCACGTGATGGTCGGGATTGATGCTGGCGCTGAAGTTGGCCGAGGCCAGTTCCACCACCAACGTCGCCGGAGCGCCTGCCGTGAGCGGCGCGGCTAAGGCGAGGGGGTAAGTGCGCGTGACTGTATCGGCGACGTTGACGTATTCCCAGAACCACGTCGTCGGCGTGCCGGGGTTGGTGCTGAAGCGCGCCCAATAGCGCAGGTTCTCTTCCGCCACGGCGGTGACCTGGCAGACGCCCGCAGGCGCCCCCGTAGGGGCCACGTCGCGCGTGGTCATGCGCAGGCCGGGCGTGGAGTCGTCCACGGTGAGCCAGTAGACGTTTTCGTCGGTGTACTCCTCATCGTGGCGGTTGCCGTGGAACTTCTCGCCGTAGAAGACGAGCGCCTCGCCGGGATCGAACGGCCCTGTCCCCAACTCGTGCAGGGCCACCTCTTGCCCGCGCCAGAACAGGCGCACGTCGGCCAGCATTGCCCCGGTGACGGGGACGCCGGCCGCCGCAAGTGTGGCGTAATCCAGCGTGTAGACGCCGTCGGTGAGCACGCCGATGCGCCAGACCGGATCGGGCAGCGGAATGGGGGCGGCAGGCGCGGGCAGTGTGGGAGCCGCGGCGAGGGTGCGCAGCGGCGCAGGCGTAAGGGCGAGCGTGTCGAACAAGGCTTCCGGCTCCGGCGGCGCAGGGTTTGCGCCCGCGCCGAGCGCCGGGACGAGCAACAGCAGCCCGCCGAGCGCGGCGAGCAGGAGCAGACTATAGCGTTTCAGTATGTTTTCCACAGTATTGATCCTTTCGTGCAAGCTTTTAGCCGTCAGCGATCAGCCTTCAGCAGTCTGGCTGATAGCTGATAGCTGACCGCTGACAGCTTTGTCCCAGTATAACCGGAATCCCGCCGCGCGCGAATAAAAACTCCCGCAGACGGGTGGTCTGCGGGAGTTTGTGCTTTGGACCTTTCAGGTCTGCTATGGAGTCTGTCTTGAGGGAGAGAGTTACCGGCGTCTGCGGCGCGTGACGATCACCGCGCCCAACACCACCACGCCCGCGAACAGCGACACGGTAACCGGCGCGCTGCCCGCGAGGGAGGTGAGGGTGGCGGCGGTGGGGCCGGTGGGTTGCCAGGCTTCACCGGTCCAATAGCCAGACTGATTGTTGCTAAAGTCTGCACAGGCGGCGTCACTAGGAGAGATGGACTTAATGAGGTAAAACTCGTAGTTGTACCCAGGCCCCCAATTCATATTTTCTGTATGCGGAATTTCGCATGTCCATGTGCCGGACGCTTCTACACACACTCTTTGGTAATAGCTCCATTCAGTTGGTGTTTCCGGAGCATCTTGCGTCTTGTATTGCACACAGACCGCTGTGTAGCCGCCTGTTAAATCAGCGTTCATCGTATATCGATATACGCCGCCGCTTCCTGTCCACGTAACACCAGAGATGCCAGAAATGCCTTGGGCCAGTACCATACCGGCAACCAATGCGGCAATCAGGCCGGCCAATAGCAAACTCGACGTTAGCTTTTTCATAACAACCCTCCTACCATTCCTCGAGATCGAATTCGTCTGGGATGCTCAACGGGCTGCCCGCCTGGATTTCCAGGTCGCCTTCGTATACGATTTCCGGTGTCTCGTACATACGTTACCTCCTTAGTACCGAAGTATATTGGTTGAAAAACTCCCGCAGAATATGCTGCGGGAGTTTTTGTCTTTGTACCGGATCAACCTCTTTCGGGTCTACCGCCAGGTAAAGGTTGGATCGAAGGGCTACTTGCGCTTGCGGAGCACGACAAAGCCGGTTAGTAACAGCATGCCGATAGGCAGCCAGGAAGCGCTCCCGCTCAGAGCCACAGAGCCAACAGACGTAGGTCCCGCAGTGCCTGAACGTAACGCAAAAGGCGAGAACGTGGTCACCCCGGTCACCTGAAGCGAGTAAGGATTCGTGGCGCATTGGCGAGTCCCGCTGGTTCCCGCTTGTACCCAGGGCAATGCACCCGACCAATGCCAGGCATTCATCGTGGCGCAATCGAGAGAGTTGAGTTCTGCGCTGTTGTAATAGAATGTAATGGTCGCATTACGCCCGGTAGCATTGGCAGGGGCAATATCAAAACAGCGATTGACCGCCGTATTGTTTATATCGCAGGCTTGATTTCCCTTGATGCTGACCACCGTGCTGCCCAAATCTGAACCACTGGCGTTGAGGGTAAGGCCGCCATACCCGCCCACATTGAAGAAGTTGACGTCGGCGCTGCCGTTCACGTCCCGGGTTTGTCGGAGCGTGCCGTTGTTGGTAATGAAGCCATTCGAGTCAGGTATACTCAAGCTATAGCTTCCCAAATCCAAAATCCCAGTATTGACAACCGTCAGACCATTTTTGTATACACTAAGGTCGCCAACTGAATTAACGTTTCCAGCAATGGTTAAGCCTATATAGCTTCCTGCTGGTACTGTACCAGTAGTATAGGTAGGATTGGTTACCGCCGAATCATCCGCCACATCTTTGTTAGTTGTACCGGGCGTACCATAGTAAGGTGTTGTAGTATTTCCCTCGACAACAAATCTGGCCCCAGCGTCATTATCGCGGAAACCCGCTAGTGTATTTGCCGTTGGAACAAAACGAACAGCCGAATTTGCGGGCAATGTTGTTCCTCCATTGACATTGTCTTCTGGCGTGCTCGGATTATTGTCTCCCCAAGTAGCGTCAGCAATGTAAGAAGTGTTGGTCCCACATAGAACTTGATCAATTAATGTGCCGCTAGCGCGCGTTCCTGCATACAGTTGCAAGTTATCGTTAGTGGCATTATCAATAGTGCCGGCTGTAACTAATCCAGTGGTTGTCCCTATGATCAAGACTAACCTGTTGTTGCCGTCCGTTAGGCTAACATCTTCTGCCAAAGTATGAGTATTTGCCGTCGGGGTAGTAAATACGATAACCACATAGGTTCCTTGTGGCACATTGCTCAAGTAGGCAGCAGAAGCGGGCAGGGTAACGTCCCCTTCAGTAGTACCAGTAGAACCAGCGCGTGTACCGACATCTGAAAGCGTCCATCCCTGCATATTAACACCACCAGGGGTCACAACTAACAATTCCACATATTCTTTGCCATTGGCTGTGCTTGGATTGATCGCAAACTCATTAATGACGACGTCATCTTCGGCTGCATCTGCTGCGACTCGTTGCGCCGGCATCCCGGCCCACATCCCCACAGCCAACGCCATACTAAGCGTGACCATCAACACTGTGCGTAAAATACGATTCATCGTCATGGCTTTGCTCCTACCACTCCAACTCCTCAAAATCCGGCACGCCCAACGGGCTGCCCGCCTGGATTTCCAGGTCGCCTTCATACACAATTTCCGGTGTTTCGTACATAGGGTTCCTCCTGTTAAAGATAGTTACGAATTACGAATTGCGAATTACGAATTGCGAATTGCGAATTGCGAATTGCGAATTGCGAATTGCGAATTGCGAATTGCGAATTACGAATTACGAATTACAAGTTACAAGTTACGAGTTACGAGTTGTATTTGCGTATACGTTGGTGGTGCACCTCCTCAGGTATCGGGGATAAAGATCAACGGAACGGTATATCCCCATCAT
>DAOUAY010000389.1:0-2334 GCA_034432995.1 Anaerolineae bacterium | reverse complement strand
CCAAAAATCGTATCCAGAATGATCTTGAGATAATGGCTTGCCGTGGGATCGCAGTGCAGGTACAGGCTGCCGGTGGGCTTGAGGACGCGGTGCAGTTCCACCAGGCGGGCCGTCATCATCACCAGGTAGGCCATCATCTGGTTCGCGCCGACGAAGTCGCGCAGCGCAGTGATCATCTTGCCCACGTGCAGCGGGCCGTTGAGCACCAGGTCTTCGTAGGTGCTTTCGGCGGCGCGGTTCCAGTGCCACGTGTCTTCGAAGGCGGCGATCTGCGCCTCGCTGTCCTCACCGCTCTCGTCTTTGAAGAGCACGTTGTACGTGCGGCTGGAGTTGAACGGTGGGTCCAGGTAGATCAAATCCACGCTCGCGTCAGGGATGTGATCCCGCAGGATGGGCAGATTGTCGCCGTAAAAAAGTGTGTTTTCGCTAAGCGGTTCAGGCATGAGCTCCTCTTTATGCAATCCCAAGATTAGTCCACAAGACTTCATTACGCTCGGTTTTTACCGAGTGGATCGTCTTGGGCGGCGCTTCGATCATGTCCCAATCTTTATACAGTGTATCCAGTAAATCGCACCGATACCCGGAGAGCGCGACTTTTCCCACGACTTTTCTGAGGACTGCGGCCAATTCGATATGATCGTTGTCGGTCATTTCGTACTGGTAAGCGGCGCTGTCGCCTCTTGAACTGTGCGGATAAGGCGGATCGCAATAGAACAGCGTTTCTTCACTGTCATATCGTCGGATGACGTTAATGGCTGTATCGTGCTCGATTTGTACACGTAACAGGCGCTGCGCAATGTCCGGCAATGCTTCGACGCTGCCCAACCACCGCGAAACAGCGCCTGCCATTCCTGCCCGACTGGTTAGGCGGCAGTGCGCCCAACGTCCATTGCTCGCGGTTTGCGCCAAGCCAGTGCGAACCTGCCGGGCACGCACGTAAAACCGCCGTGCGCGTTCTACCGGTGATAGTGCTTCGACTGGCTTGGTGATGGCAGTTTCAAACTCTTCGCGTGAGAAGGGGGTAAGGCCGATAGCTTCGACTAGAGCTTCCTTGTGATCGCGCAATACACGAAAGAAGTTTGCCAATTCGCCATCAATATCATTGTATGTTTCGACGGGCGCAGGGTCTCTATTGATGAGCACAGCAGCCGAGCCGCCAAAAGGTTCGCAGTAATGCGTTGCATAAGGGAGTAGCGGCAACAACCAGTCCAAATGACTATATTTCCCTCCGTACCAACCGAAGGCAATCAATTTTTGTCTATCCATTTAGACACTCTTAGTTTCATTTTTGATGCGCGCTCCGCTGCCCGTGTCGAAAAAGTGCAGCGCGCCGGCGGGCAGGTGGACGGTCAGCGGATCGCCGAGCGCGAGCGGCAGCTCCAACGGCGCGACGGCGCAGAAGTTGACTGCGTTGTTGTGTAGATACACGACGTTCCGGCGACGTCCGAAATCCGGCTCGATCACGTCGACTACGCCAGCGAAACGCTGGCCTGCGCCGGCTGCTGTATCTGCTGTCCCGACGTCCGTCGTCTCGACGACCGTCGTCCCGACGTCCGTCGTCTCGACGGCTACGGCTTCCGGGCGAATGCCCAGCGTCACCGCCTGGCCTGCGTGGGTCTGCGCGACGACGGACTCCGGCAGGGCGAGGTGCAGCCCATCGAGCGTTAGCATAGCGCCGTTTACCGTCCCGTCAAGCAAATTCATCGGCGGCAGGCCGAAGAATCCAGCCACGAACGCGTTTTCCGGCGCATCCAGCAGTTCCCGGTAGGTCCCCATCTGCTCGACGCGCCCTGCACGCATCACCGCGATAAAATCGCCGATGGCCATGGCTTCCACCTGGTCGTGCGTGACGTAGACCGCCGTGATGTCGAAGCGATGCAGCAGCCGTTTGATTTCCGCGCGCGTCTGCGTGCGCAGTTTCGCGTCCAGGTTGGAGAGCGGCTCGTCGAACAGGAAGAGCCGGGGCTGTCGCACCAACGCGCGTCCAATCGCCACCCGCTGGCGCTGTCCTCCGGAAAGTTTGCCCGGCTTGTGTTTGAGCAGTTCCTTGAAGCCGATCCCCATAATCTCCGACGTGATGCGGATGCGTTCGTCGGCTTCGGCGTCTGGCGCTTTGTGGACCCGGAAGAAGAAGCGCAGGTTGTCTTCACCCTCGAAGTGCGGGTAGAGCGCGTAGTTCTGGAACACCATGCCGATATAGCGATCTTTTGGTTGGATGTCGCGCATGTTCTCTTCGTCGTAGAACACATCGCCGGTGTAGCTTTCCAGACCGGCGATCACGCGCAGCAGCGTGCTTTTGCCGCAGCCCGATGGCCCCACCACGGCGACCGTTTT
>DAOUAY010000388.1:0-25390 GCA_034432995.1 Anaerolineae bacterium | reverse complement strand
GCCAATTCCTGGTTGCGCCGCCGGAGCATCTGCTCTGTCCGGCGAATGCGCAGCACCACACCCACGCGGGCCATCAATTCCTGGGGATCGAAGGGTTTGATGACGTAGTCGTCAGCCCCCATCTGGAGGCCGCGCGTCTTCGACGGAATGGAGTCCAGCCCGGTGATGAGGATCACAGGGGTCTGTCCCAACTGCGCATCGGCCTTCATCCGCTCCAAAATGCGGAAGCCGTCTTCGCCGGGCATCATCACATCCAGCAACACGGCATCCACCGGCGTGCCTTTTTCCAGCTCCTGATGCAACAGCGCCAGCGCCCCCTCCCCCTCGACGGCGACCAGCGTCTCGCAGGGGATCATATCCAGCACCTCTTTGACCAGGTGGATCATTTTGGGGTCGTCGTCGACCACCAGGATGCGCGCTTGCGAATCGACCATGTTACCCCTACTCACCAGGGACGGCCTGTTCGACCGCCGCCAACAAACGCGCAAACCGCGCTTCGCTAACGTTCAATGCAACCTCGTATGGCGTATCATCCCATCCGGCAAACACCCGGCGCATATGCGCGTCGGCGCCCGCGAGAGGGACAAAAAAGCACCGCGCCCGGGGATAGGGATGCCGGGTATGCACCTGAACAGACCTGTTGTAATGCAATTCCAGCAGACGTCCCGCGGCGCGATGGTCTTCCAGGGCACCGTCGGCAAGACGCGCAGCGCCTTCATAGTCCACCCAGTGCGCCACGCCGGCGGCAAAAGCGGACATAATCTCTTCGTAGGCCGGATCTTCGGGGAACAACATGTAAGTGTCACCATCCCAGTAGACTGAAATCCAATCGGCACGTGCCTTGAAGACGCGCAAAAACCACAGCCAGTCGTTGTTGGTCGTGGAGCCGATCCACCAGACCAACAAGCCGGTCGCGATGGCCAACACGGCCCCCCCCCCTAAAAAGCCAGGTTGTTTGCGCATCGTTTTATGTCCTCTCACAATAAATTATACCCTGGCTTAGCAAATTTGGAAAGCACACTGAGGAGACAATGACAAAAAAACGGAGGGACGGGTGCCCTCCGCTTTCATCTTCGATGCCGCCCTAGCCAGCTTCTTTGTCCACCAACCAGCAGGCCACGTGGCGCCCCGAACCATAGTCCTTGAAAACCGGCTCCTCCCGATCGCACAAGTCTTTGATGGCATACGAACAGCGTGGATGAAAGTGGCAACCCTGGGGCGGGTCGATCGGGCTGGGCACATCGCCTTCGAGGATGATGCGCGCGCGCGACCCGGCCTTGCGGGGATCGGCAATCGGAATGGCCGACATCAACGCGCGCGTATACGGGTGCAAGGGATGCGCGAAGATTTCGTGGCGGTCGGCCAGTTCGGCCATCTTGCCGAGATACATCACGGCCACACGCGTGCTGATGTGTTCCACCACGCTCAGGTTGTGCGCGACGAACATGTAGGTCAACGCCAGTTGGTCTTGCAAGTCCATGAGGATGTTCAAAACCTGCGCCTGCACCGACACATCCAGCGCCGACACCGGTTCATCGGCGACGACAAACTTGGGGTTCACCGCCAGCGCCCGCGCGATACCAATCCGCTGGCGCTGCCCGCCCGAGAACTCGTGCGGGTAACGCTTGGCGTGAAAATCTTCCAGGTTGACCATACGCAGCAGGTGAATGACCTTTTCCCAGCGTTCTTCCGGCGATCCGATGCCATGCACGACCAGCCCTTCCATAATGCTCTGGCCCACCGGCATGCGCGGATCCAACGAGGAGTACGGGTCCTGGAAAACAATCTGCATGTCCTTACGAATATCCTTGAGCGCCTTGCCACGCAGGGCAAAGACGTCGCGTCCTTCAAAAAGCACCTGGCCACTGGTGGGTGGGGTCAAGCGCAGCAGCGTGCGCCCGACCGTCGTTTTGCCGCAGCCGGATTCACCAACAAGCCCTAACGTCTCGCCCTGTTTGATCGTGAAGCTGACGCCATCGACGGCTTTCACTTGCGCTTGGACGCGCTGCAAGAGTCCACCGCGGATGGGGAAATACTTGACCAAATCCTGCACGACCACCAGGTCTTTCTTCCCGTTGACATGACCGGGTTGCCCTTGTCCCTCAGTCATCGGCCTTCTCCTTTGAATTCTGATAAAGCCAGCACCGCACGCTGTGATCCGGTTCGTAATCAAGCAGGTCAGGCTCGCGCTCGGTACAAATCTCCAGGTTATGCTGAAGACGCGTCAGGCAACGCGGAGCAAACTTGCAGCCTGGGGGCAAATCGATCAGGTTGGGCACCGCGCCGGGGATAGTATCGAGCCGGGGTTTCACGACGCCCATCACCGGGATGGACGCCAGCAGACCATGCGTGTAGGGATGCAGCGGATTATCGAAGAGCGTGTCGACGGCGGCCTGTTCGACCACGCGGCCCGCATACATCACCGACACCCGCGAGGCCATCTCCGCCACCACGCCCATATCGTGCGTGATGAGGATGATCGAAGCGCCGAGCTGGCCTTGCAGGCCGCGCATCAGGTCCAGAATTTGGGCCTGGATCGTCACGTCGAGCGCCGTCGTCGGCTCATCGGCGATCAGCAACTCCGGCTCGCAGGCCAACGCCATCGCGATCATCACGCGCTGCGCCATGCCGCCCGAAAGCTCATGCGGATACGAATAGACGCGCTTCTCCGGTTCGGGGATGCCGACCGTGCGCAGCAGGCGCTCGGCTTTCTGCCACCCTTCTTTCTTGTCCATGCCCCGGTGAATCTGCAAGACTTCCGCGATTTGATCACCTACACGAAACACCGGATTCAGGCACGAGGTGGGCTGTTGGAAAATCATCGATAGCCGGTCGCCGCGCATCAAACGCATATCCGCTTCGGGCAGCTTCAACAAATCCTGGCCGTTGAACAGCACCTCGCCCCCGACGACTTTTCCGGGGAGGCCCACCAACTGCATAATCGAGAACGAGGTCACGCTTTTTCCGCACCCGGATTCGCCCACCAGCGCCACGATTTCGCCACGCCTGACGTCGAAATCTACCCCATCGACGGCCTTCACGACACCATCGTCGGTGTAGAAGTACGTTTTGAGATCGCGCACTTCGAGAATCTTATCGAATTGTGTCGAGTTTCCCACGGCCCACTCCCTCTAAAAAACGGTGGCAGCGCCTCAACGCTGCCACCGCAAAACAGACGCCACGATTATCGCGTGTCAAACACCTCGATGTTCCATATCGCGGAGTCTTCAGTCGCATCCATGACAAAGCCCTTGACCTCCAGGCGGATCGCCGTCAGCGTATAGTGCGAAAAGAGTGGCAGGGCCGGCAGTTGTTCGGCGAAAATGCGTTGGGCCTCCTGATGCCCCTCGATGTAGTCGGCTGTGCCCGGGAGCGCGCCCAGCACGCGCTGGCAGGCCGCATCGAAGTTGGCGTTCGCAAAGCCGGAAACATTTTCCCCGTTCCAGTCGTTATTGGCGGAAGGGATGGCGCTGCTCAGGTAACGCTCGCAGGCAGGCGCCACGCTGCTCGCAAAAGAGGTGACGGCGAAACGCCGGCCGAGCAAGGGGCCGTCCGGTCCATTGGCGAAGTATTGGCCCACCGGGACATGCTCCAGGTTCACCAGAAAACCGCAGTCGGCCAAATTCTGCTGCCATATCTGCATATACTGAAGGCGCAGCGCGTCGGTAAAGCTCAACCACGTAAACTCAAGTCGCGTTCCGTCCGAGATATCTTCGACACCCTTGGCCTCACGCACCCCGTCGGCATTGGCATCTACCCAGCCGATTTCCTCGAGTAGGGCCTGGCCCTTTTTGGGATCATAGGGGTATTCGGTCAGACCCGCAGCGTAGTATGGATGCGCCGGCGGGAAATAGGAACTGATGACGCTGGAGCGCCCATACAACACCGTGTCTACCACCATCTGGCGGTCGAGACAATAGGCAAACGCCTGGCGCATACGCACGTCACCGAAGAAGTCCGGACGGGTGTACCCAGGCGCGGAGCTGATTCCAAAGTTGACGTGTTCCCACATCGTGCTGGGAGTGCTGGCGAGTTTGATCACGCTTTCTTGTTCGAGCTTGAGCAGCAAGGGGGTCAGGTCTGCCGACAACGCATCCGGAGTGACAACGTCACACTCACCGGAAATCAATTGGGCCAGGGCGGAATTGGGATCAGAGACAAAACGGAAAATCACGTTATCCACGTAAGGCAATCCCTCGGCAGCGCGGTGATAGAGCGGATTCTTCTCCACGGTGATATGATCGCCGGGCACCCATTCCTTGATCACGAACGGCCCCCACCCCATCGGTATGCGCGAAGCTTCTTCGGCCTCCAGGAGATCGGCAGCGCCGTAGCCCAGTTGCTCCTGCCAGAGATGGCGCGGCAGGGGAGGCCAAAAATTCGTGAAGTACGTCTTGTCGATGTAGCCCGGCAGGCCGATCCATATGGCGGTCCTGTCGTCCACCGCTTCGTAAGAGGCCGTGCGGTCGATCGTGAACTTGCTCACCGGTGTAGAAGGATCAGCCGCCAGTTCGAAGGCATAGATAGAATCATCCACGGTCAAATACTCGCCATCGGACCACTTGAGGTCGCCGAGCAGCTTGAACGTCACAAACATTTGATCCATTTCCATCGGCGGGCCGTCGAACTTCACAGCACACTGCGACGAGCGGCAACCGAACGGGCGCACCATCATCCCTTCGGCCAGCTCAACCGGGTCGCCGGCATCGTTCACGACGATATCGCCGGCCTGAACGGTGACGGCGTTGATGATTGCATCACCATCCTCGATGCTCGGCAATTTTCCCAGGATAACGGCCTGATAGCCATAGGTGCGGTGGTCGATGGGGCCATCGTACACTGCCTGCTGAATATGGCGCGCTGCCAACGTAGTTTTACCGTACCGATACAGCGTGTCAGGTTCCTCGCTCTGGCAGATCACCAACGTCTCAAGACCTTCGATGACCGGTTCCCGCGTCTTCTCGACAACCTTTTCTACAACCTTCTCGACGATCGTCTCGACGGTTTTCTCGACCACCACGGTCTCGATAATCCTCTCAGGGGTGGGAACGAGGTTACAGGCGGCCCACATCATGCTCCACAGCACGATTGCCCCCCATATGACCATTGACTTCTTACGTGACATCTATCTCTTCCTTATGTGGGGATGACGTTTTGGAACCAAATCCTTGGCCTATACCAGCGACAGCGCTCGTCATAGAATGCGTGATAAGCGACTGTAACGATCAACGAACTTCATTTTAAGGACAAAAATCGAAAAGTCAAGAAATGCGCGAGAGACAAAACAGCCCCGCAGCCAATAGCGCTGTGGGGCTGTGACTAACATGCACGCCCAGGCTTATTTCGTGTGCATACGACTGTACAAGACAGTGCCGATCATCCCCAGAATCATGCCCGAAATGGATGCAGCATAGGCAAGGAAATTCAAGAAGAGCGTGGAGGGGAGAACCCCCAGCACCATGCATAACGGGAGCAACAGGCCTATCAGCAAAAGCGCGAAGGCCAGCACGAGCAACTTCCAGGGATGCGCCAGCATATCGTTCATTTGTACAACCAACAGGCGACAAAATGCTGAGATTCCGGTTCGAAGTAGGGTGGCTCCTCCACTTCGCACAGGCCCGCGATCTTGCGCGCGCAACGCGGATGGAAGCGACAACCGCTCGGCGGCTTCACCAAACTGGGCGGCTCGCCCGGCGGCACATCGCGGAAGCGGGTGGCATTGTTAGCATCAGGATCGGACGTGGCTGCCAGCAGCGCATCCGTATAGGGATGGCAGGGATTGCGGATCAGCGCGTTGATGGGGGAATTCTCGACAATCTTCCCGGCGTACATCACGAAGACCCGCTCCGAGAAATAACGCACGGTCGAAAGGTCGTGCGTGATGTAGATGACCGCCAGTTCGTGCGCCTCCTGCAAACCGCGCAACAGCTTGAGAATCTCCACCCGCACCGAAGCGTCCAGCATCGAAACCGGCTCATCGGCCACGATGAGTTTCGGCTCCAACAGCATCGCCCGCGCAATCACCACCCGCTGCTGCTGCCCACCGCTGAGCATGTGCGGGAATTTGGGCAAGAAGTCATCCACGGGACTCATTTTGACTTCTTCCATCGCGCGGCGCAGACGATCATCACGCTCGCCCTGGTTCTTGATGCCGTTGATAATCTGCGGCTCTTCCAGAATCCTTTGGATGTTCATGAAGGGAGCCAGCGCGCCATAGGGATCCTGCTGCACGTAACCGACCTGAGAGCGGTATGCCTGCATCTCGCGGCCTCGCAGCGCATTCAAGCTCTGCCCTTCGAAAAGAATGTCGCCCTTGGTGGGACGATGAAGCGCCAAAATCGTCTTCATCAGACTCGATTTGCCGCAACCGCTCTCGCCAACGATGGCGATGGTTTCGCTGTAGTGCAGGTCGAAGTTCACGCCGTCCACGGCGCGCACATAACCGGCGTGGCCAAAACCAAAACGCCGCAATTCGAACCACACCCGCAAATCCTGAACCGACAACAACACGTTCTCGCCGTTGCCGCGTGCGCCTGCCACGACTGCGCCTTCCGTCTGAGCTGTTTCTGTTATGGTATTCATCACGATAGCTCCTCTATTTCACATGCAACCAGCATTTGACGGTTCGACCATCTTCCGCGATGGTCGGCGGGTCTGCGACACACCGCGAAAAACACTGTGGGCAGCGCGCCGCAAAACGACAGCCCGTCGGCGGATTGATCAGACTGGGCGGCTGGCCGACGATGAAATCTGGCTCCTGCGTGCCGCGCAAGCGCGGCACACTGTCCATCAATTTGCGCGAATAAGGATGCAGCGGCTCGGTGAAAAAGCGGTGCGCATCCCCCGTTTCAACAACCTGTCCCGCGTACATTACGGCGACGCTGTCCGCCAATTCGCTGGACGTAGCGATGTCGTGGGTGATGAGGATGAAGCTCAGCCCCAGCTCACCCTTCAGTTCCTTCAACACGTTGAAGATGTTCGCCTGGGTCAAAACATCCAACGCCGAAGTCGGCTCATCGAGCACGATGAGATCCGGCCAGGTGATGAGGGCCATCGCAATCGCAACACGCTGGCGCATCCCACCGCTCAATTCGAAGGCGTAACGGTGCAGGAAGTCCTGCGGGACGCCCACGTGTTGGAACATCTTGCTGGCCTGTTCCAGAGCTTCTTCTTTGCGCATCGAACTATGGATGATAGAAGGCTCGGCCACTTGATCGCCGACTTTGAGGACCGGATTGAGCGCGTTCATGGCCGCCTGCGGCACCATCGACATCTTGCGCCAGCGCACCTGGCGGCGGTACTCCTCCTCGTTGAATGCCATCACGTCGACGCCGTTCAGGTAGACTTGACCGGAATAGGTCTCGACGTTGCGCGGCAGCAGCCGCAGAATGGCCTTCGCCAACGAGGTTTTGCCGCACCCGGATTCACCCAGGACGACGACAGCGTGGTTGGCCTCCAGATCGAAATGCACGTCATCGACGGCTCGCACCATGCCTTTTCCGGTGCGGAAATACAGCTTCAGATTCTCGATATGTAATAAAGGTGACGTTGACATAGGCGCTACACCTCTCTCAGTCGGGGGTTGAAGATGCGATCGAGAGCAAACCCCATCATCGCAAAGCCCAGGCCCGCGAGCATAAGCAGCACGGCCGGCTCCATCACCCAGTAGTACTGCGCGTTATACAGCGCGCCGTTGGAGCGCGCATCGTCGATCAGCTTGCCCCATGTCGGCAGCACCGGGTCGCCCAGACCCAACAGCGCCAGGGATGCTTCCAGGAACACGAAAGCGGGAATACCGTTGACGAGATTGGGGATCAGCACCGGAATGATGCGGGGCACCAGGTAACGGAAAATAATGCGCCAACTACTGGCGCCATAGGAACGCGCCGCCTCGATATACGGAGCTTCCTTGATCTGCAAAAACACGGCGCGGAATCCGATGATCGCCCCACCGAACAAGTTCAGCAAAATAATCCACCCTAAGATCACCCAAATACTCCGGGAGTGGAACGTGCCGACCATAATGAGAATCGGCAACGTGGGCAACAGGATGTTGATCTGGGTAATCCGTTGAATCAGCTCGTCGATGACGCCGCCGAACCAAACCCCAATGGCCGCGATGGCCATCGTAATGACACTCGTGCCCAGCGCCGCCAACAGCCCGAACGAAAGGGCGATCGGCGTTCCCCAGAGCAGCGCGATGGTCAGGTCGCGGCGGCGATGGTCGGTGCCCGCCATGCCATGCACCGTGCCATAGGCGACAAATTTGGCTTCCAAGTCGGCGTTCTCTTCAAAGGTGACGGCGTCGATCCGCAACTGGTACTTACCCTTGAGTACGGTGGGTGTTGTTTTTTCAGGATCGGAAAACAGCGCGATCTGTGGTTCGACCCCTTTGAGACGGCGCAGCAGCCGCTCATCCTGCACGAAGCGATAGGTTTCCGAACGCTTGGCCGTGACCTCGCCCAGGCGAATCTCTCGGCCATCCGGTGTGATCCAGAACATGGAGACAAAAGGCCCTTTTTCGACAAAGGTTGCATTCATGAAAACGTTCAATTCCTGAGGAAAGGCGTCGAAATTGTAATCGAAATCGAACGTCATCACCACATCCCACATCCCCTCCGAAATCTCGGTCACGGTTTTGGAGGTCAATTCAGACGGATCCCGGCTGTCACGCACAATGGTTTCGGGTTGTTTTGCCTTACGGAAAAAATTGGTCCATGCCGGCGGCACGATGCGGGGATTATCGCCCCAAATCTCCTCACCGCCGCGCCACAGGCGGATCGCCTCGCTGTACGGAATGGTGACGATGGCATAAACAGCAAGGAGCACCAGGAACAGAATAATGAGTCCCCCGGCAATCGCGGATGGGTATTTCCCCAGTTCTTTCAGGTTGCGTTTAAAAGCGTTCATGATCGAGGCCCCCCACTACCGACGCGCACCCGTGGATCGACCAGGGCGTAGATGAAGTCCAACAGGAAGACCGTAACCGCCAGGAGATAGGCGTTGATGACGGTCGTGCCAATGATGATCGGTGAATCGTACAGACCAACCGCCTGATAGATCAGGCGACCGATTCCAGGCCAGTTGAACACGGTCTCCAGAATGGTCGCGCCGTTCCACAGACCGATCACCGTCAAAGCGAAGTTGGTGATGATATTCGGTAAAGTCGGACGCAACACATAGCGCCGCTCGATATCTCTGGACGTGAGACCCTTGGCGCGGGCCAATTCCACGTAATCCTCCATCGAGAAGATGAGGAAAAACGTGCGATAGCCATAGACGCCGGCAAAGAACCCGCTGATCAGCCAGGCAATGACCGGCAGGATCAAATGGCGCAGCAAACTCAGCGCATAGTCGATGGGGGCCTCAGGCGGCGGCGCGACGACCATGCCGCCAAACGGCAACCACCCCAACACCGCCGCAAAAAGCAGCAACAGAAAAATCCCATAAAACCAGGCCGGCGCGGCGGACGTCGGCGACAGCGCAATGATCAATTTGTCGAGAAGGCTGCCGTAGTTGCGGGAGAGAAAGAGGGCGATGAAGAGGGTGATAAAGAACAACAGCATACTGGAAGTTCCCATCAATAACAGCGTCGGCGGGAGACGCTCAAGAATGATATTACGCACCAACTTGGAACCGCTGTCGCTCGCCATTCGTTGCGCGCGTCCCAGGTTGAGGGTCAGCGCGCGGCTGAGGAAGCGAAAACTGCGCAGCAGAAAAGGCTGGTCCAACCCCAGGCGACGCTCCTCGATGGCGACCGTCTCATTGATTAGTTTGTTGCGCTCTTCCGCCGTCAGGTTTCGCTTCGTCGGGTCCAGACCGATGGAGATCGAAACTGACTCGCGAATCTGCCCTTTGAGGATTTCATCGACGTACCCCCCCATGTTGGCAATCAAGATCGTGAGATACACGCCGATGGTGACAGCGACGAAAAGAGAGAGCAATTTAAGGACAATATATCGAACCAGTTTGAGTGTGGAGCTTCGAGAAGGTTGTGTCTTTGACGTTTCGACACCCGATGGTAAAGGCAAAGCAGCTTCGGTCATAGCGCATCTCGCTTTCTATCCGCGTTTAGAAAAGCGCGCTAGGGGCGGTTTTTCGCCCCTAGCGCATTTGGTAACTGTCCTACTATTTTGCCGTAACGAACGTGAGGGCGTCCGTGCTGGGCAGAGCCACCAGCTTCGACACCACCACGACCTCGAGCTGGTTGGAGCCAGCCTCGAGCTTGCCGGTGACGTCGGCGCTGAGCTTGATCTTCCAGTGACCGTCCTCTACGACTTCAGCCTGACCCACAAACGCTACCTCGCCCTTGGCGTTGAGCACCAGGTACTTGACGTCTTTGATGTCGGCCGCGGCGTAGGGCTGCTCGTCGAAGGTGACGAAGACGTCGTATTCGGCTTCCTTGCCGATGGTCACGCGACCAGGCCCATCCAGTTCGACATCGGCGATGGAGGCCTCGGAGAAGCGCGCCCACTTGTCCGCCATATCGGGGTAATCCAGAGAACGCTTCAGGATCACCGTCCCTTCGACGGGGAACGCCCGTTCCAGGTAGTAGATGCCGGTGCCGATCCAGAGGTGCCCGCGCTTGCGGAACCACTCCGCGAGGTTGGCATAGCGAGACTGCACTTCGGCGGTATCCACATACTGACTCATTGTCGGTTCATAAAGTAGCGTGGGAGTGACGACGAGCGTATCCAGATGGGTCTTCATCGTAGCAACGGTGGGACCAGCGATGTAGCTCAGCCACTCGACTTCCAACTCGTCGGCTTTGGCAGCGGAGAAGGCAGCTTCCTTATTGGTCTCAGCCAGGATGCCCAGGCTCAGCGAGTGCCAGGAGCCCTGACCCTGCGCGTAGTAAGGCCACCAGGTGCTCACAGTGTTGCTGTCTTCTGCATCCAGACCGTAGAGGTCGCTGTAGGTCTCGATGACCAGCGGGGCCTCGGAGACGATGCGCACGCCCTTGAAGGTGGACATGAAAGATTCGAACGCTGGCACCTGCGCCGCATCGTAGATGGCGCTGGCTTCCTTGGCGCGGTCGAAGGTGAGGATCATGCCCAAAACGATGTCGCCAATGGAGAAATTGCTGCCATCGTGCCACTTGATGCTGGTGTACAGGTCGGCGGGATAGTAGACCACGCTCTTGCGCAGCGCAGTCTGCGTCTCGGTATAGACCTCGGCGGCGGTCAGGAAGCGCTGCTGTTCGGCATCCCAATCCACCCACGCATCGCCGGGCACTTCGATGGAATCCACGAACTGCAAATCGACCCAGTCGAGGGTCTTGAAGACCGGCAGGCCTTTCTCGATGAAGACCTCGGCGCGCTCGATACGATTCGGCAACGCGAGGCCGGTGAAGGGATCGGACACCGTCGCCAATTCGCCAGTGCCGCGGATCAGCATCATGTCGTAGATCCAGTTCGTGCCGTTCAGGGGGTTCCACGGCTCAGTGAGGATGCTAGGCATAGCAACGGTCATAGAGCCGCCGATCTCACCCTCGCGCTGCAGCGTGTACGGCCAGAGGCTCGAACCACTGACGGCGCCGTACAGGTCCGACGCAGCCTTGACTTCCTTGCGCTTGGGGGTGATGCTGGCGCGGTCTAGCAGCCAGATGCGGATGGAGTCCTGCAGCGACAGCTCGAGCGCTTTCGTCATCATCTCGGTGCGTTCGTCCATCGTCTTGAAATCGTTGTTGGCCAGGCGCTCGGAAAGTTTGTAGAATTCCTCCGTGTTGACGTAAGCCTGCCAGAGGGGCACCGGCATACCTTGCTTGGTATAGAAGAATTGGAAGTTGCCGCCCAAGTCGCGGGGCACCGCGGTGGTGATCCAACCGGCGGTGTACACGTGGAACAGGCCATCGGCGGGATTGCCGCGCAGCCAGATCGGGGAGGCTTCCGCCGCCGTCTTGTAGTCGCGGGTCACGGTGAAGCCGATGTCTTCCAGTTGGTTGGCGACGTAGTCGCCGATCAGACGGCGCTCATCCTCGGTGCGGATGAGGACGCTCAGGTTGACCGGCGCGCCGTTGTATTGCCACTTGCCATCCACCAGGGTGGCGCCCAGTTTCTCCATCTCCGCGCCGATGACTTCCTGCGCCTTTTCCTTGTTGTAGGCGTACTTCAGTTCCAGCCCGCGGGCCACATCCGCCATCAGGGCATAGTCCGAAGACGCGGTATTGAAAGGCAGCCAGCGGGGGGTTCCCAGACCGCCCATGATCTCCTGCACCACGTAATTGCGATCGATGAGCCAGTTCATGGCCTCGCGCACGGCAGGGACGGCAAAGGGGTTGAGCGTGCCATTTTCGAGTTCCGGGCCGGCGGGGTTGAAGGTTATCTCATTGTAGGAGCCGGAGGAGCGATACGAATCGAGAACAGCAGACTCCTCCACTTTTTTAGCAACGTCACGATTGCTGACCTGGAAGGCAAACAGGTCCAACTCGCCCACCTCGAGGCGGGTCACCGCGGCATCCGTGCTCGGCTCTTCGACGAAGACGAGGGTGTCCAGCCAGGCGCCCTTGCGGTCGATCTTGACAGGTTCGGGGGTCACTTCGACGATCTTTTCGACCTCTTTCTCGACGACCTTCTCAACCTCTTTCGTGACCTCTACCGGGACCTCGACCGTTTTCTCGACCACCTTCTCAACGGTGACGACCACTTGTTCCGGTGTGGCGCAGGCGGCGAGAGTCATGCTCAGAAGTACGACCACAGCCAAAAGGTTCATCCACTTCTTGGTAATCATCAGTTTCTCCTCCTAAGTTGATTGTGTTAATGGATTATCGACTCACTCTTCTTGCGTATTGCGCGGTCTCATTACAGTTTTCAAGAAATGCCACCACCTCCTTTCTCGATCATAAGGCGTTGATTTGCCTACAACCTCGGCGCCAACAAGCAGGTGAAAGGGCGTCGAAACAACTCTCAACGCTTTTCGGCCTCGTGGCCAGGAATATAGAATATAAAGATGCTCTAATATACCATTAAGGATTGAGCGTGTCAAGCAGCACTAGGACGCCAGACGCAGATCGAACATCTGCTTCAAAGCGATATCCCAAAACGGCGACGGCAGACCGCGCCCACTTGAGTCGACGTAATACGACCGGTTCGAGAACAATGGCACAACCATCACGTTGCCCCCGCCTGGCGATAACAGCCACCGCACCCAACGGGTAAAAGCCGCCAGCGGACTGTGCGCCAGCGGACTGGCGGGCGCCAGCGGACTGGCGGGCGCCAGCGGACTGGCGGGCGACGGAAAATCAACCAGGGCAAACTCGGCGCGGGCTTCACACACAGCCTGCCACACCCGCCGCCACACCCGCGCCGGCGGTTCGGCTTCGACAAAAGGATAAAGGGCCTGCCGCACCAAATCGTCCAGCATACCGTCAAATTCACGTGAACTCATACGCCATCTCAGGTACAGGCCGCTGGCGTTGCGCCAGGGTATCGCGTAAGCGCTTGCGCGCATAATGGAGCCGAGACTTGACCGTCCCCACCGGCAATTCCACCACCTCAGCAACTTCCTCAAGCGATAGATTTTCCAGAT
Source organism: Anaerolineae bacterium (assembly GCA_034432995.1). Lineage (GTDB taxonomy): Bacteria > Chloroflexota > Anaerolineae > B4-G1 > SLSP01 > DSWT01. The sequence goes on along the minus strand of DAOUAY010000388.1, from coordinate 11,863 downwards.
AGAAAAGCACCACCACGGCCTGATGGGTCATCGGCAATTCTGCAATCACGTCGCGGACCATACTGTGTAATTCCCGCTCCTCGGCCCTATGGTCGGGCGGTGGGAAAACATTGGACAGGCTGGATAACCATTCCAGCACATCATCCAGCGGCTGCAGTGCCCGCTTTTTCGAGAACCAATCGTAGGATAGATTGACTGCGACCCGGTAAAGCCAGGGTTTTAGCGGACGCTCAGCGTCAACGGATGCAGCATAGTGATATAAACGTACAAAACACTCCTGAAGAATGTCTTCTGCAGCGTGCTCATCGCGGGTGATGGCCAATGCAGTGCGGTAGACGTTGTCTTTGAACAACTCGTAAAGCTCACCCAACGCCGTGGAGTCTCCACGTTGCAATCGCCAGATCAGCCGCGGCTCAACGCCTGAGGGGGGGGCGCCCGCCTTGCCCTTATCACACACTCTACATAAATATACTTCACTCCACATCATCAGGTTCACCCAAAGTGTGACGAAATTCCTGCAAGAGCGTCTCGTCTTCGGCGCCCAGAGATGCAGTCTCCAAAAGCTCAGGACGCTGCATCCACGTCCGCTGCACCGCCATCGCGCGCTTCCACCGCGCAACCCGGGCATGATCGCCCGACAGCAAAACTTCCGGGACCTGCCAATCCTCGAAAACCGGCGGGCGCGTGTACTGCGGCCCTTCCAGGAGGCCGCCGCTGAAAGAATCGTCATGCGCGCTCTCCGTGGCCCCCAAAACACCCGGCACAAACCGTACTACAGCATCCACCACCACCATCGCCGCCAGCTCGCCGCCGGTCAACACGTAATCGCCAATCGAGAGTTCGTCGGTGATCAGGTGCTCGCGCACGCGCTCGTCGACGCCTTCGTAATGACCGCATATCAGCATCAGCCGGGGATGTTGGGCCAGTTCTTGGGCCACCGCATGGGTGAACGTCCGCCCTTGTGGGGTCAACAGAATCACCGGCGCTTGTGTCCCGCCCAACACCGAACGCACGGCGCGGAAGACCGGCTCGGGTTTCATCACCATACCTACGCCCCCGCCATAAGGCAGGTCGTCGGTCATTTGATGCCGGTCCAGCGCATAATCGCGGATCTGATGGATGACCAGGTGAAGCAGACCACGTTGTTGAGCGCGCTTGAGAATGCTCTCTTGCAACGCCCCGCCGAACATCGTTGGAAATAACGTTAGAATGTCGATCCGCATCTGACTGTATTCTAGCATAACATAACGAATGAACAAGAAGATAGTGCTAAATGTTATATTCTACAGCTCAAACTCGCGCCCACAACGCCGCAGCCAGTTCGCGCGAGCGCGCGGTGATCGCTTCTTCATCTAGCGTCAGCAGGCGGCGGTCCCGCATCAGCACACGCCCGGCGCTGATCGTGGTGGTGATCGCCGAGGCTTCGTAACCGAAGAGGATGTGCCACGGCAGATTGCCCGCGGTCAGCGGCGTCGTCGGCTTGTAGTCCACGAGGATGAGATCGGCCATGGCGCCCGGCGCGAGCACGCCCAGCGTTTGCGCAGGCCAGAAGAGGCGCGCCAGTTCGGCGTTGGCGTCGTAGGCCAGGCGAAACACGAGGTCGCCGGGCATCGCCCGTGGATCGCGCTGCGCCAGTTTGTGGCCGAGATACGCTGTCTTCATCTCGGCGACCATGTTGTTGCTGAAGCCGTCGTTGCCCAAGGCGATCCGCACGCCGCGCGCCAGCATCGCCTCCACCTGCGCGAAACCGACGGCGTTGTTCATATTCGAGCGCGGTTGGTGGGTGATCCAGGTGCCGGTTTGCGCCAGCACGTCCACCTCGCTCTCGTCCACGTGGACGGCGTGCGCGACGATCGAGCGCGGGCCGAGGATGCCGGCGTCGTGCAGCCGGTGGATGACGCGCTGGCCGGATTTCGCCCGGCTGTCCTCCACGTCCTCGATGCCCTCCGCCGCGTGGATGTGGAACCCGGTTTCGAGTCCAGCGGCAGCCGTAACGGCGTCAGACAGCGTGGCGTCGCTCAACGTCAGCGAGGCGTGCAGTCCAAACGAGGCCGCCAACTGCGGGTGTGGTTCGGCGCGCATCCGCCGCAAGAAGCGCGCGTTCTCTGCGATGCCGGCTGCCGCACGCGCGGGGCCGTCGCGGTCGGTCACTTCGTAGCACAACGACACGCGAATGCCGGACTGCATCACCGCTTCGGCCAGCACGTCGAGTGAACCGTCGATGGCGTTGGGGCTGGCGTGGTGGTCGATGAGCGTCGTCGCGCCGTGGCGAACCGCGTCGGCCAGACAGACCAGCGCGGAATAGCGGACGTCGTCCATCGTCAGAGCCTTGTCGAGCCGCCACCATAGCCGTTCGAGGATTTCGCCGAAGCGCGTGGGCGGCGGGCCGGGAACGGCCCAGCCACGCGCAAACGCGCCGTAGAAGTGCGTGTGCCCGCACAGCATCGCCGGCAACGCGAGCTGTCCGCCGGCATCCAGGCGCTCCTCGCGCGGGTACTGCGTCGCCAGCGCCATCGTCGTATCCAGCGCCACGATTTTGTCGTCGCGGATGAGCAATGCCCCATCCTCCAATACCTTTGGATCATCGCCAAGCGTGGCAATGCGTGCATGTGTGATCAGCATAAAACCCTCCTTCGAAAATGGCAAATGGCGAATGGCGAATGGCAAATGGCAAAAATCTATTGACATGTTTTCGTGCTTGCATGGAGTGCGTTAGCACCGGCGTCTCCTCTCATAACAAACCGCTAATCTCGCAAATCTACGCGAATCCTCTTAAAATTAGCGAAAATTGTCGTAGTCAAGATGATCTTGCAATCACGAATCGAAGAATCGTACACGGATGTCACGGATTCTACGGATTTTTAGGGAAAGAAAATAGAACACTCACCGCCTTCGGAAACGCGAGTCTTCGGCCAGTGTGCGGCGCAGGCCCTCCTGCAATGTGACTTTGGGTTCATAGCCCAGAATTTGGCGCGCCAGGCGTACATCGGCGCGCAGGCGCGTCACGCCGCCGCTCTCCACCGGGCTATTGATGATGTTGCTGGAAGAACCGGTCAGGGCCAGCACGTGTTGGGCCAACGTCTGGACCGCGGTGTCTTCGCCGCTGCCGACGTTGATCGTGCGGCGAGCCACGTCGGGCGCAGTCGCCGCGGCGATGAGCGCGCGCACCACGTCATCGACGTAGACGAAATCGCGCGTCTGCTCGCCGCTGCCGAAGATCACCAGCGAGCCGCCGCCCAGCGCCTGATAGATGAAGCGTGAAACTACCGGCGAGTGCGAGGGCAGCAATGGCTGTCCGGGGCCGTAAGCGTTGAAAATCCGCAGAGCCACGGTCGTCGTCCCCCACAGCGCGCCGATCGTGTGGACATAATATTCCGCCGCGAGCTTGCTCACCGCGTAGGGCGATTGCGGGTTGGGCGTGGTCGTTTCGGACACCGGCTGCGCTTCCTGCGCCCCGTAGACCGCCCCCGACGAGGTGAACACCAGACGCGGCACACCCACATCGCGCATCGCCTCCAACAGCGCGACGGTGCCGCCGACGTTCACGTCGTTGTACTCGCGGGGATAGAGGATCGATTCCGCCACTAACACGCGCGCCGCGAGATGATACACGCACTGCACGCCCTGCAAGAGCGTCCACAGCTTGGGCCGGTTGGTGATTTCGCCGCGATGAAAAAACACCTTCGCATCCAGCCGCGTTTGATCTCCGGCGCTGAGATCGTCCAACACCAACACTTCGTGGCCCTGGCGTACCAAAGCGTTCGCCAGCGCGCTCCCCAGAAAACCTGCCCCACCCGTGACTAGAATTCGCACAAGGCCCTCCTTAAAAATGGCAAATGGCAAATGGCAAATGGCAAATGGCAAATGGCAAATGGCAAATGGCAAATGATGCGTTATCTGTAAAGATTCGGCGAATGCAGATATTCGTGGTGAAATGTCTCACCAGCTCAAGCGTGGCGGAGCCGCGTCCCATACGCCAGCCCGGACAATCGTTCCATATTTTTGGCGCTCCGTATCAACACCCTCATTTTAGCATAGGTTGCAGAATCTTCTAACTTTTCTACCTTGCCCACTGAGATTTGTCATTCTCGTCACAGTGGCATATTTTGCTCCGAGCGGATCGCCAGATCCGCGGTTTGTGACCCATCTCAGCTTGAAACGGGGAACTGGCGTTCCCCTCGGAGCAAGAATGACAAAACCCTGACCTTGCCCATCTTTGATTTCCGGTTATCATGACAATGCAAAGTCGTCAGCAGGAACCAGACTACAAAAGTCTCACGAGGCGTCTGGTTGAGCAAATATCTGCGTCGAACAACAGGTTCGCAAGACGCAGTACGTGCTAAGACTTTTATAGTCTTGATTATCCAGGAGGTGTATGACCGAACGCGAATCCATCAAAGAGACGATTGCCCCGCCGGAAAAAGCCTATCTGGTCGGCGTGGAGTGGAAGGCCATCCCCGACGGCAAATACAAACCCGAAGCCTGGCCCGCCGCGGAATCGCTCAGCGAGCTGGCACGCCTGGCCGATACCGCCGGCCTGGACGTGCTCGGCCAGACGGTGCAGAAGTTGGAACGTCCCAATGCCTCCACCTTCATCGGCAAGGGCAAAGCCGCCGAAATCGCCGAAACGGTGCAGCAAATGCGCATCGACGTGGTCGTCTTCGACAACGAGCTAACCCCCGGCCACCAGCGCGAACTGGAAAAAGTCTTCGGCAAGGACGTGAAGGTGCTCGACCGCACCGGGCTGATCCTCGACATCTTCGCGCAGCACGCGCACACCCGCGAGGGCGCGCTCCAGGTGGAGCTCGCGCAGTACGAGTATCGCCTGCCGCGCCTGACGCAAACGTGGACGCAGCAGGCGCTCACCCGGCAAGCCGGCGGGCGCGCGGGCGGCAGCACCGGCGGCGTCGGCGTGCGCGGACCCGGCGAGACCAAGCTGGAAATGGACCGCAACGTGATCCGCCACCGCATCAGCCAGATCAAGCGCGAGTTGGAAACCGTGCGCGCGCAACGTGCCCGCTATCGCAGCCAGCGCCGCCGCAGCGGATTGCCCACCGTCGCGCTGGTCGGCTACACCAACGCGGGCAAATCCACGCTGCTCAACACCCTCAGCGGGGCCGACGTCTACATCGCCGATCGACTCTTCGCCACGCTCGACCCCACCACGCGGCGCGTCACGTTGCCGGGCGGGACGGTCGTGCTGCTGACGGACACCGTCGGCTTCATCCAGAAGCTCCCCACCGGGCTGATCGCGGCGTTTCGCGCCACGCTAGAAGAGGTGAGCGAAGCCGATCTGCTGCTGCACATCATCGACGCCAGCCACCCGCAGGCGCTCGAGCAAGCCCGCGCCGTCTACGCCACGCTCAAGGAGATCGAGGCGGGCGACATCCCGATGATCAACGTGCTGAACAAGATCGACCGGCTCGCCGATCCGGAGTCCGCGTGCGCGGCGCTGTGCCATCTCGCGGACAGCGTCGCCGTCTCTGCGCTCACCGGTATGGGGCTGGATAAGTTGCTCGGCCACATCGAAGAAGTCCTCGAATCCGAAATGGTGCGCGTCGATGTGGTGATCCCCTTCGACCGTGGGGAATTGGTGGGCCTGTTCCACGAGCGCGGTTTGATCGACAAGGAAGAGTACCGCGAGACGGGCACGCGCATCGTCGGACGGCTGCCGGAAGTCCTCTCCCTCCAATTCGACGCCTTCCGCACGCCCCGCGCCCCCCGCCGCACCAAACAGGCCGTCTTGTCAGCAGATTGATGTATCCAAAACGCGAACGTAAAATTCACCACGGAGACACAGAGTTCACAGAGATTTTTATAAGGTTTACTCTGTGTGCTCCGTGCCTCTGTGGTGAAATGGTTTAGTTTTTACAGGAGTTGAGAGTTGTCACATTGGCGGAAGCAGCAGCGCAAAGAACAATACTTCCAGAAGGCCAAGCAGGAAGGCTATCGCGCGCGGTCGGCGTATAAGCTGATCCAGATCCAGGAAAAATTCCGCATCATCCGGCGCGGCGACGTGGTGGTGGATTTGGGCGCTGCGCCAGGCTCGTGGTCGCAGGTGACGACGAAACTGGTGGGGAACGGTGGTCGCGTGATCGCCCTGGACTTGCAGGAGATCGAGCCGATCCCCGGTGTGACGACGCTGCAGGGCGACATGACCGATCCGGCAGTGCAGGCGCAGGTGATCGACATGGTCGGCGGGCGCGTCCACGTTGTCCTCAGCGACGCCGCGCCATCCACAACGGGCGTCAAGCTACGCGATCACGTCCTTTCTATGGAACTAGGTCGCGTCGCGCTCGCCGTCGCCAAAAACCTGCTGGTCCCCGGTGGGAAACTGGTCATCAAAGTCTTCGAGGGGGAGGACTTGCCCGCGCTGCTCCACGAGGTCAAAATGGCCTTCCACCCGGTCAAAGTACACACCCCGGCGGCCACCCGTAACGAAAGCTGGGAATCCTTCATCGTCGCCCAGGGATTCAAAGGGAATCCATAGACAAGAGCCTATGACGCCTTCTCGACATCACACTTTGCTGTTTTGCAGTCTGGTGCTTCTGGTCCTGCTGGTCTATATCGGCAGCCAACTGCCGCTCGTCGCGCCGCAAGAGGCCAACGCTGGACCAGAAGCGACAGCCACAGATGCGCTTTTCACAGCGATACCCACCCTCGCCCCCACGACGACGCCTACCCTGACGCCCACCACAACGCCATCGCCGACGCCCACATTGACCCCGTCGCCTACGGCAACGCCGACCCTGACGCCATCGCCGACCGCCACCGCATCGCCAACGGCAACACCCTTTCCTTCTCCCACGCCAACGCCCGATATGACAACGCTCGACACTTACCTGCGCGCGGACGCTACGCTGCAAGCCGCCTTATGTATGTCGGACACGCAGTTGAGCTTGCGCGAAGGCGAGATTGTTGCGCCGATGCTGCTCTACCATTTCGTAGGACGTGAATCTCTGGAACGGGACGGCGATAGCATCACCCGGTTCAACGTCACCGCCGCCAATTTCGATGCCCAACTCGCGCTGCTGCGCCGGCTCGGCTACCAGACGGTGACGGTTGCCGAGATCGCGGCGGCGCTGCGCGGTGAGGGCGTCCTCCCCCAGCGCCCCATCGCCATCACCTTCGATGACGGCTGGATCGAACAATACAACGTCGCTTTACCCTTGCTGCAAAAGTATGGGATGAAGGCCTCGTTTTACATCCTGAGCAGCCATACCGCGGGCGAGCGCTATGTGTCGGGGGAACAGTTGGAGGCATTGCGCGACGCCGGCATGGAAATCGGCTCGCACACCCGCAAGCACGTCAACCTGCTCGCCGTCAGCGCGGAGGATGCCAGTTACGAGATCTCCGGCTCGAAGTCCGTCCTGGAAGCGAAGCTCGACATCACGGTCGAGAGCATCGCCTATCCCTACGGCCTCTATTCGGACAGCACCGTCGCGCTGGCGCAGAAAGCCGGCTACCGCGCCGCCGTCGCCCTGAACGCATCGCCGAAGCAAAGCCTGTCCAACCTCTACGCCCTGCGCCGCTTCGAAATCCACGGCGCGCACACCCTCACCGACCTCATCGCCTACCTCCCCTGGCGCGGACAAGGCACGGCGCTCTGCCCGGCGAATGAGCAGATCGAAGAATCGGCGAATGGGCGAATCAGCGAATGATGAATCAGCGAATATACGAATTTATGAATACCATCTCTCCATCTTAACTCTTTACTCTTTACTCTTTACTCTTTACTCTTTACTCTTTACCCTTAACTATGATTCCTGAAGAACTCCACCTCCGCAATTTTCTCTCGCACCGCGAGACCGATCTGGACTTGCGCGGGATTCACCTTGCCAGCCTGGTCGGCGAGAACGGGGCGGGCAAGTCCGCGCTGTTCGACGCGATCACCTGGGCCGTGTGGGGCCGGTCGCGCGCGCCTTACGGACGGGATGAGGACCTCGTCTATCACGGCGAGGAGGGGCTGGAAGTCGAGTTCGTCTTCCGGATGCCCTACCAGGGCGGCGACGAACGCCGCTGCCGCATCCTGCGCCGCCGCGAGCGCCAGGGACGGCGCTCCACCGGCTCGATCCTGGACTTCCAGGTGGAAGGCGCTGCAGGCTGGCGCAACCTCACCGCCGATAGCATCCGCGAGACACAAACCCGCATCGTCTCCCAACTGGGGCTGGACTACGACACCTTCGTCAACTCCGCGTACCTGCGCCAGGGCCACGCCGACGAGTTCACCGTCCAAACGTCCGGCGACCGCAAGCGCGTGCTCGGCGCGATCCTGGGATTGGATCGCTGGGACGAGTACCAGGATCGCGTCAAAAAACGGCTCTCCGGCGCGCAGGGCCGCATCCAGGAAATGGATCGCCGCCTGAACGAAACCGCGCAGGAGTTGGCTCGCCGCTCCGAATACGAGACGCTGCTCACTGAAGCCGAAGCGCAGGCTCACATCGCCGAGGCGCGCCTGGCCGACATCCAGAAGCAGGTGGACGAAATCAATCGCGTGCAAGAACAGGCGCTCGGTCTGCGACGCCAGATTGCCGACCTGGACGAACGTCGCCAACAAGAGAGAGCTAGACTGGCGCGTTTGGAACAAGAAGAGGAAACGCACCAGGGCCAGCAGGCGTACTACGCGAGCATGGTCGAACAGGCTGCTGCCATCGAAGCGAATTACGCGGCGTATCACGCCGTCATCGCCGAGGAGCGCGCCTGGGGCGAGAAGCTCGGCCAGGCCGCCCGGCTGCAAAGCGAGAAAAGCGCGCGCGAGCAAGCCATCGCCGCTGAACGCGAGGCGCTCAACAAGCAACTGCGCGCGGCGGAACAGAAGATCGAGCGCATCGAGCGCGCCATCGCCGCGAACCGCGCCGCTATGGAGCGCGCGCTCAGCGACTTGCGCGGGCAAATCGCGCTGTTGCGCGAACGCACCGTCGATCCGGCGCTGCAAGCCGAACTCGACGCCGCCCGCGCCGAACTCAGGCAGTTGGATGTCATCGCCGAGGAACAAGACCGTATCCGCGAAACGCTGCAAACCGGCGAGGTCGAACGCAGCCGCCTGATCGAGCGCAACCGCCAACTCCGCGATTCGATGAACGAGGCCAAGACCCGCATCGAAACCCTGGCCGAGGCCGAAGCCGTGTGCCCGTTGTGCCGCCAACCCCTCACGCCCGAACATCAGGAGCGCCTGCTCGACGACATCCAGGCCGAAGGCGACGCCATGGGCGACGAGTTCCGTGTCAACGATGCGCGCATCCAGGCGCTCAAGGACGAGAAAACCGCCCTGCAACTGCATTTACAAGAACAGGAACGGCTGCTGCGCGCGCGTCCCCGGCAGGAACAGGCCGTCGCCCGGCTGCAACAGCAACTCGAACAGAGCGACATCGCCCGCGAGCGCATCGCCGTCGTGCAGGCGCAGGCCGCCGCAGTCGAGGCGCAACTCGCCGCCGAAGCCTACGCCGATACTGAACGTCCCGCGCTGGAACAGGCGCAGGCTGCCGCGCTCGCCCTCCAAACCCGCCTCGCACAAGAGGATTACGCCGCCGGCCCGCGCGCGGAACTCGCCCGCATCCACGCGGAACTGGCCGAACTCGGCTATGACGCCGGCGCCCACCAGGAAGTCAAAAAGCGCGTCCAGGCCCTCGCCCACGCCGAAGACGACTACCGCGAGTTGGAAAAAGCGCGCGTCAGCATCGAGAAGGAAGCGGAAACGCTCAAACGGCTCGCGCTGGAAATCGAAGCGCAGCACGGGCGCATCAACACGCTGGAGGCCGAACGCGCCGCGCAGGAAGCCACGCTCGACGCGCTGCGCCCCACCCTCGCCGAAGCGCCGCGCCTGACGAATCTGCTCAACGCAGCGCGCCAGCAGGAGGCCGTCGCCCGCCAACGCATCGGCGCGGCGCGGCAGAACTTAGCCGCGTTGGAGACGTTGGAACGCCGCCAGCAGGACATGCGCGCCCAACGCGAGGAACTGGGCGCGCGCGTGGGCCTGCTCACCGAACTGCGCGACGCTTTCGGCGTCAACGGTATCCCGGCGATGATCATCGAGCACACCTTGCCGGAGCTGGAACGCGAGGCCAACCACATCCTGCAAAGCCTCACCGCCGGGCGGATGCACGTCCGCTTCGACACGCAGCGCGAGACCAAGACGGGCAACCTGCGGGAGACGCTGGACATCATCATCAGCGACGAGAAGGGCACGCGCCCTTATGAAAACTTCTCAGGGGGTGAGCAATTCCGCGTCAACTTTGCCATCCGCGTGGCGCTCTCGCGGATGCTGGCGCAGCGCGCGGGGGTGCGCCTGCGCTCCCTCTTCGTGGACGAGGGCTTCGGCTCCCTGGACGCCGAGGGACGTCAACGGCTCGTGGAAGCCGTCAAAGCCGTGCAGCACGAATTCGACCTGATCCTCGTGATTACGCACATCGACGAACTGCGGGAGGCGTTTCCCACGCAGATTCAAGTGACGAAGGGTGAAGGGGGATCGGTGGTTGAGATCGTTTAGGGGACAAAAGTCCTCGCATCCCGATCCCAATAAACAAACTGGCCTGGGAATATCATTCCAGGCCAGTCGTTGTGTAAAACCCGCGGAATTTACTCGAAGTTCTCCATATCATAAATACGAACACGCCCCGGCTCAACGACCCACAATTGCCCAGCGACCGCCGTTTGCGCCGCCATTGTGAGGGTCTGCTCAATCAGGTCTTCAAGAAGCGTCAAGCTAGGATTGCGTGGGACTCGTATAACAACGATGCCTCCACTTTTCCCCGGTGGAAAACGCAACGGATTAGCAAAATCCAAATCCAACGTCACCAGACAGCGTTTCTCAGCACAACACACCTGGTAGAGTTGTTGATCCGACACACCCTGAAGCAATTCATGGCTCACGGTGTGGACGTCATGCCCAGCGTCGACAAAAAGGCGCTGGGTCCGCGTGCCAAAGTTCTCATCCAGCTTAAAACGCACGCGCGACCTCGCCGGGTAATTCAACGTACCGTTCGCGGGACATCATGGCGCCATACGCAATAGCAGCCCGGACGTCCTCCGCGGCGAGTTGTGGGTATTCTTCCAACACTTCCTCAATGCTCATACCAGAAGCAAGAAAGTCCAATAGTAAAGAAACCCACAGACGTGTGCCACGAATGCACGGCTTGCCGAAACAAACGCCAGGATCGATTGAAATTCGCTCTAACAGATTATGCATACTTATACACCCGCCTCAGCAAGTTGCTCGACAGAATCAAGCGCCATCACGCGCAATGTATAATACCGTTGGCGCTTCGACCTCTGCTGACACCTTTTCTCTTATTCTACCACGAAACAGCGCAATTCGAGCGGCGATTTACACGCACAACTCCCCTTTGCACACCACCACCGCACCCCCCGTCAATTCCACCCGGTCGTTCTCCGCCAACCGCACGCCGATCTCGCCGCCGCGCGCCGACGCCTGGTAGGCCAGCATCTCCGTCTTGCCCAACTGCGCGGACCAATATGGCGTGAGCAATGTGTGCGCCGACCCGGTGACGGGGTCCTCGTTGATGCCCACTTTCGGCGCGAAGAAGCGCGAGACGAAGTCGTAGGGTGGCTCGCCTACCGCCGTCACCATCACGCCGCGATAGGAGGCCAGTTCCTCACAGGCCAGCAGCGCCGCAAAGTCCGGGCGCAGGTCGCGCACCTGTTGCGCATCGGCAAGGTGGATGAGCAGGTCGTGCGCGCGGGTCCCATACACGGCAGCCTCCGCCGACGCCACGCCTAGCGCCTTGAGCGCCCCGGCAGACGGCTCGCACGGGACAGGGGTATCCGCCGGGAAATCGAGCGTGATCGTCTCGCAGTCCGCCAGCCCACCTACAACCCGCCGGGCGATGAGGTCGCCGCTGAGCGT
>DAOUAY010000387.1:0-1658 GCA_034432995.1 Anaerolineae bacterium | reverse complement strand
ACTGGCGGGGCATCGTAGACGCGGAAGCTCTCATCGAGGTGTGGGAAACGCAGAGCGTAGGGTGTGCCGCAGCGTTCGGCCAACGAGAGGGTTGACGAGAGGCCCGCGTCGGCCAACGGGTCATCGGTAAGAGCGAGCGGTCCTACGCGCGGGCAGCGCCCAAAGGCGACGACCTCACGTTCACGCAAGATTTCCTCGTACCAGGCCAACGTCGCGGCGTAGTGCTCCGGTTGGCGCGCCAGCGCCCCGTAGCCGCGATGGCTCGCCAGCACGATGACATCCGCATCCCGTGCGATCTCCGCAAGCCGCGCCACTTTCGCCTCGCCCTTTGATGTTGTCTCCTCATCGTAGACTGGCGTGGTCAGCACCGTGTAGCGCCCGATATTGCCTTCACACAACGGAACGGGCAGCGTGTGATCCCAGTCCTCGACGGCGATGGTCGCGCCGGAAGGCACATTCGCGTAGATCCACTGCGAGGCGGTGATCCACGAGTGCGGCAACGAATAGATCGAAACCTGCGCCCATCCCAACAACGCTGTAGAGGCAAGCGTCACCATCGCCACAACCCGCCGCGCAACCGGGGAAACGATCGCTTTCACACAGACCAACGCCGCCCACGCCGCCCACACCGGATAGAGCGGGAGAAGATAGCGTGGAAACTTGACGTACAACCCCGCGGTCATCAGGAAATAGATCAACGTCCAGATGCAGGCCAGGCGCAGCGTAAACGATGCACGCCGCCAGCGCCACAGCGCCCACCCCAGTCCCAAGAGGCCCAGCAGCGTCGCCAGCGGGCCAAGTCCCCAGAGCGCCATCTGCGCCAGCGGGTAGAGGAAGGGCAGCGTGCTCGCGTACTGGCGCGTATAGGGGAAGATGAAACGCCCAGAAGCCATCATCGCCTGAATCGCCGGGCCGTTCCAACACGCCGCAGGCCGCAGCAACGCCCACGGGGAGGCGAGGGCGAAGGTGAGGAGAATGGAAGACGGTAGACGGTAGACGGGGCGCGAAGATTCGCGCGACGATAGACGGGGGGGGAGCCGCTTGTTACTCGCTACTTGTTGCTGGTGACTGGTTACTCGTAACTCAATGCTAGATTCGCGGCTTCGCTGATTCGCTGATTCGCTGTTTCGCCCATTCGCTGATTCTCCCGACTTTCGACTTTCGACTTTCGACTTTCGACTATAGACTTCCCACAATCCATACCCCACGACCACGACCACCGCGCACCAGGCCAGCGAGGCTTTGCACGCGAACGCTAAACCGGAGAGCGCCCCGGCGAGCGTCCAACGGTGACGGGTTGCCGCCAGGATCGCGCCGGAGGCCAGGATTGCGCCGAGCACGTCCACGGAGTAGAAGCGCGCCTGTTGGATAGGGAAAGGAGCAAACGCCATGAGTGCGGCAGCGAGGAGAGCGCCCCGCGTCCCGGCAGGGTTGCGTCGCCCGGCGAGTGCGCGGCCCCACGCGCCGGTCAAGGCCACCAGCAGCACGCCGAGCAGCCCGGAGAAGAGCCGCATCACGAACAGGGGATCGGCATTAGGCGCGGTCATCACGAACAAGCGCGCCACGTAGACCGGCAGGTGTCCGTAGGGGAAATCCGGCGAGGCCGCGCAGGGATCGCCCCACAGTGGGGTCGCTTGCGCCACGCCGAGCAGGAAGCG
>DAOUAY010000386.1:0-12848 GCA_034432995.1 Anaerolineae bacterium | reverse complement strand
TCCGCTATCCCTTGCAGCACTGTGATGTCATCTTCGGTGAAAGCGGCTTCCTCCACGCTCTGCACGGTCAATGCGCCGATCACCTTATCGCCGACGGACAGCGGCAGCGCCATCTCGGAGCGGGTGAGCGGCAGGTATTGGTTCTTGAAATGCGCCGGCTCCTCACCTACGTCCAACGCGATCACTGCCTTGTTGCGCTCGGTGGCGGCGCCGATCATCGACTGTCCACCGACCTGCAGCTTGTGTCCATCGGCCACCATCGCTGCGCCAGCCTCACCCCGTCCGGCGCGCAAGACGGCCCATGCCCCGGTTTCATCCAGCAGGAAAACCCCTGCATAGTAGAACCCAAATGCAATGCAGATAATGTCAACCGTCCGGTGCAACAACATATCCGGCTCAAGGATCGATGTGATGTTACGGCTGACCAGCGCTCCGGCATGCAACAAAGCCGCACGGCGCTCAACTAACGTTGGTTTATCCATAGATTTGCTCCTTCACGCGAGAAATGGGGAAATGGTTAGTCCTGGACGATGCGCTCGATCAATGCGATCAAGTCTGCTTCACGCCCCTTGACGAAATAGGCGCGCGCGCCGCGCCGGACGGCGTCCTTGGCCCGCTCGACCTCATCGAAGGCCGTCAACACGATCACCGGAAAACCGGGTTGCGCTTCCAAGAGCTGGCTCAACAACTGCAAACCCGCGGTGGGGTCCACATACCCCTCAAAATTCGGCATATTCAGATCCAAAACGGCGATGTCGAACGGTGTATCGCTCGCCATCGTCTCTTTGAACAAGGCCAGCGCCGCCGTCACATCGCCGACGGCCTCCACTTCGAAGCCGGCCCGCAATAGCGATTTCTCGATACTCCGCAACACCAGCTTTTCGTCATCCACAAGCAAAACCTTCACTTCCTCTTTCATCACGTTTTCCTTTTCTTTAAAATCACCCAACGTTCGTAAAAGCATAACTTCCCAAAAGCTGTGGCCGGTCTCCGACCGTGTCACCACAGGCCCAGGTATGGGCGGGCACGGTCTGGAGACCGGCCCAAGCGGGAAATTGTTTATTTACAAATCCTTAGCTCGCATCACCGGCAGATACACGCTGAACGTCGTTCCCTCGCCCATCACACTCTCGACGGTGATTTTGCCTCCCAACTGGTTGATAATTTTGACACACGCGGGCAATCCCAGGCCCGTGCCACCGCGGTCGCCCTTGGTGGTGTAGAATGCCACCCAGATTTTGTCGACGATCTCCGGCGGAATCCCACTCCCGTTGTCCGTCACATCGGTGACCACAAAGCGCGGATCGTCCGCCGTGCGCACCCAGATGAAGAGCTTCTTGTCTTCCACCTGGTGCATGGCTTCCATCGCATTTTTGATCAGGTTGATGAAGACGTGCGCCAACTGTTCGGGATCGGCCAGTACGGGTGGGACATCCTCGACGAGCAGAAACCGCACGGCTTCCCTGGGGACCGCCATCGAGCGCACCGTCTCTTGCAACAGCTCCGGTAGGCGCACCGGCTCCAGATGCTTCTGCCGCGCCGGTCCAATCAAGTCCTCTTTGATGTTCAGGATTGAGCGGGCGCTCTGTTCAACAATGTTCAGGTCCTCTAACATGGATTCCAGGTTCAACGTGCCTTGCAAGCGCCGGAGTGGCTGGTGCGCCAGCTCCTCGCGCAGTTGCTTCACGTCCAGAGCACCGTTCTGTTCGGCCAGCGCAGCTTCAGCCGTCAGAATGAGTTGCGCGAATTTGTGTTCGCGCAGTTCGGGGGGCGCTTCTTCCAGCAAAGCGCACGCCATCAGCAAGTATTTCACCAGATCCTCGCGCACGCGGGCGATGCTGCCCGGAATCGGCGCGGCTTTGTTCCCTACCCAGTGGATGGCCTCCCCGGTCGCCGTGGCGATCGCTTCGAACGTTTTCGTGCGCACCAATTCGGCGTGGGTGGCCTCCAAATCCTTGAGCAGACGCGCATTGTCGATAGCGATGGCCAACTGGTCGGCCATGGTTTGCAACGTTGTCATGTCCTCGCTGGTGAAAGCCGCCTCCGCCTTACTCTGCACCGTCACCGCGCCGATCACGTGCGCCTGCGCACCTGTCCCCACAATCAAGGGTAACGCCATCTCCGAGAGCGTCAGCGGCAAGTGTGGATTCCTGAAATGGAGTGGTTCTTCTGCCACATCCGGAGCGAACAACGCCCGGCGCTCGGCAATCGCCATCCCTACCATCGACTGCTCCCCGATCTTGACCTTGTACCCCTCCGCGATCATCTCCGCACCGGCCTCCCCCCGACCGGCCCGCAGCACCGCCCAGTCGCCGGACGCATCGACCAGGAAAATACCGGCATAGTAGAAGCCATACACATCACAGAGAATGTCGACCGTCTTCTTGAGCAGCGCGTCGGCATCGAGAATCGACGTGACACTGCGCCCGACCTGCGCCGTGGCTTCCAGTAGCCGCGCGCGACGCTGCGCTTCCTGTAGCAACTGATCGCGCTGTGCGTTCAGTTCCGCATTGCTCTTCAACGCGCGGGTCAGTTCGCGGACCTT
Source organism: Anaerolineae bacterium (assembly GCA_034432995.1). Classification (GTDB taxonomy): domain Bacteria; phylum Chloroflexota; class Anaerolineae; order B4-G1; family SLSP01; genus DSWT01. The sequence continues at coordinate 10,303 of DAOUAY010000386.1, read as the reverse complement.
CTCTTCCATCCGCGCCACCAACGTCTGCTGGTAGGCGCTGCGGAAGCTTTCATCCTCCAGCGTCTCGCGGCGTCCACCCAGGAAGTGCGCGATTTGCTCCTCGAAGGTATCCGCATTGATCGGTTTGGCAATATAGCCATCGCAGCCGGAGGCCAGGGCGTGCTCGCGCACGTGCTCGGTCATGTCCGCCGTCAACGCGACGACGGGCACGGTGGGCAGCAGTCCCTTCACGCGAGCCGCTACTTCGTAGCCGGTGAATTGGGGAAGGTTCAAATCCACGAGGATCAGATTGGGCCGGATGGCGACGGCTTGATCGATGCCGCTCAGGCCGTCCGGCGCTTCGAAAAACACATAATGTGCGGACAACAGACGTTCGACGAGCCGCCTGGACGAAGGCGCGTCGTCGATGTACAGAATCTTCGGCTTGGTTTCAGTCTGATCCATAGCGCATAGCGTGTTTGAAGACGGTATGTATGCAACCTTGATATTATAGCGCGAACACGCTGGCAATCAAGGTCACATTTGGGCGAGGTTTCGCAGCGGATGGAGACCCGAAGGCACAGGCCCTACTCGCCGGCGCAGCGCGACTTCTACCGGCGTGAGGCGTTGTGGAAAGACGAACGCATGGCGGCGCGGATTCAGGGAGCGGCAGCGCGGGCAGCGTTTGAGAAGCTGCGCGAATTATAGAGAGGAGAAACGCCGTGGACGCAATCATCCACGGCGTTTTTGTTGTAGTTCGTTGTCCTGCCCCAGGCTGGTAGCGTAGTTTTCCCACTCTCTGCAGTGCAATAGACTGAAATCCGCTCCACTCGAAGTGGTTGCCGATGTAGTAGGTGGTCACGCCGTTCAGCACGGATTTGACGCGGTTGTCGGCGCGGAGGATAGAGCAACGCCAGGCAAAGTCTGCTTTGCCCAGCGACCTGAGCGCCGCGCCGGTGACGGTGCAACCGGGGCGGGACGATTTCGTCCCGCCCCGCAACTTGTCTCTGGGTTGCGCTGTCGAGAAAGCGATAAACTCATGCTCTACTTTTGCTCCTGTAGTATTTGATCTATCAATTCCCATTGCCCACTAACATAATCGATGACTTTGTTTATTGTCGTTATGGCCACATTCTCTTCGATAGTATCAACATTGAGTAGAGGTATATACTGAATAGGCAACTCACCCTGAATTCCGCACCTTAACAACGAAATAGAAAGCGACGCAGTAGCGGAATCGCTCCTTTTGTGGCATAGTAGTAGTGACCAAACCATACTAGCCAGGAGCGATTCCAAATGCATTGTGCCACAAAAACGCGCTGTATACAAGTGGTGGTTGGGTTAATCTGAATAGTCTCCTGCTCGCGCCAGCGAGCGGGGCAGAGGGCCGCCAGGGTAGCCGACCAGTTTTGCCTACCGAGGTGCTCGCTGACCCCAGTGTGAGTGCCCCCTGGCGCTGGTGGGCACGGCGACGGTTACGGAAGTGGGCGTGGCAGCGTTACTGTGTACTGCAACGCGCGCACCGCCGGGCGCAGTGGGTGGCGCGGGGCGCGCGGTTGGCCTTGTCCGGGGCCTGGACGTTCGCCCGGGTGGTGGACCTGTTGACGCAGGCCCAGTTACAGCGGCAGTTGGGGGCCTTGCCGGTGCTCGATATGCTGTTGGACATCCTGCAAGTGCGCGCCAGCATCAATCGCCACTGTCCCACGGCGGCGGAGGTAGATCACGGAACCGTGGCGCTGGTCTTGATCCTGAACCGGCTCACCGCGCCGCGGGCGTTATACCGGGTGGTGGACTGGCTGGCGCAGACGGTGCTGGTCGAGACGCTGGGACTGCCGGCGGCCAAGTTCAACGATGACCGTCTCGGGCGCACCTTGGAAGCCTTGCAGACGCATAGCCGTGCCATCTGGCTGGATATCGCCCACCAGGCCCTGGTACGGTTCGACATTGACTTGGCCTTGCTCTTCTACGACCTGACTGCCTTCACCATGCACGGGGAATACGCCAACAGCCAATGGTGCGACTTTGGCTTCGCCCACAATACCCCACTGCACAAACGCAAACTCAAACTGGGGCTGAACACCGCGGCCGATGGCAACATCCCTGTCGACTATGGGCTGTGGGCCGGGCACACCGCTGACCAGGCCACCGTCCAGGCCAACATGGAGCGCCTCTGCCGTTTGCTGCGGCAATATGGGCGGCCGTGTCCCGAGACGGTGCTCATTGGCGACCGCGCCATGCTGAATGCGGAGCTGGCCCACGCTTACCAAGCGCACGGGTTGCACTATCTGGCGGCGCTGCAACCCCGCACGAGCGCCCATTGCGCGCTCCTACGCAGTATACCCACGTCCCAGTTGTGGCGCGCGCCGCTGCTCCCTGACTATTGGGGTAAACCCGTGGCGGTAGTGTTCACGCATCAAGGCGGGGAAATCACCCATCGCGGACTGCTGGTGCTCAGTGGCCCGATGCGCGCGGCACTCCGCCGCACCCGCGCCCAACACCTCTGGGCACTCCGCCAGGAGTTGCTGGGCTGCGTGAAAAAATCGGCGCCGCGCACTACCGTACCGTCAAGGCCATGGAACGCCACCTGCGCGCGCTCCTCAAACGCGCGCCTGGGGGCCAATTCATGCAGGTGCATGTCGCCACCGATGCCCGCGGGCAACTCACCCTGCGCTGGCGGGCTGACCGTTACGCTCTCTGGCAAGCGGACCAACAAGACGGGCGCTACTTACTGGTCACCAACGACGCGCACCTTACCCCATTACAGATGCTGACGCGCTATCGCCAGAAAGATGGCGGCGAGAAACGCTTCGCTGTCTGTAAAAGTGACCTCAAAGTCTCGCCTATCTACTTGCACAAAGACGAGCGCATCGAAGGGCTGCTGCTCATCCACCTGGCGGCCTTGTTGACCTACAGCCTGTTGGAACGCCAGGCCCGGCAAGGGGGCATCCCCATGACCACGCGCCGCATCCTGACTGCCCTCGAGACCTTGAGCGTGGTGGAGACCCGCTGTTGGGACGGCAGCCGCCTCTGGCGCTTGGCCCCGCTGGATGAAACCCAGCTCGCGCTGGTGCAGGCGTTGCAGACGCTTTTGCAACCGTTCTATCAACTCCCCTCGGCTCTCCCACAGCCCGCAGGCAATTACCAGCCAGTGGTATGGCCGCTACGCAACAACGGACCGCCAGCTCTGCCGCTGCAGAGTTGAGCCCGCGGTGCTGGGAGAGGAGAACTGTGCCTGGTAGGCGTCACCGCAAAAGCGCACAGGCACAACCGCTCACTCAGCCTGCACGACAGGTCGTAAAGCGACGTTACTGACCGCTGGGCAGGCGAAACTGCCCTGGGCAAGCTGGTGGTGTTGCTTTCTATATCAGTTGTTAAGGTGCGGAAAATAGGCTAAGCCTACAAAGCCGCTTTCAGCGACTCCGGCAGCCCGCGCAGAGGCCACTCAGTGGGTAAGCCCGCGCTGAACCCGCGGCAGGGCTATTGCATTTAACCCTCGCAAGGGCCAGACTACAAAAGTCTCACGTGGGATTGCCTTGACCAAGCGTCTTGTTGAACGAAAAACGCGCCAAATGCAGGTGTCTGCTGAGACTTTTGTAGTCTTTGCTACCAAATGCGATAGCCCTAGAACCCGCGGCGAGTGGCGCGATCTCACAACCGGACTACAATCCCTGCGCGCAAGTTTTGCGCGCGCGCTGGTACGACCCCGCCACGGGCCGCTTCACGCAGGTAGACCCGTTCCCGGGACTGCTCAACGTCGCCGCGCCCCGACATCCCAAGATTCCTCACTGGGACTCAATTTGCATTCTCGACGCCGTACATATCATGTGATATAGTACTTGGGCAAGTGTGGGGGTTCTCTTCACTGGAACTGTGACATCATACCGCGCGTTGCTTGAAAAATCCGTTTTTCCAGGAGACGCAAAATGCACATACAGCGATTCGGTATTCCTCTGTCCGTGCTCGTAGGTCTGCTCGCGTTGGCAGGAGCGTTGGCGTTATTGGGCGCCTGGGGACCCGGACCAATTCTGGCCCGTGAACGGGCTGCGGCCCCGGTTATAGCTCCGGCCGCCGAAGGTATTCGTTACGTGGCACTCTCCGGTGATGATGCGAGCAATGACTGTACCCAGCCGATGACGCCCTGCCGCACGCTCCAGCAAGCCATTGACCAGGCGGCCCCGGGCGATGAGGTCCGCGTGGCCGCTGGCGTTTACACCGACTGCGTCGTGCGTCCCGCGCCCTCCGGCTATAGCGGTTCATCCACCGTCACCCAGGTTGCCTATATCACCCAGAGTCTCACGCTGCGCGGCGGCTTCACCGCCACCGACTGGCTCACCTACAACCCTATCTCCTATCCCACCACCCTCGACGCGCAACAGCAGGGACGCGTTATTCTGATTGCCGGGGGCGTGAGCGTTACCGTTGAGGGGCTGTGCATCACCGGTGGGGAGGCTGCCAGCGGCGGCGGCGGTTTGTACGCACTCTCCGCAACCGTTACCCTGAGCGACAACTATATCTTCGATAACGCGGAAGGTTTCGGGAATGGGCTTTACGCACAGGGGGGAAGCATGTCTCTGTACCGGAACGTCGTCACCCACAATCTTGGCTCTGACTTCACCGGGATCCTGGTGGACCTCACTTCCGTCGCGCTTGAGGACAATACCATCACCAACTATCCCAATGGCGGCATTTTGATGAGCGGGATTGCCGGCCCCGTGACGCTCTACGGCAATCAAGTGTTTTCGAATAGCGGAGGCATCATTATCCACGATGCAGCCACCGTCCAGGGGAGTCACAACCACTTCGAGGCCAACGTCTCCGATGGCGGGCTGCGCCTGGAAACTGTCGCTACGGCGCTCCTGAGCGACAACACCTTTTTGAATAACGCCAACGCTGACTGGAATAATGACCAGGGGGGTGGGCTGTATTTCGCCGCCGGAAACATCACCTTGCGCGGCAATGCCTTTCTTTCAAACCGGGCGCTTGAGGGCAGTGGCCTGTATGGAGAAGCCCAGGACATCACCCTGGAAAACAACGTCATCGAACAGAATCACGGTCAGGCGCCTGATTTTTCCGATCTGACGCTGTTTGGCGGGTTGTGGCTTGCTGCCAGCGACCAGATCACACTCACTGGCAACCGGATCACGACGAACACCGCCGGCTTTCTTGGCGGCGGGGTTGTGCGCGCCAGGCGGGGGCTGATCGCCGGCAATCTCATTGCCGGCAATACGGCCGCGTTCGCTGACGGTGGGCTTAGTGTCGATGGTGGGGATGGGCTGATCACTCTGGACGGCAATATGATTGTGCGCAACACGGCTGAATTCGGGTGCGGCGGTTTGTGGTTGTCCGGAGGAGCGTTTACGCTCAACGGGAATACGATTTACCAGAACAGCGGACAGAGCGGTGGGGGAGTCTTTGTCCAGGGCAGCCGCGCCGTCCTGGTGAACAATCTGGTCGCCGACAACCGGGCAGGTGGCGGGCTTCACATCGAAAACTCACAGGTCGACCTGCTGCATACGACGATTGCCGACAATTCGGGTGTTGGCGTCTTCGTGATCCAAAATAGCACGGTGGCGCTCACCAATACGCTCCTGGTGGATCACGGCGTGGGCATCAGCGTTACCGGCGGGAACACACTCACCGTGGCCGGCGTTTTATGGCACAATACACCCATCACCATCGCCAGCATGCTCCCGGCAACGGCGCGCGTGACGGGCGAGGTGTGGGGCGACCCGGCCTTCGTCAACCCGCCGGATGGCGACTACCATATCCGTTTCACGTCGGCTGCCATCGACCGGGGCATCGACGCAGGCGTCCTCACCGATATCGATGGCGATCCGCGACCCTACGGGCCGGCTCCCGATCTCGGCGCCGATGAGTTCTCTCAGCTCGCTCTAGGGCTTACGAAACACGCCGTTCCCAATCCCGTCCAGACGGGCGGACGGATTACCTACACACTCTTTGTCACTAACCCCAACGCCATCGCCCTTCATGTAACCCTTACTGACACTTTCCCCCTTCACGTCTACGGCCAAACCTCCGGCGGCACGGCTATTCTGCCAGGCGGGCAGCTTGTCTGGAATCCCACTCTTCTCGCTCTAGGCGGTGTCTGGTCGGAGACCCTGGTGGTTACCGTTACCCCCGGCTTCTCCGGCGTCCTCACCAACGTCCTCACTGTCACCAGCGTCGAAGGGGTGGCTGCATCCACTTTCGTCACCACCACGGTGCATTCTTATGGGGTCTTTCTACCCCTCACACTTCGGGGATACTTGCCAGGCTCCCCCTATCCATGAGCAATTCATAACCAGTTCGAGGCGCGCACATGCCAACCTATGAGAGTTCAAAGAAGATAGCGGCCATTGTTCTGGGCGGCGGCTTGACCAAGATCGAAGTCCACGGGGAAATGCGGTATGAACCCGAAACGCAGGCCAAAGCAAGGCTGGACATCGCCTATGCCCTCTTCGCAGAAGGCAAAGTCGATTACATCATCTCGACAGGGAAGTATTCCGTCATGGCAACTGTCGATCCCGATGTGACCGGCCCGCGCACCGAGGCCGAGGTGGGGAAACAGTATCTCAGCGCCAGGGCCAAAGCGCAAGGGGCGGACGTGGCCGGCGTGCGCAGGATCGGGGAGGCCATTCTCTGCGAGGATCAATCCATTGATACGATCAGCAATGCCTGGTTTGCCAAAAAGCTGTGCCTTGAACCGCACGGGATCACGTCTTGTATCCTCGTCACGTCGGACTATCACATGGAACGCGCCAGGGTCATTTTCGAGTGGGTGTTAGGCCCGCAATACACCGTCGCGTGTGTGGAAGCCCAATCACCATTGAGCGGTGAGGAACGAGAACGCCGGGATCATTTCGAGAACATGCTGACCGATTACGTCAAAACGCACCTGATCAGTTCCATCGCCGCCGGCGACGACGAAGCCCTACAGCGATTCATGGAAACCGCACACCAGCGCATGTTCTCCGGGATTGCCCCGCCCGACCATACTGATTAACTTTCAATCTGTAACCATTGCCGAGGAACCCATGAATCAAGCATCGAAATCATTCTGGGCGGGCGTGCGCGCCGAAATCCCGCTGTTGATCGGCGTCTTCCCTTTCGGGCTGATCTACGGCGCGCTGGCCCTCGGCGCGGGGCTGGCGCCGCTGGAAGCGCAGATGATGTCGTCCATCGTCTTCGCGGGATCGGCGCAGTTCATCACCGCGCAGTTGGTGCGCGACGCCGCGCCCGGACTCATCATCGTGCTGACGATTGCCGTCGTCAACTTGCGGCACATGCTGTACAGCGCCTCTGTTGCTCCGTACCTCAAGCATCTGCCACGCCGCTGGAAAATGGCGTTGGCCTATCTCCTGACCGACGAAGCGTATGCGACAGTCGGCCTGCATTACGAGCGCCACGGGCTGACGCCAACGGGGCATTGGTTCTTTCTCGGCGCCGGCCTGGCGTTGTGGACCACGTGGCAGATCAGCAGCGCGTTCGGCATTTTCCTCGGCGCGGCGCTGCCGTCTGCATGGCCGCTCGATTTCGCGTTGCCGCTCACGTTCATTGCGATGGTGATGCCGGCGCTCAAGGACAAACCGGCGCTGGCTGCGGCGTTATCGGCGGGAGCCGTGGCCTTGCTGGCCCAGGGATTGCCGTTCAAACTCGGCCTCATCGTGGCGGCGCTGGTCGGCATTGTCACCGGGACGTATATGGAGGGCCGCCGATGAACATCTGGCTGGTGATGCTCTTGGGTGGCGCGCTGACATTCGGGATGCGCATGTCGTTCATCTACCTGTTCGGACGTTTCGAGATTCCGGTGGTGGTGCAGCGTGCGCTACGCTTTGTGCCGCCGGCGGTGCTCTCGGCTATCGTCGCACCTGCGCTGTTCATGCAGGAAACCACGCTGGATGTGAGCCTGAGCAACAGTCATCTGCTGGCGGGAATCGTCGCCATTCTCGTCGCATGGCGGACGAAGAGCACGTTATGGACGATCCTGGCGGGTATGATCACGTTGCTGGCGCTGATGGCCGTGGCCGGGAATGTTTAGGAAATCGAGGAGGCATCGCCAATGAAAGAAGGTGAAGTCAAAGCTCTCGTCGGATGCTGCGGGTTATATTGCGGCTTGTGTAGCAAGCACCAATCAAAAGCGCCTAGCCGCTGTCTTGGCTGTAAACTGGGTGAGCAGCACTCGTGGTGTACGATCTGGAAGTGCTGCGTAGAGAAGCATGGATTCGAGACGTGCGCCGAATGTCGTGAAATATTCGACTGCGCGATCTTCCTGAGAAGAAAAGTCATCGAGTGGATTCCGGCTGCCGCTAATTTACGTCGAATTGAGGAAGTTGGTCTGGGAAGCTGGCTAAGCGAACAGGAAGAACGGCAGGCATTGCTAGAGGAATTGCTGCAAAACTACAATGAAGGCCGATCGATGGCCCTTTATTGTAAAGCCTGTGCCAGAATGTCGATTGACTCGATTACTCAGGCTATCGTAAAAGCGAAAGAAAACCTCGCGGGTGAGAAAGTAGATGCGTCCGATGTGAAATCGAGGGCAAGGATGCTAAAGGCAGTTATACACGATGTAGCTGCAGAGGCCAATATTGACTTGAGTTGAAATGGAGGTTACCATATGAACCAGATCCTCAACCAGGCGACGCCGCAACAGAAAGGCTGAACTTCTCCGAAATGTTTACAAGATTGACAAGATGAGGGATAATAGAGTCAGCTCAGGAGGTGGGTTATGACAGCACTTGCCTATAACGAATTAGTGAGACAAGTTGATATGCTACAGGTAGAAGAACAATTGCGTTTGGCGGCTTATCTGTTGGACCATGTCCGACGGACAGTATCGCAAGACAAACCCCAGTACAAGTGGGCAGATATTTGTGGCTTGTATCCTTATCCGATGTTGGGAGAAGATGCACAAGACTGGGTATCGCGCACCCGGCACGAATCTGATGAACAGCGCGCCCGTACTTGGGAACACGTCGAATGAAAATCGCCGCAGTGCTCAAAACGACTCGCCGCGTGTTTCTGGATACCGCGCCTATTATCTACTTCGTTGAGAAACACCCTCATTACTTTCAGATAGTGCGTCCTGTATTTGAGTCGATTGACGCTGGCAAACTGAAGCCTGTCACTTCGCCGATTACTTTGGCGGAATGCCTGGTCCATCCTTATCGGATGGGGCATCTCGACGTGGTGAAAACCTTCAGCAACCTGTTGATCAAGCAGATGCATTTCATTCAGGTCGATGAGATTATTGCGTCACGAGCGGCTGAATTGCGTGCCCGGCATAACCTGGGTCTGCCAGATGCCTTTCAATTCGCAGTCGCGCTTAACGCCGGATGTGATGCGTTCTTAACCAATGACAGCGCCCTGAAGCGTGTAACCGAGTTGAAAGTCATTGTGCTGAACGAGCTTGTGGAGATGTAAAAAGGCTCCCCAAAGCACATCCCATTGAGCCAGTCGATCCCCCTATCCTTCATACGCCTGCACAATCTCCCGGTGCAGGCGTATGTCTTCCAAAAACACCCGCTGAATCTCCGGATCGCCGATCTTCGCGGCGCGGCGACGTAACGCGCGGTGCGCCGCCACGAGGACGTCGCGCGCGCGGCGGTCGCGCAGGGCGTAGAGCACCTGCCAGCAGATCAGGTGAATGCGCAAGAATTCCGCGCTGCCGTCGAATGGCAACGTGTCCAACTCGCGCAGGATTTTCTCGACGTCGCGCAACGCCTGCGCTGTATCGCCTGCTTCGAGCGCAACGCGCGCCAGCCCGGCCAGCGGATCGAGCGCCAGGTGCGTTTCGCCCAACGCCGCGAGCAGCGCGTGCGCCTGCCGGTAAGCCTCGGTCGCCGCGTCGCGCCGTCCCAATCCCCACAGCGCGTGCCCCAGGGAGGTCAGGGCGTCGCCTTCCACCTGCTGATCCTCGGTGACCTGCGCCTGGTGCAGCGCCGCTTCGGCGTGCATTCTGGCGCTGTCGTGCTCGTCGAACAAATGAAAGAGCGCGCTGAGATGCACCAACGTGTGCGCCTCGCTGTGACAGTCGTTGATCTTTTGACAGAGCCGCAGCGTTTGTTCGTAATACGCGCGGGCGCGTTGGTAGTCGGCCTGGCATAGCGCCACGTAACCCAGATTGTCCAGCGTCATCCGCTCGCCTTGCCGGTCGCCAATCCGGCGGCAGATCCGCAGCGCGCGCGCGCCGTAGTTCATCGCCTGAGCGCAGTTTTCCTGTTCCAGATACAGCACGCTGAGGTTGTAGAGCGTCGCCCATTCGCCGCGTTGATCGCCGATTTTGCGGTGGATGCGCAATGCCTGCCGGAAGTAGTCGCGCGCCTCG
>DAOUAY010000385.1:0-3033 GCA_034432995.1 Anaerolineae bacterium | reverse complement strand
TGCAACGTGATCGCGCCCTTGCGCCCCAACGTGTCGGCATACCAGGCTTCCAACGCGCCGGTATCGTTGGCCGCTTCCAGCGCAGCCTGAGCCGTCTGATAGGCTTGTTCCAGTTCTTCGAATAGATTCATGGTCTCCTCCAAGTTCAGGGATCGGTAATCAGTAATCAGTAATCGGTAACGAGTTACCAGTTACCAGTTACCGCTTACTAAAAATGAAAACGCCCCCGTCCCTTGCCAGGACGAGAGCGCATGACTCCCGCGATACCACCTCGCTTGCCCTGTGCATACAGGGCCTCTTTGTCTCCACGGCCTTACGGCGATGGATAGCCTCGATAACGCCAGGCTCGCGGAGCCGCCTACTGGGGACTGCATCCCGTTGAGCGGTCGGCTCAGAGGCGAACTTCGGCAGGTTTTCGCTGAGTGAAACTCTCAGTCCGTGGTTCCACTTCCCTGGCAGTTGCTACCTGCGTACTTTTCCTCGTCAGCGCCTTTAAGGTATGGAGCGTTACTGACATTATCGTCGAGAGCGACGGATTGTCAAGCGATGCGTGTTTCCCCAGCCCCTCACCCATGCTATAATGCCCACCGTGAACATACCAAGCTCATCCCTCAACTCGTAGGAGCTAAATCGTGACGACGAAACGATGGCGACGGAATCTGTGGGGCACGTGGTTTGCCGAGTTTTTAGCGTTGATGGGGTTTGCAGCCACCGGGCCACTGTGGGCTTACTATATCCAGGACCTCGGCGTGAGCGGCGACGCGGTCGCCCGTTGGAGCGGCTTGATCATTTCCGCACCGGCGATGACGATGGCAGTGGTGGGACCGATCTGGGGAATGCTCAGCGACCGTTATGGCCGCAAGTTGATGGTGATGCGCGCGATGTTCGGCGGAGCGGTGTTGATGGGATTGGTGGGTTTTGCAAAAACGGTCGAACACGTCTTGATCTTACGACTGTTGCAAGGCGTGTTTACCGGTACGGTGGCGGCAGCGACGACGCTCGTGGCAAGCACCACCCCGCGAGATCGTCTCGGCGAGACATTGGGTAAGCTGCAAGTGGCAATCTTCCTGGGACAATTCGTGGGACCCAGCACGGGCGGCTTCGTCGCCGACATGCTCGGCTACCGCGCCACGTTTTGGATGACCTCGGGTTATCTGCTGCTCGCCGGGCTGCTGATGCTTTTCATCGTGAAGGAAGACTTCACCCCGGTGGAACGCGCGCCGCAATCGGGATCGCTCGCGCAACGCGCGCGCCTCGAAGTGACCACCCTTTTGGCCGGTTCGCTATTGGGATTGGTGCTGGGGTTGCGCTTCGTGCTGCGTTTGGGGCTACAAATCTCCTCACCCCTGTTGCCCCTGGTCGTGCAGGATATGCTGCCGAACAGCACGTTCCTCAGTTCAGCCGCTGGCGTGCTGACGACGGTTTCGGGCATCTTCAGCGCCATTGCCGCGCCGATTGTGGGTCGCTGGGGCGACCGCCACGGCGCGCGCGCTCCACTGATGATCGCAACGTTTGTATTGGCCTGGGCCATCGGCATACAAGCCCTGGCGACGAAGTACTGGATGTTGTTGATCGCGCAGGTGTTCATCGGGCTGGCAGTGGGGGGAACGCTCTCTATCGTCAGCGCCTACATCGGGCGCTGCGCGCCGGAGGGGAAAGCCGGCGCCGCGTATGGACTCGACACAATGGCCACGTCGCTCTCCAACGCCGTCGGCCCGACGGTGGGCGGCTGGCTCGGCGCGACCTCGTTGAACCTGCCCTTCTACGTGGGCTGTGTGGTCACGGCAGTGTCGGGTTTTGCCGTACTTAGACTGCCTAAAGATGAGCTATCAGCTATCAGCCATCAGCTAAAGGCTGAAAGCTGACCGCTGATAGCTACTTCCCGAGTTCCGCGCCCTTCTTGAGCGCCGCGATGTTCGGCTCCAGCCACTTGCGCTGGCGCTGCGAGAGGTGTTCATCGAGCTGCCGCCCGACCGTCTCCAACGAGACGATATTCGTCGCGCCAATCAACGCGCCGAGGATCACCATATTCGCCATCCGTGGATTGCCCAATTCCGTGGCGATATCGCTGGCCGCGACGTAGAGCGTGCGGATGTCCTGGCGCTCGGAGGTCAGCGGGATCAGCGAACTATTGACGATCAGCAAGCCCCCCGGCTTGACCACCGGTTCGTACTTCTCCATCGAAGGGAGGTTGAGGACGACCGCAATGGTGGGATGCCGGACGATCGGCGCGCCGATTTCCTCTTCCGAGAGGATGACGGTGCAGTTGGCGGTGCCGCCGCGCATCTCCGGCCCGTAGGACGGAATCCAGGTCACGTGCAGGTTTTCGGCCATGCCGGCGTAGGAAAGCAATTGCCCCGCGAACAGCACCCCCTGCCCCCCAAACCCGGCGAACATTATATCCTCATGCTTCATAGTGGCCTCCTACGCCTTCAGCGCCTTCACCGCGTCTGTCATCTTGAACGTGCCCAGGGGGAAGGTCTGCGTCATATTCTCCTTCGCCCATTCCATCGCCTTCCACGGATCGATGTTCCAGTTGGTGGGACAGGTGGAGAGCACTTCCACGCAGGCAAAGCCCAGGCCAGCGATTTGCGCCATGAACGCGCGCTTGATCGCGTTTTTGGTCTTGTTGATGCTCGGAATGTCGGCGACGATCTCGCGGGTGACGTAGACCGAGCCGGATGTGACCGCGAGGATTTCGGACATCTGCACCGGATACCCGGCGAGGAGGTGATCTCGCCCACCGGGCGACGAAGTCGTCACCATCCCCTCCAAGGTGGTGGGGGCCATCTGACCGCCCGTCATCCCGTAAATCGCGTTGTTGATGAAGATCGTCGTGATCAGCTCGCCGCGATTGGCCGCCTGGATGATTTCCGCCGTGCCAATTGCCGCCAGGTCGCCATCGCCCTGGTAGGTGAAGATGATGTTATCGGGATTGACGCGCTTGAGGCCAGTCGCCATCGCCGGCGCGCGCCCGTGCGACGCCTCGACGAAATCCATATCGAAGTAGTCATAGGCCAGCACCGAGCACCC
>DAOUAY010000384.1:0-6521 GCA_034432995.1 Anaerolineae bacterium | reverse complement strand
ATTGTTATTCTGGTTCACGAACTGCATTCTGAACTTCATGGCGCTTGTCTCCTGTGAGAAATCGGTTTTTCCTTTACGCTGACTTATTCAAGATTATAGGCATAAGGGGAAAAATGTCAATTTTTCACTTTCCCCGTTCATACTGCTTCGGCCACGCCACATCGTGACCGAGCGCTCGCGCAGCGTCTAGCGCCCAATGCGGATGCCGCAGCAGTTCCCGTCCCAACGCGACGAGGTCGGCTTGCCCGTTGCGGATGACGGCGTCGGCCAATTCCGGCGCGGTGATGAGGCCTACGGCGGCGGTGGGGATGTTTGCTTCCCGGCGGACGCGCTCCGCGAAGGGGATCATATAGCCGGGGCCGCTGGCTGGTGGGCGCGCGCCCGCCATTCCGCCGCCGGAGCAGTGGACCAGGTCCACGCCGTGCTCGTGCAGCGTCCGTGCGATGACCACCGTATCATCGAGCGTCAGGCCGCCTTCCACCCAATCGTGGGCGGAGACGCGCACGAAGAGCGGTTTCTCGGCGGGCCACACGGCGCGGACGGCATCTACGACGCGCAGCAGAAAGCGCATCCGGTTGGGCAGATCGCCGCCGTAGGCGTCGTCGCGGTGATTGGCGAGGGGCGAGAGGAATTCGTGGATGAGGTAGCCGTGCGCGGCGTGAATCTCGATCACGTCCAGCCCCGCCGCTTGTGCGCGTTGCGCCGCCGCCTGCCACCGCTCCACCAGCGCGTCGATCTCATCGAGCGTGAGGGCGTGGGGCGTGTTCGATTCGTCATTGTACGCGACGGCGCTCGGCGCGGCGGGCGTCTCCGGGCCGAATCCGCGTTCCGCGCTCCACGCCTTGCGCCCGGCGTGGGCCAGTTGCGCGCCGAACGCGGCGCCTTCCGCGTGAACCAGCTTTGCCATACGCGCTACCGGCGCAATCTGCGTGTCATTCCACAAGCCCAGGTCGTTGATGCTGATGCGCCCGCGCGGTTCGACGGCGGTTGCCTCCATGAGAATCAGCCCCACGCCGCCTTGCGCGCGGGCGTGATAGTGCGAGAGATGCCAGTCCGTGGCGATCCCGTCTGGCTCCGCCGAGTACATACACATCGGCGGCATCAGAATCCGGTTGCGGAGCGTCAGCCCGCGCAAGGTCAGCGGTGTAAAAAGATCGGCCATACGTTTAACTCTCCTCCCAGAAGTTCGTAATTGGTAACTGGTAATCGGTAACTGGTAACTGGTAACTCGCAACTCTTAACTCGCAACTCTTAACTCGCAACGCTTAACTCGCAACTCGTCCCCTCAATTGTACAGCAGATCGGTAGGTAGGCTAAAGCGGCGAGGTTGACTTGTGCATTGCCGCCTTTCGCGCTAGACTACGTCCCAGGTGTTGGCCGCGATACGCCCTTTGACGTTCGAAACAAGGGTAACGTTTCTCAAGCAATAGCGAGGTGAACTATGAACATCATCGTCATTGGTTCCGGTGTAGCCGGATTGACCGCCGCGGCGACGCTGGCGCAGGCCGGGCACAAGGTCACGGTGTTGGAACAGTTCGAGACGCCCGGCGGCGTTACGGCGTCCTATGCGCAGGACGGCTATCGCTGGGACCTGGGGCAGTTGCTCATGGAGGGGTTGGGGCCGGGCGAGCCGACGGGCCGCATTCTCGCCGATTTGGGCGTGGCGGATCAAATCGAGGTAATCAAGGATGACCGGGGGTATGTCTTCCCCGACTTCGAGATACGGAGACCGGTCACGTGCGAGGGGCCGAAGTGGCGTTTCGAACGCCTGAAGGCCCAGTTCCCCGCCGACGCGCAGGGGTTGGAGCGTTACTGGCGGGATTACGTGCGCTTCACGCGGCTGATGACGTGGGCGCGCCGCGCGGATCTGGCGACGGGCGTGCGCGCTCTGTGGTGTAAGGCGCGGCTCTTCCTGGCGCTCGCGCCATTCCTCACCCGCAAGAATTGGGGCGCGCAGCAATTGATGGACGACTACTTCACCGCGCGCGAGCTGCAATGCGTCTTTATCTCGATTCTGGCCGATTTCTTCACCCCGCCGAGCCAGTTCCTCGGCTTGGGTGTGTTCGTCCTCAACGCTGAACCGACGTTCGACTGCCGTCTGCCGCGCGATCTGGCTCCGAATGTCGAACAACTCTATCACTACAGCATCCGCGGCGGCATCGGGACGCTGGCGGCGGCGCTGGTCAACCGGATCGAGGCTTTGGGAGGCCGGGTGCAGACGCAGTCCCCGGTCACGCGCATCCTGGTGGACGAGAACCGTGTGACCGGCGTAGAGTGCAACGGCGCGACGCTCCCGGCGGACGCCGTCATCGCTTCCGGCGGCGCGCGCGAAATCTTCTTCGATTTGGTGGGGCAGGATCAGCTTCCGCCAGAGTTTGCGCAGTCGGTGGTGGATTTGCCGTTGATGGATTCGGTGTTTATGGTGCATCTGGGCCTGGACTATGATCCGCGCCCGCATGTTAACGGCGCGGTGACGTACTACTACGGCACTTACGACATCGAAGGTGGCGTGGAGGAAGCGCGCGCGGGGCGGTATCACGAGGGGCGGGATGGCTTTGTCGTTCACGTGCCCTCTTTCCACGCGCCAGAGATGGCGCCCGCCGGCTGCCACGCGATGACGATCTACACCATCGCGCCAGACCGCCTGGCAACGGGCACGTGGGCGGAACGGCGCGAAGACTATGCGGACAAGTTGGTGGCGTATGCCGAAGCGCACATCCCCGGCCTAAAGGCGCACACGCAGACGCGAGTGATTATGACGCCGGAGGACTTCCGCCAGCGCACGGCGACACAGCATCACGCCTTTGGCGGGCTTGCGCCGTTCATGAACACCCCGCGCATCCCGCACCAGACGCCCATCGACGGGTTGTGGTTCGTGGGCGCGCAAAGCCAAAGCGGGGGCGGCGTCAATGCGGTGATCCTGGCTGCATACAAAACAGCGCGCCAGGTTCACGCGCAGGCAATGACGAAAGGGAGTTGAAAAATCGCCCTCAACAAGTACAATACGCAACAGAGATTTGGACGAACGCTCGACTTTGGACTTTAGACTTTGGACTATTGAGGAGGTACGTAAGATGTATAAACTAGTGTTGATTCGCCACGGCGAAAGCGTGTGGAACAAAGCCAATCTTTTTACCGGTTGGACCGATGTTGATCTCTCGGAGAAAGGCATCGAAGAGGCGCGCGCAGGTGGGCAGGCGCTCTTCGAAGCCGGTTATACTTTCGATGTTGCCTTCACGTCGGTGTTGAAGCGCGCGATTCGCACGCTGTGGATCGTGCTCGACGAAATGGATTTGATGTGGATCCCCGTGCATCGCGCGTGGCAGTTGAACGAGCGTCACTACGGCGCGCTGCAAGGTCTCAACAAGGCCGAGACCGCCGCCAAGTATGGCAATGATCAGGTGCTCATCTGGCGTCGCGCTTACGATATCGCACCGCCTGCGCTGGAGAAGGACGATCCTCGCTGGCCCGGCCACGACCGGCGTTATCAAGACCTCGATCCCGCCGATGTGCCATTGACCGAATGTCTGAAGGACACCGTTAGCCGCTTCGTGCCGTATTGGCATAACGTGATCGCGCCGGTCGTCAAATCCGGCAAGCGCGTCGTCATCGCGGCGCACGGCAACAGCCTGCGCGCATTGGTCAAACACCTGGACAACATCTCCGACGATGAAATCGTCGGCTTGAACATCCCCACGGGTATCCCCTTGATCTACGATTTGGACGCCGACCTGCGCCCGATCAAGAGTGAATATCTGGCCGACCCTGAGGCTGTCAAACAAGCTATGCAGGCTGTCGCCAATCAGGGCAAGGCGAAATAGCTGTGTGAAACGTGATGCGTGATACGTGGAGCCATTCACGAATCACGCATAGCACACCTATGAAACGTTGGCTAGACCCTGAGCCTGTTGCCGTTCCGCCAGCGCTGGCCGAATTCGTCGGCGGACATCCGCTGGTCGCCGAGACGTTGGCGCGGCGCGGTGTGAAGACGGTGGAAGCGGCGCGCGCCTTTTTGAACGCGGACGCCTATGCCCCAACCCCGCCCACGGCGTTACCCAACCTGGCGCTTGCCATCGACCGCATCGAGCGCGCCATCCACGCCGGAGAAACGATCTGCGTCTGGGGCGACTTCGACGTCGATGGGCAGACGGCGACGACGGTGCTGGTGGCAACGCTGCGCGATATGGGCGCGCGAGTCATACACTACATCCCCGTGCGGGCGACGGAATCCCACGGGATCAAAGTCCCCGCGTTGGAGCGCGTGCTGGATCAAGGCGCGCAACTCATCCTTACCTGCGATACCGGCATCGATGCGAATGAAGCGGTTGCGTATGCCGTCGGGCGCGGCGTAGACGTCATCGTGACCGATCACCATGAGCTACCCTCAGAACTGCCTTCTGCTTACGCCATCGTCAACCCGCATTTGCTCGCTCCCACACATCCCCTTGCCTCGTTGCCGGGCGTCGGTGTCGCCTACAAATTGGCGGAAGCACTCTATGCCCGAGCCGGACGTGCCGATGAAGCAGCCAAACACCTCGACCTGGTCGCGCTGGGCATCGTCGCCGATGTGGCTGTGCTGGACGGCGACACCCGCTATCTCTTGCAACGTGGTTTGGCCATGCTGCGTCAGACGGAGCGATTAGGCTTGCAAGAACTGATGAAGCTGGCGCGCATCAACCCGGCGTACCTGAGTGAAGAGCACATCGGCTTCGCTTTAGGCCCACGTCTCAACGCGCTCGGCCGCATGGACGATGCCAACGTCATCGTCGATTTCCTGACGACGACCGATCTGACCCAGGCGCGCATTTTCGCTTCCGAGTTGGAGGCGTTGAACGACCGGCGCAAGATGATCGGCGACCAGGTTTTCGCGGCGGCGCAGGAGCAAATTGCGCAGAATCCAGCATTATTGGAAGAGGCTGCGCTTGTTCTCGCAGCCCCGGAATGGCCGGTCGGGGTGATCGGCATCGTCGCCAACCGCCTGGTCGAGCAGTACCACCGGCCTGCCATACTGATCGCCATCTCGCCGGAGGGTTTGGGGCATGGGTCCGCGCGTTCCGTCGAAGGGTGCCACATCACCGAAGCCCTGGCGGCGCAACACGACCTGCTACGCAGCTACGGTGGTCACGCGATGGCCGCCGGGTTGTCGTTGCTGGCTGAGGACATTCCTGCCTTCCGGCGCGGCCTCGCGCGCGCGGTCAAGGCGCAGATTGGCGCGGCGCCGACGCAACCCGCGTTGCAGATTGACGGTTATGTGTCTTTGGCCGATTTGTCTCTGGACCTTTTGGCCGACATGGAACGTCTCGCACCTTTCGGGTCGGGAAACCCGTCCCTGACGCTGGCGACGCGCGACATTTGCGTGACGGCCCACCGTCCCTTGGGGCGTGACGGGCGCCATCTGCTGCTTACCGTCGAGGATGCCGACGGCGTCGCACGGCAGATAGTGTGGTGGCGTTGGGATGGCGCGGCGTTGCCAGAAGGCGCGTTCGATTTGGCCTACACCACGCGCGTCAACGACTTCCGTGGCCAGCGCGAACTGCAGATCGTATGGGAAGACGCCCGTGTCTGCACGGTCGCCCGTGAGACTGTACCTTCTGTCGCTGCTGTGATGGTCGAACGCCCGCAGCTTGAACTTGTGGATTACCGGCGCGAACCGCATCCCCTCACCTTGCTCAAGCCGTTGCTGACTGCGCACGACCTGCAAATCTGGCGTGAGGGGCCATCCGCCGTGGATATTCCCGGCGGCAACCGTCACGAACTTGTCCCGGCTACGACGCTTGTGGTTTGGACATTGCCGCCCGGCCCCGATGTGCTGCACGCGGCGCTGGCGAAAGTGTCACCCACAAAAGTTTATCTTTTCAGTGCAGGGGCAGGCCTGGATCAATTGGAGCCTTTTCTGAAGTACATCGCGGGCATGGCCAAATATGCGCTCAAAAATGCCGGTGGACGTGTGGACATCCCGCGCGTGGCGGCGCTGACGGCCAACCGCGAATCGGCGGTCCGACTGGCCCTGGCCTGGCTCGAAGCACAGGGCCACATCACCATCGTGGCTGAGGCTGACGATAGCGTCTTGCTTCAAGTCGGCGGTAACCGCGCCGACCAGTACGCCGACCGCATTGCAGCCCGGCTTGGCGCTTTGCTCGATGAGGTCACGGCCTACCGGCGCTACTTTATGCAGGCTGAGGTCGAAGTCTTGCGGATGTCGTTGTGCGAAAACGGCCAATAGCGGTTTGTGGTTAGCGCAGCGACTTTGAGAAGAAGCGGCTTTGACTTGACAAGAAAACGTCCCGTGGTAAAATTCGCCCTCGTGTGTGGGGAGAGCCTGGGTTGTTCTCCGAACACAGATAAAGTAGCTTGACAAGAAAACAAAGTGTAGTAAACTGTAGCCTACAAAGTCATCAATAGACAGAGGCAAGACTGGCAGGTAGACTGTCAAGTTGTCGTAGCCGATGCAGGGGTGCGGAGGGCACAGCATCGGCTTTACTGTCGGTGCACCTTAACAATTGCAGAGTGACAGGAAGGAC
>DAOUAY010000383.1:0-7491 GCA_034432995.1 Anaerolineae bacterium | reverse complement strand
CCAGCATCCTCACCCTCACGATGGTCGAGGAGTCGATGCTCTTCATCCTGGGAACGCCGATCGGCATTGCTGTGGGTATGGTACTGGCGCAAATG
Organism: Anaerolineae bacterium; assembly: GCA_034432995.1. GTDB lineage: Bacteria > Chloroflexota > Anaerolineae > B4-G1 > SLSP01 > DSWT01. The sequence continues at coordinate 7,396 of DAOUAY010000383.1, read as the reverse complement.
ATGGGCCAAACCGCCAGCTTCCTCACGTTTGTTTCGCGCGATCCGCTGCCAACCAACCTGCGCGGCATCACCATCCCGATGACGCTGGTGGCCTTAGCCATCACGATGATGGCGCGTATCATGCCCGCAGTTCAGGCCACCCGCCAAAGCCTCATCGACGTGGAGCGCGAACGCGCCCGGCCGCAACGCTCGCCCTTCTGGTATCGCGCTTACCTGGACTTCATCCTCCTCATCCCCACCATGTACGCTTACCGGCAACTGACTCGCTATGGCACGCTGGCCCTCCTGGTACGCGATAAGCCGGAGGACCTGTATCAGGACCCCTTGCTCATCCTGGTGCCGGCGCTGGCGATTATCACCTTTGCGCTGCTCACCCTGCGCATCTTCCCGTTGATCATGCGCGCCATCGACGTGATCGCCAGCCTCACCCCTTGGGCTACGCCCCATCTGGCATTGCGCCAACTGGGCCGCGAGAGCCAGGCTTACATCAATCCATTGCTGCTGGTGATTGTGTCACTGGCGCTCGGTGTCTACACCATCTCCATGGCTGCCAGCCTCGATCAATGGTTGGTGGATCGTATGTACTATCGCGCAGGCACTGATCTGGCGTTGAGTGTCCATCTCCCCGACACGTCGTCGTCCAATCCCGGTGCAGTAACCACGCCAGTGACGGGAGAATGGATTCCCCTGCCGACGCAGTTCGAGATGCTCGAAGGCGTCGAAAAAGCCACCCGGGTCGGAAATTACAGCATGTCCACGGCCCTCCCCGCCAGTGGCAACATCAACGGACGCTTTATCGCCGTGGATCGGGCTGACTTCGCCCAGGTCGGCTGGTTTAGATACGACTTTGCCAACGAGCCGTTAGGTGGCTTGATGAATCAACTGGCGCCCTGGTCCAATGGCGTTCTCATCCCGGAGAAACTTTTTGCCGAGAATCATCTCCAAATTGGCGATGAGATCAACCTGAACGTCAGCATCAACTATGAGTTCAGCGTCAGCACGCCGTTCAAGGTCGCTGGAACCTTCAAGTACTTCCCGACCGTCTATGACGACAGAGTGGCCTTCATCGGTAACCTGGATTACCTCACGTTCTACGTCGGGATGGTGGTGCCGCACGACATTTGGATGCTACTGGAGGACGGCGCCGCCGGCGCTGCGGTGGTTAAGCAAATTCCCAAACTCCGGGTGCTTCCAGGCGTCGCACGAGATGCCGAGGCGCTGATTCAGACAGAACAGGCGAAATTCGAGCGTGTCGGCGTCTTTGGCACGCTGTCGGTCGGCTTTCTCGCGGCAGTGGCGATGGCGGCGATGGGATTGTTGATCTACACGTATGCCTCGCTGCAGGACCGGATACGGCGCTTCACCATCTTGCGCGCGGTCGGCCTGCAACGTCGCCAGATTAGCACCCAGGTCATCATGGAATACCTGTTCCTGACGTCGTTTGGGGCCATTGCCGGTTCGCTCATCGGGGCGGGGGCTTCGCATTTCTTCGTCCCGTTGTTCCGTGTGACCGGCGAGAAGGGTGTTCCGCTACCGACGCTGATTCCGGTGATCGCGCAGGACAGGGTTGCCCAACTGGTCGTCGTTTTCGTGGCCTTTATCGTGCTGTCTGAAGTCCTGGTCATCGCTCGCGCCCTCTCACAACGCGCGTACACGATGTTGAAAGGCGTATGGGGATAAGACGATTGTGGATTGTAGATTGTGGATTGTGGATTGCTCACGCCAAATGAAGAGAGATCACGAGAGGGATGATGCCGCTCGAACCTGACCAGAGACGGCGCGATACTGCGCCAGACGAGCCGGAGAACGGCGGAGGGGAAAAGTCCCCGTCAACATGGCAGCCGGCCGAATTGCGACCCCGAAACTCGCACTCCCCCGGCCCGGGGGATGCCACCGTGCGCTTTCCCCGTCCGGGAACGATTGCGCCGGAAGAACGTGAACCCGCGTCGCCTGCTGTCGAGCCAACCCAGCGTCTGCCGCGGCAGACCCAAGAGCCGCGCCAACCCGCGCAGCCGGAACCATCCACGCCCGATTTGTACCCGCCATCTGAGGCGACGCGCCGCATCCAGATTCCGCCATCCGAAGCGACGCCCCAGCGTCCGCAGCCCGCCGAACCGACCCGGCAGATTCCGACCTGGCAGGCGCAAGCACCGGTCGACGATGTGCCCACGCAGCCTATTCCCGTCATTCGCCCGCCGGTAAAGGCGCAGCAGGCTCCGAGAGCGCAGCAGACTGCCGGAGCGCAGGTGAAGCGGACCGCCACACCCCCGCCGCCGCCGGCGCAAAAACCACGCCAAACTGCGGGGACGCCGGCAGGCAAACCCAAACGCACAGGACGTGCGGCTTCGATCTTGCTCAGCGTCACCTTGGGCGGCGTGGCGTTGTTCTTTCTGGCGCTGCTGGCCATGGTGATCGGCTACATCGCGCTGGCTTCGCAATTGCCTGCGCCGGACGAATTGCGCGCCCGCCAGCCCAACTTCGCCAGCAGTCAAATCTACGGGCGCGATGGAAAACTGCTCCACGAAATCATCGATCCCACCGCCGGAAAGCGCACTTACGTCCCCATCGCGCAAATCTCGCGCAACCTGCAACTGGCGACAGTCGCCACCGAAGATCGTAACTTCTACGCGCACACCGGCTTCGATCCCATTGCGCTGGCGCGCGCCGTGTATTACGCGCTGCAAGAACGGGAGATCGTCTCCGGGGCCAGCACGATCACCCAACAGGTGGCGCGCAACATCCTGCTGCCCGACGAGGCCGCCGAGCGCACCGCCAGCCGCAAGATCAAGGAGATCGTGCTGGCGACCGAACTCACGCGGCGCTACACCAAAGACGAAATCCTCGAAATCTACGTCAACAACAACAACTACGGCAACCTCGCCTACGGCATCGACGCGGCGGCGCGCACTTATTTTGGCGCCAATGCTACCAACCTCACCCTGGCCCAGGCATCGTTCCTGGCGGGGCTGCCGCAACTGCCGAGCGTCTACGATCCCTTCCACGGCGGGCGCGACGCGGCGCTCAAACGCCACAAGGTCGTGCTCGGCCTGATGGTCGAAGCGGAATTCATCACCCAGGCGGAAGCCGCTGCCGCCGCCGCCGAAATGGACGCCTACGACTTCCCGCCCATCTACACCGACGTCATCCCCGCGCCGCACTTCGTCGTCTACGTGCGGCAATGGGTCGAAGCGCAACTCGGCCCGGACGCGCTGTACAAAGGCGCGGGGCTGCGCATCTACACCACGCTGGACCGCACCCTGCAACAGATCGCTGAAGAGGAAGTGCGCAACGGTGTCGCCAATCTGGCGCAGCGCAACGTTACCAACGGCGCGCTCGTCGCCATCGAACCGGCGACCGGGCACATCCTGGCGATGGTCGGCAGCGTCGATTTCTACGACGAGGCCATCGGCGGGCAGGTCAACGTGACGATGCGTTGCCGCCAGCCCGGTTCGGCCATCAAGCCGCTGACGTATCTGGCGGCGTTCGAGAAAGGCTGGACGCCGGCGACCATCATGTGGGACATCCCCACCGTTTACACCGACACCGCCGGCAACGTCTATCGCCCCGTCAACTACGACGGCAAATTCCGCGGCCCGGTGTCGATCCGCACCTCGCTGGCGAACTCGCTGAACATCCCGGCCGTCAAGGCGCTGGAATTCGTCGGCGTCGATGGCTTGCTTGACATGTCGGCGCGCCTGGGAGCGACCTCGATTGTTTCACCGCACCTCGAATGTCCCGACTATCCCCACGACACCCGCCCATATTACGGCCTGGCGCTGACGCTCGGCGGCGGCGAGATGAAGCCGCTCGACCTGACCGCCGCCTACGCCACGCTGGCCAACGGCGGGCTGAACATGCCGCCCACGCCCATCCTGTGGGTCGAAACCACCCGGGGCGAGGTCTTGATCGACAACCGCCAACCCAGGGGCAGACAAGCCGTCGCGCCCGAACTGGCCTACCTCATCTCGCACGTGCTCTCCGACACCAAAGCGCGCTGCCTCGTCTTCGCCTGCCCGAACAACCTGGAACTGCCCGACCGCCCCGTGGCGGCCAAAACCGGCACGACCAACGACAACCGCGACGCCTGGACGGTTGGCTACACGCCTGATCTGGCAGCCGGGGTGTGGATCGGCAACAATGACAACACCGAAATGGATGGCGTCGCCGGAGCGGGCGGCGCTGCGCCGATCTGGAACGCTTTTATGCGTCGCGCGCACGCGAACATCCAGCCGCACAGCTTCCCGCGCCCGGCCGGCGTGATCGACCGTGAGATTTGCGCCTTCTCCGGCACGGAACCTTCGCCCTACTGCCCGGAAAAGCGCGCCGAGGTCTTCGCGTCGAACTTCCTGCCGCCCCGCGCTGATCAGGACTGGTTCCAGCAAGTCGAAATCGACGGCAACAGCGGCCTGCGCGCCAACCAATTCTGCCGCGCCAACGTCTTTACCAAAGTGATGGTCGTGTTGGATCAAATCCAGGACCCCGGCGGGCGGGCGTGGCTGCAACAATGGGCGGCGGAGCGTGGCATAGAGATCGCGCCCAACGATTACTGCACCGCCGGAGAAAGCTCGCCGCAGGTGAGCATCACCTCGCCCACGAACGGGGAGGAGGTTCACGGATGGGTGGAAATTCGGGGGACGGTAGAGTTTGCCGACTTCGACCGCTATGAGATCACCTACGGCGTCGGCGGAAACCCGCAGGCCTGGGGTTGGGTCAGCGGACCGCACCCGGTGCCGGTGCGCGATGGCTTGCTCGGCGCGTGGCAGATTCCCATCGAGATGGCGCCCGGTGCGTACACGCTGCGTGTTGTCGCCTTCAACACACGCGGCGCGCAGTTCGAGACCCGCGTGCAGGTCAACGTCGTCGGCCCGACGGCCACACCCACGCCGGAGATCACCCCCACCGAAACACCAACGGTGACACCCACAGTGACCGAGACGCCCACGCCCACCATATCGCCGACGCCCACCGAAACGCCGACGGTGACGCCCACACCCACGGAAACGCCCACGCCGGAACCCCCAGCCGGGCCATAACCGGTTCACGCGGCGTCTTTTTCAAAGAGCCTCAATCGATCGAACGGATGCGACGGATTCCTGTCCATTCCGTTTGATCCGTTAAATCCGTTGAAAGAATTTGACAGAACGCATATTCATGTTATGATACCGAGACCGTCATTCAAGGCGTCTTTGTCTCAAGCCAACCAACACGCCAGCTAGACTAAAGACTATCAGACTATTGAGGAGGTCACTATCAGTAAGCAAAAGTATCGCGTGAATCGAGAAATCCGTATCCCGGAAGTTCGAGTGATCGATGCCGAGGGCAGCAATCTGGGAGTCCTGGCAACAATGGAAGCCATCCGGGTTGCGCAAGAGGCTGGACTCGATCTAGTGGAAGTAGCGCCAAACGCCGAACCACCGGTCGCCCGCATTATGGATTTCGGCAAGTTCTTATACGAGCAATCGAAAAAAGAGCGTGAAGCGCGTAAAGCGCAAAAACAAATCGAAATCAAAGAGATCCAACTGCGTCCGAAAACGAATGAACACCATACGCAGTTCAAAGTTAGAAACGCGCGCGGCTGGCTCGAAGAGGGGAACAAGGTCAAGGTTCGCATCCGCTTCCGGGGACGGGAGATCACGTATCCCGAAGTGGCCATGGAACAGCTTCAGGAAATCGTCGATGAACTTACTGATGTCGCAATGGTAGAACAGGCCCCCCAGTTGGATGGGCGGACTATGTTGATGGTGTTAGCGCCAAAAAAGAAAAAGTAGCTGTAGGAGGAATTGAAGTGCCAAAACTGAAGACCCATAAATCAACATCCAAGCGCTTCCGCATTTCCAAAGGTGGCAAGGGATTGCTGATGCGCACGCGGCAGGGAAAGAGCCATTTCCGCCGCAACAAGCCGAACAGCGTGCGCAGCATGTTCGATGAGATGCACGTGGTCACATGCGGCGGCATCAGACGCCGCGTGCGCCGTTTGGCCCCGTATTTGCACGAGAAGTCATAACTTAACTGAGGTGAAATTGTGAGAGTAAAAGCAGGAACCGTAACACGCCGTCGCCATAAGAAGATCATCAAGCAAACGCAGGGCTTCTTTGGGACGCGCCGTAAGTTGTTTCGGCGAGCTAATGAAGCATGGATGAAGTCCATGGCCTACGCCTATCGCGACCGCCGCAACCGCAAACGCGATATGCGCCGCCTGTGGATCATCCGCATCAATGCAGCCGCCCGCATCAACGGCGTATCCTACAGCCGCCTGATTAACGGTCTCAACAAGGCGAACATCGCCATCGACCGCAAGATGCTGGCGGAACTGGCTGTCAACAATCCGGCAGCCTTTGCCGCCGTTGTCCAAACGGCCACACAAGCATAACAAACGGTCTTTTGCACCCGAAAGGCGACGCATCAGCGTCGCCTTTTTTGTTTGCGCGTAGCCGCGATTTCCATATCGCGCGCTGCACCCTATACGTGCTGCCGCGCTTGCGGCGGATCACAATCCGCCGCGCCCCGCACACCGATTGTGCTCGAAAAGCAAAATTTGCCCTATGCTTCGATTTGCAGTATCATATTCCCTGTTACCTTTGTGATGAAAGTACGACGTAGGTAGTGAACTCCTGTCAGCGCTGAAACAAACGGTCACAGACCGAAGGAGAACTCGTGGAACGGAACTATGCAGAACTTGCAGACAACGACTTGGCGCGCCTGGCGCGCGACGATCACGACGCGTTCGAGGCGCTTTATCGACGTTATGTCACGCCGATCTACCGCTACTGCTACGCGCGCACCGACAACGTCGCAGACGCAGAAGACCTGACGGCGCAGACATTCATGGCGGTGGTGGAATCCATCGACCGGTATCGTGAGGCGCGGAACTTCCCGGCCTGGCTTTTTGGGATTGCGCGGCACAAGTGCGCCGATTACCATCGCGCCGCCTACGCCGCGCCACAGCAACCGCTGGCCGATATCGAAATGGCCGACCCGGAACCGGAGAACGTCGAAGAACGTCTGTTTCGACACAAAATACTGGAATGTATAGAACGCCTGCTCGCGCAGCTCAGCCCGGACCGGCTGGAGGCGCTGCGCCTGCGGTATTGGGGCGGATTGAGTATGCGAGAGGCTGCGACCGTGATGCAACGTAGCGAGGCCGCTTTCAAAATGCTCATCTCGCGCGCCGTCTCAGACTTGAGGGAAAGATGTGTGACAGCATGAATACAATGGCAAATAACGAATCAGCAAATCAGCGAATCAGCGAATCAGCGGATCAGCGCATGGGCGAATCAAACGATCAACCAATCAACCCATCCACCGATCCGATTGAGGCGGCTTTGAAGTACAAGGTGGCTCAGATCAACCCAGACCCGAACTTTGTGACCCGGCTGGCGATGGATTTGCGCCGGGC
>DAOUAY010000382.1:0-5743 GCA_034432995.1 Anaerolineae bacterium | reverse complement strand
CGTTCTACCGCCTCCTCCTTGCTGCTTGCCAATCTGAAATTATGGACCGTCTCGAAGAAATACTGATCCACACGACGGAGCGGGTTGAACGTTCCAAACGGGTCCTGAAAGATCGCCTGCACGCCTTCTGTGAACCAGACTTTCCTGGGCTTCGACTTTTCATCCCGCTTGCCCCTGTAGACGATGTTACCCGAGGTGGGTTCTTCGAAACCCAGGATCATCCTGGCGGTTGTCGTCTTGCCACATCCGCTTTCGCCGGCCAGGGCAAAGATTTCCGCCGGCTTGATGTAGAAGGACACGTCGTCCACTGCCGTTATTCTGACACGCGAGAGCATGCTCCCTAACGCGAAGATCTTGGTTAGATGCTCAACTTCAACGAGTCTCTCCATATTTCCTTTCTCCGACCAGCCAGCAGGCGACTTTATGGTTGGCACCCAGGTCAATGAGGCTGGGCATCTGCCTGGTACAGATATCCATACAGGAGGGGCATCTGGGGTGGAACGGACAACCGCCGGGAGGATCGATCAGCGAAGGGGGACTTCCGGGCACGCTCTCGCGCGTCGTTTTATCCCCAAACCGGGGCAGGGAATTGATCAGGTACCTGGTATAAGGATGGCGCGGGTTGCCAAAGATCTCTTCTGTCTTCGCCTCCTCGACGATTTTCCCGGCGTACATGATGGCAACCCGATCGGCGATATTGGCCTGAACGCCCATGTCGTGGGTTACCAGGATGATCGTGTTTTTTAGTTTCGCTTGAATATCCTTCAAGAGCTGCACGACCCCCCTTTGGACGACGACGTCGAGTGCGGTGGTCGGCTCATCACAGACAATGATCCGGGGCTTCAGAAGCGCTGCCAGGGCGATCGTCACCCGCTGCCGCATGCCGCCGGACAACTGGTGCGGATAAGCGTCCAGGACTTGGAGCGGCAACCCCAATTCCGAAATCTGTTCTTTGGCGATCTCGAGGGCCTCCTCTCCGGTCTTGCCACGCACGTGGCTGGAGATGAAATCCCGATACGTCTCTTTCACCTTGATCACGGGATTCAGCACACTCATCGAGCCCTGCGGAACGTAGGAAATGTACTCCAGACGCAGCCTTCTCTTGTCTTCTGCACTCAGAGAGGAGGCATCAATTTCATCTCCGTACCAATAATAATAGACCTTTCCCCCGATCAATCTGAGCGGGGGCTCGATGGCGGCAACGAGTGCCTTCAGCAGCGTCGTCTTGCCGCAGCCGCTTTCCCCGGCGATCCCATAGACCTCGTTTTCCCAGATATCGAGATCCACTTCATTGACTGCCTTCACGACCTTCTGAGTGCCGAACACATCGAGCACATAGAAGGCTTTCAATTGCTCCGTCCTAAGTATCGTTTCGTTCATCGTTTCCTCACTGCGCCCCGACACGTTGGATACGCGTTCTTGGATCCAGGTACTCGCTGATGCTGACCGAGAGCCAGTAAAGGGCCACGAACAGCAATACGGATAGCGCAACAGGCGTCAATAACCACCACCACAATCCGAGCATCATCGCCTGATAGGTGATCGCCCACTGAAGCATCGTGCCAAGCGTTGGGATGTCCATATTCACCAGGCCGAGGATGGCCAGCGTGATCTCCAGCCCGATTGCCCACGCCATGTTGTTGATCAGCGTGGAGAACACGAGCGGCATCGCGTAGGGCATATACTCCTTGAGCACCAGACGTACCGTGCCCGTCCCGGAAAGAATAGCCGTCTGCGTGAACTCGCGTTCGCGCAAACTCAAGATCACCGATCGGATCACCCGGGCATCCCACGCCCAGCCGAAGAACGCCAGCAAGAGACCCAACACTACAAGGTTCATGTTTTCCCGTATTAACATCGCCAGCATGACGATGATGAGGAATAACGGTATGACCAGCAAACTGTCACTGATGAACATCAGGACCCTGTCTGTGCTTCTGCCTCTATAGCCGGCGATCATGCCGACCAGGATGGCGATGACGCGCGACAGCGATGCTGCGACCACCGAGATGGTCAGCGAGTTGCGCACGGCAAACGTCGCCTGCCAGAAAACATCCTGGCCCTTGGAACTGGTCCCCAGCCAATGCTCCCACGACGGCTTCAGGTCCCTGGGGACGACCCCCCACATGGTTGGATCGTCGGGGGCAAAGACCGAGAGAAATGCAAGCATAAGCAGGAAGCACAGGACGCAAAAACTCAGCGCAAATCTGTAATCCCTGAAGAGGTCTCTGAATACCTTCACGCTACCCGCACTCCTCTTATTTGTGTCGGATCCTCGGATCGAAGAGGGGATACAGGAGATCCACGACGAGAATGGCCGTCGTGATCGCCACAATCGAAAGGGACGTGATCCCCATAATCAGGTTATAATCTCCCGTGACGATGGCGTTGTACAGCAGCGAACCTACCCCAGGGTAGGAGAAGACAATCTCGACAATCAAGGCGCCGCTGAAAATCTGCCCGAACGACAACGCGAGCCCTGTAATCTGAGGAAGCAGCGCATTGCGAATCACGTACCGCCAGATGATTTTGCCCTCTGTCACCCCGCCGAGTTTGGCGTATTGCACGAAACTCTCGGCGTTGACGTTCTGCACGATGAGCTTCATGGTCTGAAGAGTGACCGCCCAGCCCAGGATCACCTGGGAGAGGAGCGGAAGGAACGCATGCCTGAGGATGTCCAGGATAGTGGACCAGTTGAACGCGAGCCTTCTCCCGATGCTGACCCCTCCGCTGATGGGGAAAAGCCTGAGGAGATAGGCGAACAGGATCAGGAGGGAGAAAGCAAAAATGTAATAAGGTAGGGGCCTGATGAGCATGGACAAAGTATCGAGAGCCCTTGACCAGCGTTTGCGGGAATAATAACCTGCCACACCTCCAATGATGTTCCCGATCGTCCAGGAGAGAATCATCGAGGTCATTAACAATCCCAATGTCCACGGGAGCGCCTTGCCGATCAACTTGATCACCGGTGTGGGGAATTGAAAAAAGGAGGCGCCAAAGTCGCCACGGAACAAGCGTTGCCAGAAAGCGAGGTACTGCTCGCCCCATGACCCTTCGAGCCCGTACATCTCGGTGAGATCCGCGATCAGTTTGTCAATTGTCGCGGGATCCAAATACGAGCCCCGCGATTTCAGTTCCGAAATCATGCGCTCGACCGGGTCCGTGGGCATGAAGCGGGGGATGAAGAATACCGCTGTGATCCCCAGGAAGATGACCAGAAAATACTGGATGAGCCGGGGAATGAGATAGAGTTTTACAAATCTCAACGCCGCTCGCTCCTTTCTATAGAAAGCGCCCCGGGCAGGCGAGAGCCCGCCCGGGACAGTCGAAGCAAAACGTGTGGCTATCTTCCGGTCGGCTTCAGGAACGGCATCATGTACTTGAAGGGCCCCCAGTGGCCGTAAGGCTGGATGTAGGGGTTCTCCGCCCCAGGCCAGTTGGTCCAGAAGTACTCGTCCCACGCGAGAAAGCCAGCGTAACCATAGGTCGGGATCGTGGGCATCTCCGTGACGAGGATCTTGAGACCTTCCATACCCAGGGCGATCGTCGCCTCGATGTCGGTTGGATCGGTCCCCTTTAATCCATCAATGACCGCGTCCATCTCAGGACTCGACCACCGCCCACTGCGTCCGGCCGTGTTCTCGCCGAGGGGACGGACAAAAGAGGAGTGGAAGCCGTTGAACGTCCGGTAGAGGTCGACACCCGCACCCCACGGCTCCGCGGCGGGCCAGGCGCCGGAGACTTGGAAGTCGCCCACCGACTGCAGCGAAGACTGGGCATCTGAGGGGGTAAACGTCGCATCAATCCCGAACTTTTTCCATTGCTGGACTGCCGCATTCGCGTTCTTGACCTGATGATGGGTGAGATCGGTCATGTCTATGACCTCGATCTTCCAGGGCGTGCCGTCCGGCAGGAGCCACTTCCCATCCGCGTTCTTGGAGAAGCCGTTCTTCAGGAGCAGCTTCTCGGCCACCTCGGGAGCGTATTTGTACCAGCCCAGCCCAAAGGCCCGCTCGATGTAGGTCTCATCCTCGGGGAAGATGTAGCCCCGCCCCTTGGCGTACTCCGCCACCTTCTTCGAAGCGTCAGGATCGAAGGGCTTGAACTTTTCGCCGTTGCCCAGATCCAACTCAAAGTCCTTCAGCCACGGCAACAGCGGCTTGATAAAGTTCTCGGGGTAGGTGCCGAGCGATGGGATGTGAACCGGGCTCAACGTGCCCCTGCCATCAACGGCCTGAGCGACGTATTCGACGATGTTGATTGCCAGTAACAGCGCCCAGCGCACCTCGCGGTTGTCGAACGGGGCCACTGCCGTGTTAAAGGTGATTCCGGTGATGCATGGATCATTGTTCACCACCCACGGGAAGGTCGGCTGATAGGCGCGCACCGTCTCGCCCTGCGCCAACACTGCCGAAAGCCCTTCGGCCGTCAGGTCGGTCTCGTCGAGTTGATGCGTCAACATGGCCAGGATTTCCGCCCCCTCGTTGGCGAACGCCTGATAGACGACGTACTTGGGCTGAGGCTCGCCGTACATAATGCCGGTCGGGCTCTTGTCCCAATCCTCGCGCTTCTCCCAGATCGTCCAGTACCCGTTCTCGTCGAAACTGTGCAACTTGTATGGCCCACAGCCGACGAATGGGTTGAACTCGAACGTGGTCTTGTCCTCGACCTTCTCGAAGATATGCTTGGGCATGATCCACGTGCAGCCCCAGCGGTCGAGGAATTGGGTGTGGAAGCGCGAGTTCGGCGCCTGGAGCTCGAACACGACCGTGTAGTCGTCAGGGGCAGATACAGAAGCGACGTTTTGGTTGAAGAAAACGTTGCCGGAGAGCCCCTCTGTGGCCATGAGCGTCTCGATCGTAAAGACCACGTCGGCCGCCGTGAACGGTGTGCCATCGGCCCACGCGACGCCCTTGCGCAGCGGAATCTCAACGCGGGTAAAGTCGTCGTTGTAGACCGGATCCCCATCGGCGAGCCCGTTGATGATCTTGCCGGTAGCAAAGTCAACCGACCACAGCGGCTCGTTCGCGAGGTTCTGCATGCCGCGATCACGCCACTTCCAGCCAACCCACTCGTTAAAGTTGCCGGGCGTGCCCACACGTCCGGTTAGCATGCCGACGATCAGCGTCTCCCTCCGGGGCAAGACGCCAAGCACATCAGGCGCTGCTTCTTTTGTCGGCTCTGGAACAGGCGTGGCTGTCACAATGACTCGTTCCGGGGTCCCGGCGACGACACGTGTGATCTCTATTCGCTCCGGGGTCGGTTGGGCGCATGCGCTCGCTGCCATCGCAGTAGCAGCCAGGGCCGCCCCCTGCAGGAATTCCCTGCGGCTGATGGTCTTTTTGTTCTCTTTCATCTTTTTCTCTCCTTAAGTATGCTAAGTGAACCGAATTTCTAACCTCGAGACAGCACTGACCGGCTTCAATAGATCGCTTGCATCACCTCCTCTCCCAGAATCTGCAGCAGGACCGATCCACGACGAGAGCACCGCTGTATGTAAAGCAGGCGTTATCCATAACCATGGTGATGAGCAACCCTGCGAACTCGGCTGCTAATGAGCAGGCCGATTCAGGATGGACGGTTCGTTCAACCAGCCGACTCAGACGGTATGGTTTGGCGGCTGGCACGACTGGCGAACGATCAACTTGGTGGGCAACTCGATGCGTCTGGGTGCCAGTTCTGGATCTCCGATGCGTTCCAGCAACATGCGCGTTGCGAGACGCCCCATCTCTTCCAGGGGCTG
>DAOUAY010000381.1:0-1806 GCA_034432995.1 Anaerolineae bacterium | reverse complement strand
GGATCGCTCCACCCGCGCGCTTGATGGTCTTTGACCTGCGCCAGCTCTCGCTCGCACTCAGCGATTTTACCCGCAATCAACGTCTTGTGGACTTCAGCAGAAAGCGCGCACAGGTCTGCCGTAGGACATTGCGCGCCACGGTCTGGGAATTGGACCAACGCACAGAGGAACAGGCTCAACGCATTCTCACCGTCGGCGTTCCAGGCATCCATAAACTGCGACACGAGGAAACTCACCCGTGAGGCTGAAGTGGCGGCTTCGGGGACGTTATGCTGCCACGCGGCTATCCGGGCGTCGCTAAAGACGGCGCGGAGGGCATCGTTGCTGCCAAAAGGCGCGCATTTCAACAAAACGTCGCGCAAACGGTTCTGTAACGGCGGTGACAAAGATGGCATAGGGTCTCCTCACAATCTCATAAATAGTTAGAGAACGGTTGCACCCAACTTTCCCGTTTCACTGATCCTAAGATAGATTGCTGCTTTCTCATTTCCGATTCCATGCTATGATGGCCGCACTGACGTCAAATTGAGGGAATCTTATGCTAGTCAATGTCAAACTGTTTGCGACGTTACAACGCTACAAACCGGAAGTGTTCGCCGGTGAAGTCTTCGCGGTCGAACTGCCCGACGGCAGCACGCTCTCCGACCTCGTAGCGCGCCTGGAAATCCGCGCGAACGAGGTAAAGGTGATGTTCGTCAACGGGCGGGCGCGCGCCGAGATGTATCGCCTGAAAGACGGCGACGAAGTCGGCATCTTCCCGCCGGTCGGCGGCGGGTAAGGCAAGGCCAGTCGCCTTCTTCAATGCTTTCGGCGGATCACAATCCGCCGCCCACACTTGCGCGGGATCACAATCCCGTGTAAGCGTCTCGAATGTTAGTCCAACTCCAGGCGAAAGACCTTCGGATCGTCCGGCAAATATACGAGCCTGACCAGATCGTTAACCTGTAGCTGCCGATAGATGGCCGGCTTGATGCCGTGGCGAACCTTCTGCCCGTCCGGCAAAGTATAAGCGACGTAGTGTGTCGTGCTGTTCTCATCCGACGTCGCAAACAGATCGAGTACCGTCGTCGTGGTCAAGACCCCTTCGGCGTCCAGGTTTGTCGGTAACTGTCGCGCGTGCCGAAATCCCCTCGCTCTCCAGGAGCCTGGCACTGCGGATAGCACGGTATTGAAGAAATCCACCCAACCCAAAACACACCAAGGCGGCGAAAGCGAAAAACAGCCACGCCAGACGCGTGGCCCGGACACTCCCCACAGGCGTAACCAGCGGAACGACCGCCGCCGGTTGCTCTTCAGCCAGACGCATCCGCATGGCTTTGAGGCCCTCCAGCCCGCCAATGTCCGCGATATGCTTCTGAAACCTCGCCAGCATCTTCAAAGCGCCAACCGTGAGGGCGATTGCGCCAAGTCCCATAAATGCGAGGATAACGAGATTGTCCATGATCAGCTCTCGGCAGTCTCCGAGACAGCGACAGGGGGCGTGGCAGGCGGCTCGAAAGCGCCGCGTTTCACAAAGAGCGCCAGCGCCACCACAGCAAAGCCCGCTGATCCGACCAGCCCCACCGGCAGCGGCCCGAGCAGCGGATTAGGCTGCCCCTTGACAAACAACACCCCCAGCGCCGCAATGCCGTTGGTCGCAGCGTGCCCAATGACGGCGGGCCACACACTCCCGGCGCGCAGCGTCAGCCAACCAAGTAGGGTTCCCACTACCAGGGTGAACCAAATCATCATCAACACGCCACCCCACGGCGCGCCCGGATACTCAGTTCCATAGTTTTGTCCCATCGCGATAATCGGCGCGTGCCA
>DAOUAY010000380.1:0-3737 GCA_034432995.1 Anaerolineae bacterium | reverse complement strand
AAGTCGCGCACGGCGGGTATTTGGGTATTTCCCACATAGCATGGGTAAATCCCTAACCCGGACGAGCCGGAACCAAAAACCACCAAGGGCACGAAGGGCACACAAAGGACACGAAGGAATTCCTTTATTTCCTTTGTGTGACTTTGTGTCCTTCGTGGTGAATTTTCTTGCCCAACGTGCAAGGATTTCATTCTCAAGGTACCTAAGGCTTCCTGCCCGGTCGTTATGTGTCGTAATTACTCGCCCGCATGGCGCAGCCGCCCATCCGCGCCGGCCAATGCCTCGCCGATGAAAACCCGGCAGGGCTTCCGAGAGCAGGTTTTTATGTAGGGGGACAGAGGGAAATCCCCTTGTTGTGGTTGGGGGAAATCCCCCTGTTGTGATTGGGGGGAATCCCTGCGTATGATGAGGGGGCGCGCAGGGCGTAAAATGGCAAGTGCTGTTATACTATGTAAGTCTCACACTGTTGGATCGAGAGCATCGAGGGGGATAGAATTGGCGTCGGTCTGTACCGGCACGGATAGCATTCGTCATCGGAGGTAACACCTTATGGAAAAACCCGAACCCACCGCCGAGCGGCCTCAACCGGCCAGCAGTTCTGCCAGACAGCGGCTTGCCGGATTAGGTGCGCTGCTGCGTTTCCGTGAAGCCAGTGTATTGGTTGCCTTCCTGCTGTTATGTCTGATCTTCTACTGGCGCAAGCCCGACGTCTTTCTCAAACCGGCCAATTTGGCCGTGATTATGCGTTTCATCGCCACGTTTGGGATGCTGGCGATAGGTGAGGTGTTGGTCATCATCACGCGCGGCATTGACCTCAGCGTCGGTTCGCTGACCGCGCTCACCGGCGTGATCACCGCCTGGTTGATTCTCAAAGGGGTGGGGGGAGTGCTACCACCTACTGGGATAGTTCCCGCTGTTCTGTTCGTGCTTACGCTCGGTGCATTGGTCGGCATCTGGCATGGCCTGTTCGTGACCAAATTGGGGATCCCGCCGTTCATCATCACCCTGGGCACCTGGCTGATCGCGCGGGGGTCGGCGGCCTATATCACCCGCGGTTATCCCCAGGTTTTCCCCTCCGAGCATCCCTTCCTCGTGTTGGGCCAGGGGAGTGTGGCTTCGATTCCCATTTCTTTCCTGATCTTGCTCAGCATCGCGGTAGTGATCCATGTCATTCTCAACTATACACCGCTGGGGTACCGTATCTACGCCGTCGGGGGAAACATCGAAGCGGCCCGGCTCTCCGGCGTGAACGTAGATAGGGTGCGGATCTTCTGCTATGCGGTCAGCGGATTCCTCGGCGCGTTGACGGGCATCATCCTGGCTTCCCGATTGGGGCAGGGGACCCCGACGGTGGGGAGCGCCTACGAACTGTGGGGGATCGCCGCGGCCGTGATCGGTGGGACGAGCCTGATGGGGGGTGAGGGTACCGTCCTGGGCGCGATCCTGGGCGCTGCGATCGTAGGCGTGATGCAGAACGGCATGGTGTTGTTGAACATCTCCTCGTATCTTCAAGATGTCATCCTCGGCATCGTACTGGTCGTCGCCGTGGTGTACGATACGCTACGCCGTCGCCAGGCCAGGGTTTGACCGGCGGGAAGGAGAAGGCATTGAACGAGTCAGCGGTCATCTTGCGTCTCGAAGGCATTTCCAAGTCCTTCCCCGGCGTGCGGGCGTTGAACAAGGTAGACCTGGAATTGAGGGCCGGGGAGGTGTTGGCGCTGGTGGGCGAGAACGGCGCCGGCAAGTCCACCCTGATGAAAATCCTCTCCGGGGCGTATCACAAGGATAGCGGGCGCATCTTTCTGCGCGGCCAGGAAATCGAAATCGAAAACCCTCACCACGCTCAGCAACTGGGCATTGCGATCATCTACCAGGAGTTCAACCTCACGCCCAACCAGACCGTTGCGGCAAATATCTTTATCGCGCGCGAGCCACGGCTGCGAGGCGCGGGGCGATTCTTCGTCGATCGCCGTTACATGGAGCGCGAGGCCCAAAAGTACCTGGATCGTGTCGGCGCGCGGGTCTCTGCTACCACACTCGTCCGCCACCTTTCCGTGGCTGAGCAGCAGATGGTCGAAATCGCCAAGGCTCTGGCGGTCAATGCGCAAATCGTGATCATGGATGAGCCGACGTCTGCGCTGGGCGAGGACGAGGTCGAGACACTCTTCGATATCATTGCCGCGCTCAAAGAACAAGGCATCGCCGTCATCTTCATCACCCATCGCCTGGAAGAGGTCTTTCGCGTTGCCGATCGGATCACGGTGTTGCGGGACGGCCAGTTGGCAGGTACCTGCTCCATCGGCGAAGCGACGCCCGAGAAAATCATTCGGTGGATGGTTGGACGCGAACTACGGGATCTCTTCCACAAGGAGAAGTCCGAGATCGGCACGCCCCTCCTGGAAGTGCAGGGGCTGACCCGCCGGGGTGTGGTCGAAAATGTGAATTTCACCCTGCGTCGTGGAGAGATCCTCGGTGTTGCCGGCCTGGTAGGTGCAGGACGCACGGAGATGGCGCGGTTGCTCTTTGGTGCCGACAGAAAGGATGCCGGTGAGATCTACATCAACGGGAAGCCGGTCGAAATCCGTTCACCGCTCGATGCGGTCAAAGCAGGGATTGGGCTCGTGCCCGAAGATCGTGGCAATCAGGGCCTGGTCTTGGATCTGACGGTGCGCGAGAATATCGTACTACCCACGCTCGACAAGCACACCCGCGCCCGTTGGCTGCTGGACCTGCGCCGTCTGTTTCAGATCGCCGAGGAGTACGTGCGCCGGCTCAGTATCCGCACCCCCAGTCTCCGCCAGAAGGCCAAATTCCTCTCCGGTGGCAATCAGCAAAAGACGGTCGTCGCCAAGTGGCTGGCGGCGCAGCCGCTCGTCCTGATTATGGACGAGCCAACGCGGGGAATTGACGTTGGCGCAAAAGCCGAGGTGCACACGCTGATGAGTCAGCTGGCAAGGTCCGGTGTGGGAATCATCATGATCTCCTCGGAACTGCCGGAAATCCTGGGAATGAGCGACCGCATTTTGGTGATGGCGGAGGGACGTGTGGCTGCGGTCCTGGACCGGGCTGAGGCGACCCAGGAAGTCATTATGGCGTATGCCAGCGGTGAAGGAACTCCGACCGTCTCGCCGGAGTGCACAGTGTGAACGTCTAAGCCCGCCCATAGCAACGGCGGCGGCGCGGTCTCTTGCCGTGCCACGTTCGGAACACCCGCCGGTGGTGATCCGGCCGGTGCAGGCCGAATAGAACTCGGAAAGGGGGTGATAAATGGCACGGTTGGATCTGTTCGAATCGGATAGGTAGTCCCTAAAATCAAACATTCGAAACTATGGAGGAGTGAAAATGAAAAGGCTAAGTCTAGTACTCTGTGCGCTTGTCATCGTGACTCTAATTGCAGCTTGCGCGCGTAAGACGGCAACCCCGGCGCCGACCACAGCGCCGACTACAGCCCCGGCGGGCGCCGGCGAGTTCCGCGTGGTCGTCATCGGCAAGTCGGTGCATCCGTACTGGAGCAACGTAGAGAAGGGCGTGCGGGCTGCGGCGCGTGATCTGGGGCTGGCGGACGATCAGGCGATCTTCTTCGTCCCGCCCCAGGAAGACGTTGCTGCCCAGATTCAGACGATGCAGACCTACATCGCCCAGGGCGTCACCGGCATTGCCATCGCACCCTCAGACCCCAACGCACTGGAGCCGGTGATGAAGCAGGCGGCGGATGCGGGGATCATCGTGACGACGCT
>DAOUAY010000379.1:0-3358 GCA_034432995.1 Anaerolineae bacterium | reverse complement strand
GAAAAGGAGCTACCGATGATGAACGACTGTTTTGTGATTAAAGGTGGCGTGCCACTCAAGGGAGAAATCTGGCCGAGCGGCAACAAGAACGCTGCGCTGCCCACATTGGCGGCGACGTTGTTGACCGACGAACCGGTCATCCTGCGCAACCTCCCGGCGATCCGCGACGTGGAGACGATGGCGCAACTGTTGGAAGTCCTTGGCGCGCACGTCGAGCGCCTGGACGCCAAAACCTGGAAGATTCAAGCGCAGCAGGTCTGCTCGCCGACGAACGACATGGACCGCGAGCTGTTCCGCGCCATTCGCGGCTCGATCCTGATCGCCGGGCCGCTCCTGGGGCGGCTGTGCGACCTCTCCATTCCCGCGCCCGGCGGCGACGTGATCGGGCGGCGGCGCGTGGACACGCACTTCATGGCGTTCCAGGAACTCGGCGCGGACGTGGTGGTGCAGAACGGGAATTACATCCTGAAGGCCGACCACCTCAGGGGGGCCGACATCCTGCTCGACGAGGCCAGCGTCACCGGCACGGAGAACGCGGTGATGGCCGCCGTCCTCGCTAAAGGAACGACGACCCTGCGCAACGTCGCTTCCGAGCCGCACGTGCAGGACTTGTGCGCTATGCTCAACGCGATGGGCGCGAAAATCAACGGCATTGGCACGAACACGCTGGTCATCGACGGTGTGGAGCGGCTGCACGGCGTGGACTTCACCGTGGCTTCCGATCACATCGAGGTGGGCAGCTACATCGCCCTGGCGGCAGCGACGCGCGGCGAGCTGCTCATCCGCAACGCCGTCCCCCACCACCTGCGGATGACGTTGATGCACCTGGAGCGGTTGGGCGTCTCCGTGGAGATTCGCGGCGACGACCTCTTCGTGCCTGCCGCGCAATCCTTGCAAATCATTCCCGATATAGGCGGCGCGATCCCTTCGATTGCGGATGCGCCGTGGCCGGCGTTCCCGGCGGACTTGATGAGCATTGCGCTCGTCCTGGCGACGCAGTCCGACGGCGTGATCATTTTCCACGAGAAGATGTTCGAGAGCCGCCTGTTCTTCGTCGATAAGCTCATCCCGATGGGCGCGCGCATCGTCCTGTGCGATCCGCACCGCGCGTTGGTCTACGGGCCCTCGCGTCTCCACGGCGACGAAATGGAAAGTCCCGACATCCGCGCGGGCATGGCGATGCTGATCGCCGCCCTCGCCGCTGAAGGCACCAGCACGATCTTCAATATCCGCCAGATCGACCGTGGCTACGAACGCATCGAAGAAAAACTCCGTCCCCTCGGCGCCCGCATCGAGCGCCGTCCGGTGGGAACTTAATCGTACACGGATGAACACGGATTTCACGGATAAAAACAGAAGAAAATCCGTGTGATCCGTCAAATCCGTGTACAAATTCTTTCCGAGTGTTTTATGGATGACAAATTTCGCCAGCAGTTGCAGCGCCTCGGCGTGGTGAAGGGGCTGAAGGCGCTGCAACCTGCGCCGCCGCCCCGCGTCGAACCGCCGCATCCGCCAAGCGCCACGCTGCCCGGCGACGAACTCCTGACCCCGCACGGCCCGGTGTGGGTGGAAAAACGGGTGTACCCGTCCATTCACCCGCACGGACGTTACGCGCTCGGCGAGATGCAGCGCCTTCCCGTGGAGGCGCTGCCGCTTTTCGGCGTGCCCGGCCTGGGCGCGCGTCCCGCCTTCCTCGACACGGAAACGACCGGACTGGCGGGCGGCGCGGGGACGCTGGTCTTCCTCACCGGTATCGGCGTGTGGGAAGCTGATGCATTGACGTTGCATCTCGTCTTTCTCCGCAGTCCCGACGAAGAGTTGGCGGCGATGCGCTACATCGAGGACGTGCTGAACGGGGCGACCGGCATCGTGAGTTTCAACGGCAACGGCTTCGATCTCCCGCTGCTCGAATCGCGCTTCATTCTGAACCGGATGGCCCCGCGCTGGCGGGCGCTGCCGCACCTGGATTTGCTCACCGTGGCGCGGCAGCTTTGGCGCGATCACCTGGAATCCCGCCGCCTGGGGATGCTGGAGACGGCGATTCTGCGCGTGCAGCGCGCCGAGGCGGACATCGACTCGTCCTTGATCCCCTGGCTCTACCGGCAATACCTGGATACCGGCGACACGTCCGACATGGCGCGGGTCTTCTACCACAACCGCATCGACGTGCTGAGCCTCGTCTCGCTGCTGGTCCACGTCACGCGCATGGTCACGTCGCCGGAACAGATGTCGCTCGCGCCGGGCGAGTGGGCCGGGGTGGGGCGCGTGTACGACCGCGCCGGACGCGAGGCGGAGGCGTTCAAGGCGTGGGAACGGGCGCTTTTGCCGGAGCGCGGGACGCTGGACGAGGACACAGCCGCGCGGCTCTGGTGCGAGATGGCGCTGCGTCACAAACGCTGCGGCGCGTGGGAACGGGCCTTCGCGCTGTGGGATGACTGGGCGAAGTATCATCCGCTAGCCGTCGAACCGCTGGTGGAACGCGCCAAGTACTACGAATGGACGACTTGTGATTTGCGCGCCGCGTTGGCCGAAACCGATGCCGCCCTCCACCGTGCCGAGCGTCACTCGAAAAGCTTCAAGCGGACGCAACTGCTGGCCGAACTCCGGCATCGCAAAGACCGCCTGGAACGCAAGTTGGCGAGTGGGCGAATGAAAGAATCAGCGAATGAAAGAATCAGCGAATGAAAGAATCAGCGAATGAGTGAATCAGCGAATGAACAAGTAGCAGATTGGGCAATTTGCACTCATTACTCATTTCTCTTTACCCATTTCCCCAATCACCGATCACCAATTACCAATCCCCAATCCCTGGAGGACTCATGCAATTATTGTTAGCGACACACAATCAAGGAAAGCGCCGGGAGTGGCGGGCGCTGTTGGATGGGTTGGACGTGGAGTTGCTGCTGCCCGATGACCTGGGCTTGCACGACGACGTCGAAGAGACTGGCGAGACGTACGTCGAGAACGCGCTCATCAAGGCGCGGGCGCTGGCGGCGGCCGCTGGACTGCCCACGTTGGCCGACGACTCTGGCCTGGAAGTGGACGCGCTCGAAGGCGCGCCGGGCGTGCGTTCGGCGCGGTATCACCTGGGCACAGACGAAGTGCGCTACCGGGCGTTGCTCAGGGCGTTGGAGGGCGTTCCCCTGGAACAGCGCGGCGCGCGTTTCCGCTGCATCGCGGCGCTGGTGATTCCCGGCGAAACGGACGGCGCTCGTGAGTACATCACCGAGGGCGTCTGCGAAGGCGTGATTGGCTTCGAGCCGCGTGGGGAAGGGGGCTTCGGTTACGATCCCGTTTTCTATCTGCCGGATCGTGACTGCACGATGGCCGAACTGCCTTCTGAGGAGAAAAATCGCAT
>DAOUAY010000378.1:0-2242 GCA_034432995.1 Anaerolineae bacterium | reverse complement strand
TTGCCAGGCTTCAACGGGATCGGATGCCCTTCCGAGACCCAGAACGTGAGCATGTGGTTGCGCTCGGTGCGCTCCCAATAGCCGTTCTGCATCACGCCATCACGGAAAACGAGCGCCGGCCCGTTGCCCCAGACTTGAATTTCGATAGAGTGTTTCCAGTTGCTTGTATTTCCGATCATTTCTTCCCAGAAATCGGTTTCGACGTGGTGCGCGTAGACGATGATGACATTGGCCGCGGTCAAGGTTTCGCTGGTGAGAGCATCCTTCTGTGTTACTCCGGAGATGGCGCGCCGCCAGTACCCGGAGGCTGTATCATAAGTCCACTCCGCTTTGCCTGAACCATTATAGTTTATGTCAAAGTAGTCGATCGGCGTTCCTCCTTCAAGCGGTGTCTCACTGAATGTCATCAACCGGGGGAACTCTGGCCGTTTGTTGATCTCGCGTTCGTCGGCAAGCTGTCGTAGTACAGCGGGGTTGGTGAACAATGTGTGCTCCCACAGTTTGCCTTCTCGAGGCACGCGATAGAAATATGTCTGCCCCGCGCCAAAATCCGGCGAGGCAATGTAGGTGGGGAACAAATCCGAGTTACGAATGCGCTCTTTGACTCCCATACTAGACCCAGAATAGCCAAAAAACGCGCCGTACATCGCTGGAATCTCCAGATCGATCAGCCGCCCGCTGCGTACCGGGCCGACCTGTTCCGGCTCCTTGCCGTAGAAAACCGCGGTGAAGCGGGTGATGCCGCCTTCTGCAAAGTGCTCGAACACCAAATCCGCCGAGTTAAGGCCCGACTGGGGGCGCGCTCCTGAGTCATTAGCCACCTTGATCGCGATAGGGATGCGATCCAGTACCTCGGCGCTCTCCATTTGCTCTCCGGTGAATGGATTCACGTCCGGTGGGAAGGGAGTGGCTTCGATCACTTCCTGCGTGGGCGAAGCGGCCGCTGTTGGCGTAGCCGGACGGGGCGTCGGTGTGGCTGTGGGAGCAGGCGTCGCCGTCTGCTGTGGCGGGGGCGTGCGCGTCGGCGTCGCCGTCGCCTCCGGCGGGGTGGGGGTGCCGCATCCGGCCATGAGTAAAGCAATGATGCAAAGCAGTCCAAAGAAGTGTGTTTTCTTGAGCATTGGATCCCTCCATGCGGTGTTATCGGACATCATTATAAGGATTGCCTCGAGTTAGTCAATCGATAGCCGTTTGCGATAGGCGTATTGGGTTTTAACCCTTTGATACCCCAGATTTTCGTAGAAAGCGTGAGCTTCGTGGCGGATCATATTCGTTTTCAGGTAGACGGCCTCGCAGTTGCGCTCGCGTCCCCACGTTTCGGCCTGTTCCATCAGACGACGTCCGATGCCCTGCCCGCGATAGGCTTCATCAACGACGAGTCCACCGAGAGCGACGACCGGACTGTGCACGAGGCTGTAATCGATGTACAGGTGAATCCACCCCACCGCCTTTTCTCCTGGCGCTGCCGCCACGTAGACCGCGTGATCGGATTGCCGGACAAGTTCCGCAAACCGGCGACTCACGTCGCGCTCTGTCACCGTATACCCTAATTGTTCGGCTAACCCGGCCATGGCGGCAGCATCGTCAAGCGTGGCGGGGCGGATGACGATCTCGTTCATTCACTGCCCTCCCAGGATATACCGCAAGGCCAGATCGTGCGTCAGTTGTTCGACGGGCGCGCGGTCATCGGTGAAAACCATGCCGATCGGCGCGACCTCGCGCAGGTTGGCGAGCGCCCGTTCCGCCACTGTGCGCAAACGCGCGTCCGCCAACAGGGGGAGGTTGTCCGCCAGATTGCGCGCCGTGGTTGGCTGCGCCGTGGCGACGACAATTGCGTTGAAGCTGCCGGGCACTTCGATCACGTGAACGGACGGGAAAACCTGCCGCATCGTGGCGACCAGCGCCTCGACCAGCCGCCAGTCACCATCTCCCGTACCCGGCGTGTGCCCCACGTTGATAGCGACCACGCCTTTTTCTGTGAGACGCGCGCGCACTTCCGCGAAGAACTCCACCGTCGTCAGATGCCAGGGGATGTAGGGCAGCCGGTACGCATCCACGGCGACAACGTCGTAACGGCGCGTCGTCTGCGCGAGAAAGGCGCGCCCGTCGGCGGCGTGAGCCGTGAGATTCGGTTGCGTCATCGCAAAGTAGTCGCGCCCCACCTGGATAATGACGGGATCGATCTCCACGCCGTCAATCGGCAGCGCGCCGTAGACCGCCGTGTACTGCGTTGGCGTCGTCC
>DAOUAY010000377.1:0-5705 GCA_034432995.1 Anaerolineae bacterium | reverse complement strand
TCCAGCCTCGATCTGGACGAAGTGCTCGACCTGGTCGTGCGCAACGCCGCTTCGCTGTTGAACTCGGAGGCCGGATCGCTGCTCTTGCTCGATGACGAAAGCGGCGACCTGATCTTCCGCATCTCCAGCGGGCCGGCCGGGGCCAAGCTGGTGGGGATGCGTGTCCCGGCGGGCAAGGGCATTGCCGGCGCCGCCTTCGCCGAGAACCGGCCCGTCATCACGCACGACACGCACAAGGACGGGCGGTGGGACAGCAGTTTCGACCGGCGGGCCGAGTTCAGCACGCAGTCGATCATCGCCGTGCCGCTCAACGCGCGTGGGCGCACCATCGGCGTGCTGGAAGTGATCAACCGCACAGATTCGCGCCCGTTCAACCAGGAAGACACCGAACTGCTGCTGGCCTTTGGCGCGCAGGCCGCCATCGCCATCGAAAACGCGCAATTGTTCACGATGACGGATCAGGCGTTGCAAGCGCGCGTGGAGGAACTGACGACGCTCCAACAGATCGATCGCCAACTCAACGCGACGCTGGATTACAGCGCCGTGATGGGGCAGACGCTCGAATGGGCCATCCGCACCACCGGCGCGACCATCGGTTTGATCGCGGCCTTGCAGGAAGCCGAGGATGGCACGCCGGGATTGCGCTTCCTGGCCCATCGCGGCTACCCGCCGGACATCTTCGCGCGCTATGAAAAAGACATGCTCTGGCCTCTGGAGGATGGCTTGATCGGGCAAACGGTGCTCACCGGGGAGACCACGCTGACCACAAATTTGGTCGAGAATCCCCGTTATCGGGCATTGACGCCCGGTATGCGCACGCAGCTCACTGTCCCCATCAAGCGCGAGGAACGCGACCGGGGCATCGGCGTGATTGGCGTCATCGCCCTGGAATCTGACGAGGACGACACCTTCAGCGAAAGCAGCCTGGCCTTCATCGGCCGTCTGGCGGACCATGCCGCCATCGCCATCGAAAACGCGCGGCTGTTCCAGATCGTCCAGCAAGCTAACGATGCCAAGACCGACTTCATCTCCTTCGTTTCCCACGAACTCAAGCAGCCGATGACGTCGATGAAGGGCTACATCGATCTGTTGATGCAGGGCATCGGCGGAGCGATCAACGAACAACAGCAGCAGTTCCTGCACATCATCCGCAACAACGTCGGGCGAATGGATCGTCTGGTCCAGGATTTGCTGGACGTGTCGCGCATCGAATCGGGGCGCTTGCGGCTGGATATGGGGCGCATCGTGCCGGAGGAAATCGTCAGTGAGGCGGTGCAGGCCTTCGAACAAGAAATCGCTGTCAAGCACCAGACGCTCCAGGTTATCTTGCCTCCCAGCCTACCCACTGTCAATGGCGACCGCGGGCGCTTGATTCAAGTCCTCACCAATCTGGTCAGCAATGCCAACAAATACACGCCTGAGCAAGGCACGATCACCATCAGCGCCGGCCTATGGAGCGACAAGGGCCAGGATTACGTGCGGTGGAGCGTGCAAGACAATGGCATTGGGATGAAGCCGGATGAATTGAGCCGGCTGTTCACGAAATATTTCCGCGCCAGCAACGCCGCCGTGCGCAGCGTCCAGGGTACCGGATTGGGGCTGGTGATCACGCGCAGCATCGTGGAGATGCATGACGGGCAAGTGGCGGTCGAGAGTGAATATCAAAAAGGTAGTACGTTCAGTTTTGCAATCCCTATCGCTCATTAAAGGAGGGTACGACCGATGCCTAAAATTCGTATTCTGGTCATAGAAGATGATGATGACGCGCGCCTGATGTATTCGATTATGCTGCGCAGTTGGGATTATGATATCGTCGAAGCCCCCACCGGAGCAGACGGCATCCGCCTGGCGCGGCAGCAAAAACCCGATCTGATCTTGCTCGACATTATGATGCCGGATGTCGATGGCTATGAAGTGTGCAAGCAACTACGGTCGGACCCCCACTTTCGCACCGTGCCGATCCTTTTCCTCAGCGCGTTGGACGCGCCAGACGACCGGATCAAAGGCTACACCATCGGCGGCGATGACTTCATCAACAAGGGTAAAGTCGAATACCAGGAATTGGGAGCGCGCATCAAATCCGCCCTCGACCGTGTAGAGCGGTTGAAGTTGGAAATGCGGCGTAAGAGACCTGGAACCTCGTTAGGGCTGTTCTCGCTGCGTGGAGGTGTTGGCGTGAGCACCCTGGCGCTCAATCTGGCGCACCACGCCGCCGTCTGGCTGGATACGCCTACGATCTTGCTCGACATGGCCTTCCCTGTCGGCAGTATCGGCCTCTGGAGTGGGGTCGAAGGATCACGCCATATCGCAGAGCTGCTGTCCCGTAACGCAGCAGATATAAATCTGGCCCTGATCCAAAGTTTCAGCCTGCAAAACGTCCACGGCTTCCGGTTCATCCCTGGGCCTTCCACCATAACAGACCTGAGCGGCATCCGCACGGAAGCGGTGCAGCGTCTGCTCCACATTTTGGACGAAGAAGGCTACCTGGTTGTGATAGACTTGGGTCGGGGCACTCTCCCGCTGTTATGGCAAATCCAATCCCACTGTCACTGGTTAGGCATTGTGACCTCGGCGGACATAACCTCACGGTCGCTGGCTAACATCGCCCTCAGTACCGTGACGAAAGATGAGATCATACAACGCACGCTGTTGCTCATTTTCAACGATGTCACCAATGCCAAGCCCGTCAGCAGCAGTTTCGGTTTATCCCGCACACCTGATGTTTTTATCCCGTATATTCCCAATTTTCAGGAGATGCCGGAACCTTCTCCAATGGCGCAATTATTATCCATCATTACACACCAGGAAGAGGCAAAGTAGAAACCTGGGCACCATTCAGTCATCTTGACAAAGGTCCCGAATGTGACGCTGCAACACGATAATCGCGCTATCCATCATTGCTCTTCACACCGAAATCGGGTAAAATCTTTGCCAGGCTGCATGATTATCACTTCAACGAAATGGAGGCTACAAAGATGAAGCTTGACACAGACGTTCGTTTTCTGGAAACCCACGAATGGGCGCGCAAAGAGGGCGACGAGATCGTAGTCGGCATCACGGATTATGCGCAGAGCACGCTCTCTGATATCGTCTACGTGGAACTGCCGGAAGTCGGCGACACGCTGAGTAAAGGCGACCAATTCGGCGTTGTGGAGTCCGTCAAGGCTGCTGCTGATGTTTATCTCCCCATGAGCGGCAAGGTCGTGGCGGTCAACGCGGCCCTGGAGGAGACGCCAGAACTGGTCAACCAGGATGCCTTCGGCGAGGGGTGGATGCTCCGCATCAGCCCAACCAATGCAGGAGAATGGAACGACCTGCTCGATACCAACGCATACCAGAAAGTCGTCGAAGAAGAAGAGACTGCCTGACAAGCAATAACCCGCATAACCTGCGGTAGGCCGCACATGAACCGGCCTACACTCTCTCAACGGATTGACCGGAGTTGAACGGCGTTCTTGTCCGTTTCATCCGTTAAATCCGTTGAGCCGTTATTAAGGAGCTTTACCTATGGTCTATATACCGCATACCGATGCAGAACGACGCGCGATGCTGGCAGCGATTGGCGTCGGAGACATCGCCGCGCTCTTTGCCGACATCCCGGAGAAGTTTCGTTATCCACAGTTGGACTTGCCGGAGCCGCTCTCGGAGATGGAGACGCTGCAAGAGTTGCAATTTCTGGCCGGGCTGAACCTGAACGCCAACACCACGCCGACGTTCCTGGGCGCTGGCGCGTATCGCCATTGGGTGCCCAGCGTCGTCGATTACGTCATCAGCCGGGGTGAATTTTACACCGCCTACACCCCCTACCAGGCCGAAGTGAGCCAGGGCACGCTGCAAGCCATCTTCGAATACGAGAGCATGATCTGCGATCTCACCGGCATGGACGTCGCCAACGCCAGCCACTACGACGGCGCGACGGCGGCAGCCGAAGCCGTCATCCAGGCGTACAATGTCTTCCGCAAGAAACGCAACAAAATCGTGCTCGCCCCCACCGTCCACCCGCACTACCGCCAGGTCATCCACACCTACACGCAAGGCATGGGGCTGGAGATCGTAGGGGGCGATGATCCCACCATCGAGATCGCGCGCCTGCTCGAACTGGTCGATGAACAAACGGCCTGCCTGATCCTGCAAACGCCGGACTTCCTGGGTCAACTGCACGACCTCTCTGGCCTCGCCGACGCCATCCACGCGCGCGGCAAGGATGCGCAGTTCGTCGTCATCGCCAACCCCATCAGCCTGGGACTGCTCAAACCGCCGGGGGACTACGGCGCGGACATCGTCGTGGGCGAAGGGCAACCGCTGGGATTGGGATTGAACTTCGGCGGGCCGTACCTGGGCTTCTACGC
Organism: Anaerolineae bacterium; assembly: GCA_034432995.1. GTDB lineage: Bacteria > Chloroflexota > Anaerolineae > B4-G1 > SLSP01 > DSWT01. The sequence goes on along the minus strand of DAOUAY010000377.1, from coordinate 1,356 downwards.
CACCCGCTCGCAGTACGCGCGCCAGATGGCTGGACGGTTGGTCGGCAAAACCGTGGATATCGAAGGCAAGGACGGTTACGTGATGACGCTCACCACCCGCGAGCAACACATCCGCCGCGACAAAGCCACCTCGAACATCTGCAGCAACCAGGGCTTGATGGCCCTGGCGGCGACCGTCTACATGGCCGCTTTGGGCAAGCACGGGCTGCGCAAAGTCGCCGAATTGAACTACCACAAGGCGCACTACGCCGCCGACGCGCTCGATGCAGTGGAGGGTTTTGCCGTCGTCTGGCGCAAACCCTTCTTCAACGAGTTCGTCGTCCGTTGCCCAGCGCCAGTCGAGGAGATCAACGCCTTTCTCCTGGAAGAGATAGAGGCCGTGGAAATCATCGGCGGTTACGATCTGGCGCAGGACTACCCATCGATGGCCAACCACATGCTGGTCGCCGTGACCGAGATGAACTCGCGCCACGAGATCGATCTGCTCGCCGAGGCCCTGAGCGCCTTCAACGATTGAGGCGAGAGAGAGGAGCAAACAATGACCGAACCCCTGATTTACGAACTTTCATCACCCGGACGCGAGGGCGTCAAGCCCCCGCAGTTGGATGTGCCGGAGAGCGCGCTCCCGCAGGGTTGGCTGCGCGCAGATCTGCCACTCCCCGAAGTCAGTGAGATCGACGTGGTGCGCCACTTCCTGCGGCTTTCGCAGTTGAATTACGCCATCGACAAGGGCATGTACCCGCTCGGTTCCTGCACCATGAAGTTCAACCCCAAGATCAACGAGGTGACCGCGCGACTGCCCGGCTTCACCGGCGTCCATCCCCTGCAACACCCGGACGACATCCAGGGAGCGTTGTACGTGATCTACACGCTGCAGGAATACATCAAGGCCATCGGTGGCTTTGCCGGCGTGACGCTGCAACCCGCCGCCGGCGCGCACGGCGAACTGGTGGGCGTGCTCATCATCCGCAAGTATCATTTGGATCGCGGCGAGACCCAGCGCGACACCATCCTCGTGCCCGATTCGGCCCACGGCACCAATCCGGCGACGACGAGTATGAGCGGCCTGCGCGTGGTGGAGATTCCCTCCGACGCGCGCGGCAACATCGATCTGGACGCGCTGCGCTCCCAGGTGTGCGAGCGTGTCGCAGGGTTGATGTTCACCAATCCCAACACGCTCGGTCTGTTCGAAGAGCATATGACAGACGTCATCGACATCGTCCACGGGTGTGGCGGGTTGGTGTACGGCGACGGCGCGAATATGAACGCGCTTACCGGCATTATACGGCCCGGCGACGCCGGCATCGACGTGATGCACTTCAACCTGCACAAGACCTTCAGCACGCCGCACGGCGG
>DAOUAY010000376.1:0-13806 GCA_034432995.1 Anaerolineae bacterium | reverse complement strand
CAGACCGCGCTGCTATAGAGGCCGAACTAGGGATTGACGATTTGCGATTGACGATTGACGAAGGGGAGATTGACGATTTGCGATTGACGATTGACGAAGAAGGCTCTCCCGTAAATCGTCAATCTGAAATCGTAAATCAAAAATCTGAAATCGTAAATCGAGAAGAACTGGCCGTGCGCTGGATCAGCTACGCCGTCGGCATCGTGTTGGGCCGCTTCCAGCCGGGTGTCGCCGGCATGTTGGGTAGTGCAATTTACCGAAGAGAAGACTTTGCCGTTGGCTCCTTACCCGCGCCGGACGAGGCGGAGTTCGATCAACTCGTCGGTCCGCCGGAGCACTTCGCCTACGTGGACGAGACCGGAGGCCGCCACCTCTTCCCTGCCGCTGTCGAGGCCGCCCTACGCGACCTAGCTCTCCCGGATGGAATCGCCGTCTTCGACGAAGGCCACCCCCGCGATTTGCCCGCATTGGTGGAAAAAGCCCTCGAATTGATGATTGACGATTTGCGATTGACGATTGACGAGCGAGAAATCGTAAATCGTCAATCAAAAATCGTAAATCCGTCAGCCCAAGTCATCGCTATCGGAGCCAATGGCGATTTGCGCAAGTTCCTCCAGCAAGAATTCTTTACAAAGTGGCACATCCGCTGGTATCGCAAGCGGCCGGTGTATTGGCCGTTGCAGTCGGCGCGGCGCAGCTACGGCTTCGTCCTTTTCCACGAGCGCGTCAACCGGATGACGCTCTACGTGCTGATGCGCGACTATATGGACTACTTCCTCAACGGCGTGCAGCAGCAAATCGACGACCGCGCGGCGCGCCTCGGCGGGCTGAGCGGGCGCGACCGCAAACAGGTCGAGCGCGAGATCGCCGGCCTGCGGCAGACGCTCGAAGAAGTGCAGGAGTTCGCCAAAACCATGGCGCGCCTGGTCCGCGAGGGCTACGAACCCGCGTCGGACTGGATCGACGACGGCGTCATCCTGCGGCTGGCTCCGCTATGGGAACTGATCCCCCTCTGGAAGGCTGAACCGCGCAAACACTGGGAGCGCCTGGCGCGCGGCGACTTCGACTGGAGCCACATCGCCATGCGCTACTGGCCGGAGCGCGTCAAGGCGGCGTGCAGGGAAAACAAGAGCTTTGCGATAGCACACAGGATTGATGATTGACGATTGACGATTGACGAAGAAGGCTCTCTCGTAAATCGTCAATCTAAAATCGTAAATGATTTGAGGAGGTTATATGAATAGCCCTATGATCACATTTCCGCATATCCGTTCACTGAAATTGCAAGGTTACCGGCCTTTCCGGGATTTTACAGCAAGAGTTTCGCCACTGGAAGTCATCGTCGGCGCAAACGGGTCGGGCAAGTCCAGCCTGTTCGAGTTCCTCAAGTTCTTGCGCGATGCGGCACACCAGGAATTTCCGGCGGAAATCGTGGCCGGTTCCATCGGACAGCAACTCTTTCACCGGCCCGGCCCGGATAAGTTCGGGTGGGAGATAGACATAGCCCTTGCGCCACAAACCACCCTGGCCTATCAAGGGGAAATCTACGGCCCGGTGGGGAGAAGTTACGTAGCGTTTGAAGTGGGCCGCGTTATGAACGAGGGACAACCGCCGGTCACGGTGCTGGAGGTTCGGGACCGTCAGGGGAGCGTGCAGGAACCCGGCGGCGGGATGCGGCAGGACGTGAACCTGCGCCGGCCCAACCAACTGGCGTTGAGCGTGATGACCAATCCGCAACTGGCGACGTTGTACACCCTGCGCGAGTTCATCGCCGGCTGGCGGTTCTACAGCGCCTTCGCCATCAACCATGCCAAAATCCGCAAATCGGTCCCCACCGAACAGACACCGGTGCTCCACGAAGACAGCAGCAATCTCAGCGCCGTGCTCTTTTACCTGATGACCGAACATCCCCTCGTATTCGACGAATTGAAGGCCCACCTGCGGGCGGCTGTGCCGGGGTTCAAAAACATCACCGTCAAAGCGCGCGGCGGACCGGGCGAGGTGATCGCCTTCTGGCAGGAACAAGGCGTAGACGACGAATTGAGCCTGGCCGACCTCTCCGACGGCATCCTGCACTTTCTGGCCTGGACAACGCTCTGCCTGACGCCCCACACGCCCACATTGATCTGCATCGACGAACCGGATCAAGGCGTCCATCCGCGCACGCTGCCCATCCTGGCCGGTCTGTTTGAGAAAGCCAGCCAGCGCACGCAAGTGCTGTTGGCGACGCACGCCTCGTATTTCCTGACCCAGTTTACCCTTGACCGGATTGCCGTGATGAAAAAACAAGCCGGGCAAAGCGTCTACCTGAAACCCGCCGATTCAGCGGCGCTACGCGCCAACCTCGAGGACTTCGGCATCGAAGAATTGGAGGCTATGCATCGCAATGACGAACTGGAGGCCCTGGCATGAGAGTCATCGTTTACGTCGAAGGCCCCAGCGACCGGCTGGCCATGGAAGAATTGCTGAACGGCTTGTTGGCGCATTTGCGCGAGCGCGGCGTCGCCGTGGATTTTATCCCCACCGAAGGCAAAAAACGTCTCATGCACCAGACGCCGCTCAAGGCGCTCAACATTTTGCGCAACGCATCCGACACTATCGTCGTTGCCCTGCCGGACCTCTACCCACCCAACGTTGGCTTTCCTCATCGGACGTTCCCGGAACTCTGCCAGGCATTGCGACAAGCATTTGAACGTCAGCGAACGTTGAAAGGTGATGTGGACGAACGCCTGTCGGCACGCTTCCGCATCTTCTGCTTCAAACACGACCTCGAAGCATTGGTGCTGGCGGCTGAAACGGCCCTGGCCTCGCGCCTGGGAGCGCCCGCCATAGACCGCGCGTGGATTCTGCCGGTAGAAGATCAAGATCACAACCATCCCCCCAAGCGCATTGTGGAACAGATTTTCGCCGCGCGTGGAGAATGGTATCACGACACCATTGACGCGCCACTCATTCTGGGCGCATCGCGTTACGATCAGATTGCCGCAGCATGTCCACAGTGCTTCAAACCGTTTGTGGACTTCTTGGAATCGCTCTTGTGATTTACGATTGACGATTGATGATTGACGATTGACGATTTACGATTGACGATTGACGAAGAAGGCTCTCTCGTAAATCGTCAATCTAAAATCGTAAATGAGAAAGGAATACGAATGGAAATAACAGACATTCTGGAAGCGTTGACTACCCTTGAGGAGGGGCATTTTCCACGGGAAGCGTTGGAGGCAGCGATCGCGCAGCGCGAGGCGATCACACCACACCTGTTGCGCGTCCTCGAAGAAACAAAGCAGGATGAGTTGGAACGCATGCTTGTGGAACCCGACTACATGCTCCCCTTCTACGCGCTGTATCTGCTGGCGCAATTCCGCGAGACGCGGGCCTATCCCCTGATCGTAGACATCTTTGCCTTGGAAGGCGAAGACGTAGAGGAGACGTTCGACGATTTTATCACCGAGGACTTGGGGCGCGTCCTTGCGTCAGTGTCTGGGGGCGAGGTCGCCGGACTGCACCGGCTGATCGAAGACCCAGAGGTCAACGAGTACGTCCGCAGCGCTGCGATGCATGCTTTGGTGATTCTGGTTGCGCAGGACGTCCTTCCCCGCGAGACGGTGATCGCCTACTTCCAGTATCTCTTCCGCGAAGGACTGGAACGTGACTACTCCTTCGCCTGGGATGCGCTGGTCAGCGTGGCGAGCGACCTGTATCCTGAAGAACTTATGGAAGATATCGAACAGCTTTTCGCCGACAATATGATAGATGAAATGTTCATCGATCTCGCGTGGGTGAAAGAATGTATGGAACCCGGCAAGGAACAGGTGTTGGCGAAGTTGAAGACGGACAAAGATCACACCTACATCAAAGACACCATCGCCAACCTGGAATGGTGGGCCTGCTTCCAGCCGCCCAAGCCGCGCCGTCACGTCGTCCATCCTGCGAGCGCATCGTTCAAACCGCAAAAGAAAGTCGGTCGCAACGATCCCTGTCCCTGCGGCAGCGGCAAGAAGTACAAACATTGCTGTGGAAAGGCAAAAGCATGAATCTTGAAGAAGCGCGCGCCGTGCTTTGGTTGCGCAACAATCACCGGCCCCTCGGCGAATTGCTGGATGAAGGCTACCTGAATGAGACTCGTCTCGCCTGGGCTGCGGAAAAGGCTTACGATGCCCAGCTTAAAACAGCGGCAGGTGTGTTGTTGGAATGGCTGCGTCGCCATAAAACCGCAACGGCGCCGGCCCAGCCGATCCCCTCACCTGTTTCCCCGAAACCATCGTTGCCCACTGTCGAAGCCGGGATCACGTTGGAACAAGCGCGACGGACTGCCTGGCCCTTTGGCCCTCACAAAGGGCAGCCTATAGGCGACTTGGTGGATACCCGACAGTTGAGCCTGAAAGACCTGGCGTATGCCGTCGAAAACGCCTGGGATATGCGCGCGCGTCAGGCTGCCATTGTGTTGCTGGCCGAACGCCTAAACCAGGAGGTACATGAACCATTGCCGTCGGCGGGACTGCTCAAGGTTGTTTCTGGCGGTCGAAGTTATAGCCAAAGCAAAGAACTACGCTGGATGTTTTTGTCGGGCATGTTTATGGGCGCGCTGCTGCTGGGCTGGGTGCAGTTAGTCATTTTTACCGTTCGCTCATTGTCCAAGAGCATATCTAACCTTAAATTTCCTACGACACCGGTCGAAATCATAGCGGTAACTCTTGTCATTGGAATAATGGTTGTCATCTTCAAGTCGTTCGACTACGTCTTCGACTCAGTTGATAAGAAAGTCACCACCGAGATTGACAGCGCGCGGAAGGGTCAAGAGGGCGAGGAGGCCGTCCTTGAGACATTGCGCCAGAACCTCGACGGGAACTGGACGCTGTTCCGCAACCTCACATTGCCCGGCAAAAATAAGGCCGATATGGATGCGGTGTTGGTCGGTCCGCCGGGCGTGTGGGTATTGGAAATCAAGAACTTCACTGGTGAGTACCGCAACTTCGGCGAGCATTGGGAAATCCAGGTGGGTAATCGTCCGAAGCTACTCAAAAAGTCACCCAGCCGCCAGGCCCAGAATAACGCCGTGCGGCTGTCCGGCTTCTTGAAGGCCGACGGCATCCAGCAATACGTGGACAAAGCCGTGGTTTGGGCCAACCGTGAAAGCCTCCTGACTGTGGAACATCCAGCCGTGCCGGTGTGGACACTGGAAACGCTACCCGAAGAACTGGGCAATCTCTGGCAGGGCCGCACGATGAACGAAGCCACACAGACGCGCATCGTCGAGAAATTGACGGATTTGTGTGAAAAACAGAACCGTACCCAGGAGCGAAAGTAAAACGGACCTCCGGCCCGTTCGCGGGTGGGACGCCCGCACTACCTTTGTAATTTCTCACAGGAAGGAGGATCAACGATGGAAGAGACGGAGTTTATCAAGCACCTGCACGACGAAAAGCTGAAAGCCCAGGAAACGCGATCGATGTACACGGAAAAGAAGCTGGCCTATGTGACGGCGTTGCTAGGCGTGGGCACCATTAGCATAACAGCGTTCAAGCTCAGCGCGATTCTGTATCTCGTGCCTTTTGTCGCGGCGACCTTTGATCTTTACATTCTGGGTGAAGATTACAGTGTCAAACGCATTGGGGCATTTTTAGGCAAGCGTAGCAAGGACACCGTCGAGCAAGCATGGGAGAAGTGGATATCCAAATATCGCGATCCTTTTGCGCCAATTGCCATGCCGATCCTTTCTACATTGCTTGTGGTCGGGGCAGCGATTATCATCAAATTAGTTCCCACCATCGAAGCGGCGGCTTCCACTGCCAGCACGGCTTCAACGCTTGATTCCCTGTGGTTTTGGGTATGGCTGATCCTGGCGTTACTTCCAAGTTGGGGGCTATTTTTCTTTTATCGTCATTTGCGCAATCAAGTGCGTGACAAGGTAAGCGAGTAAATGAGCTTGCAAAGCACGCCCAATGTGTGGATGCACTTTAGAGACGTCGTGGCCCAGGCAGACCACGTGCTTACCCCTGACGTCTACGAAGTGCTGCGGAGCATATTGCTGGACTCTCCGGCAAACGCGCAGATCGGAGAGAAATTACGACTGGGCGCGCCTGAGTATGGGCGGGCAGAATTCCTGCTGTGCATCGATCGGACGGGCGAGCCAGTCGTCGTTCCTGATGCCGTTATGGCGGATTTTCGCTGTACAGCCGAACACAGTCCGGAATTCGGGACCTGGCTTCAGCCTGCGACCCTGCCCGGCGGTTCGCCCGGCTTGCTGATTGCGCGTTGGCTGTGTCACTGGGCCGGATTCCGGCATCGCGCAGTCCATCTGCTCATCGACCATCCCGCATCGCCGGATTACGTCCTTGTTCAAGTGCGGGGCCTGGAGAAAGCCGAAGCGCCAGGCTGTTTTGACCTGCCCGCAGCCGGCCACGTCGTAGGGCTGGAATCCGTGACCGACACGTTGTTCAAAGAGCTTCAGGAAGAACTAGGGTTATCGCGTGACGATCTTGATGCTGTCGAGAGCGTCGGCGCATACGAATACCGCGACACAGCACACCGCGCCAACTTTTACAATGTCGAGTATCGCCTGGTCTATCACGCGCGACTCAAACCCGAAGCGGTTGGGGCGTTCCATTTTGCGGACGGCGAAGTGGCTGCGCTGGCAACGTTTTCCCTGCCGCAGCTACAGGCGCTCATCCAAACATTCCCAGACCGGGTTGCTTCAGGTCTGGCGATGTCTCTGCCGTTTTATCTACAACAACGAGATAAAAATGACGACAGGACTACCGGACTAGAGACTAGGTGACTGTTTCCCAAGGAGGTATTATGCAAACCATCCGAGACGTTCTTTCCCGCGACCTCTCGCAACCGATCGAAGAGGTCATCAAGCTCAGTCAACAGGACGAGCAGACCGTCTACACCGAAATCACCGAGTACGTGGCGACCGACCGCATCAAGGAGCAATACCTGCGCATCCTGCGCGAGATCGCCGACGGGCCGGGATCGCCCACGGAGGGCGTGGGGGTGTGGATTTCTGGCTTCTTCGGCTCCGGCAAGTCGTCCTTCGCCAAGAACCTGGGCTACGTCCTCGCCAACCGCAGAGTGCTCGGACAATCTGCCGCGCAACTCTTCGTGGCGCAGTTGCAGCAACAAAACCCCAAAGACGCGCAGGTGCAACAGATCGCCGAGCGCGTGGACTACATCAACAAACGCTTCGACGCGCACGTCATTATGTTCGACGTGCAGGTGGACCGCGCCGTGCAGCGCACCACCGAGCCGATCGCCGAAATCATGTACACCGTGCTGCTGCGCGAGCTGGACTACGCCCAGGATTACGACCTGGCCGAACTGGAGATCAGCCTGGAAGGGGAAGGCCGTCTGGCGGCGTTCGTGCGCCTGTGCGTGCAGCGCTATGCAAGCGACGTGAGCCGCCCGCGTCAAACGCCGGTTGTGCCATGCACGCTGGAGGGCGTCACACCGGAAGAGTACGGTGTCTGGCAGATGGTGCGCAAGAGCGCGGAAAGCATCCAGCGCGCCAGCGCGGTGCTCAACCTGCTCGATCCGGCCACCCACCCCGCGCCCGACTCGTGGGCGACTTCGTTCCGGCGCGCCACCGACATCAGCATCCGCACCCTGGTGGATCGCACCTTCGAACTGACGGCGCGGCGGCAGCCTGGCGCGGCCATCATCTTCATCATCGACGAGGTGGGACAATACGTGGCGCGCAGCGCGGACAAAATCGAAAACCTGCGCGCGGTGGTGGAGCACTTCGGCCAGGAGAGCAAGAACCGCGTGCTGGCCGGGCGGGCCGTCGCGCCGGTGTGGGTCATCGTCACCTCGCAGGAAAAGCTGGACGAGGTCGTAGCCGCCATCGGTGACAAGCGCGTAGACATTGCAAAACTCCAGGATCGCTTCCGCATCCGCGTGGACATGGCCCCTTCGGACATCCGCGAGGTGGCGACGCGGCGCGTGCTGGCGAAGAAACCGGAGGCCGAACCGGTGCTGCGCCGCCTCTACCAGAGCGGGGCCGCGCTGCTCAAAACACACACTACACTCGAAGGTTCCGCCCTCCGCGCCGAGGTGGGGGAAGATGCCTTTGTCCAATTCTACCCCTACCTGCCCTACTTCATCGACCTCTCGATTGACATCGTGTCGGGCATCCGCTTGCAGCCGGGCGCGCCCAAACACATCGGCGGCAGCAACCGGACGATCATCAAGCAGGCCTACGAGATGCTCGTCAGTCCGCGCACGGCACTGGCCGACGCTCCGCTGGGCACACTGGTCAGCATGGATCGCATCTACGATCTGGTGGAAGGGAACCTGCCCACCGAGAAGAAAAAGGACATCGACGACATTGCGCAGCGTTGGCCGGACGACGTCTGGCCGGTGCGGGTCGCCAAAGCCATCGCCCTGCTGGAATACGTGCGCGACCTCCCGCGCAGCGACGGCAACCTGGCGGCGGCGCTCTACACGGGGATCGGCGCAGCCTCGCCGTTGGCCGACGTGCAGCGTGTAACCAAGCTCCTGGAAAAACACCAATTCGTCCGCCAGACCGAAAACGGCTGGAAACTCCAGACGGAACAGGAGAAAAGCTGGGCCGCCGAGCGCAATGCCCACAACCCGCCGCCCCGCGAGCGGGATGAACTGGTGGAAGAAGTATTGCGGGGTATCTTCAGCCAACCGGCGCTGATGCGCTATCACTACGGCAACCAACGCACGTTCCGCGTGGGGGTCACGTGGGACAAAGCGCCCCTCACCTCCGGCGATACCCAGGTGCCGTTGGAGTTGCGCGTCGCCGATGGGCCGACCGTGTTTGACGAAACGTGTGAGACGGCGCGCTTCGACAGCCGCGCAGCGCCGCATCACAACGACATCTTCTGGGTGATGAGTTTGCACGACGAGATCGACGCCATCGTGGTTGAGCTGTACCGCTCGCGCCAGATGGTGACCAAGTACGACCGGCTGCGCGCGCAGGGCAAACTCACAGACGTCGTCTCGACCAGCCTGGCCACGGAAAAGACCGAAGCGCAGTGCCAGGGAGACCGGCTCAAAGACCTGCTGGAAAAGGCGCTGAGCGGCGGACGCGGCTACTTCCGAGGGAACGCGAAGGACGGGGCCGCGCTCGGCAAAACGTTGGGCGGCATCTTCAAGGCGATGTTCGATTTTGCCGTGCCGGACCTGTATCCCAAACTGGAGATGGGCGCGCGTCCCCTCAAGGGCGACGAGGCCGAAGACGTGTTGAAGGCCGCCAATCTCGCCGGGCTGGCCAAAGTCTTCTACGGCCCGCCGGACGGCCTGGATCTGGTGAGCAAAGAGGGCAGCAAGTATGTGGTGAACATGGGCGCGCCGATCATCAAAGAAGTGGCCGAGCACCTGGCCCGCGAGCACACCTACGGCAACAAAGTCACGGGCAAGGCCTTGGAGGTCCACTTCGGCGGCCTGGGGTACGGGTGGGAGCGCGAGATGATCTGGCTGGTGTTGGCGACCTTGCTGCGCGGCGGCGGCATCGAAGTGACGTACCAGGGCCGCCGCTATCGCAACCACCTCGATCCGCAGGTGCGCGCCGTCTTCACCGGCACCAACGCCTTCCGCGCCGCTTCGTTCGCGCCGCGCGTGAGCATCAACCTCTCTACCCTCGTCGCCGCCGCGCGGCGGTATGAGACGCTCACCGGCGAGGAGGTGGACGTCGAAGAGGCGATGCTGGCGCAGGCCTTCCAACGCTACGCCCGCGCCGAAGTGGAGGCCCTGCTGCCGGTCGAAGCGACGGTCAAAGCGCACCACATCCCCGTACAGCCCACGCTGGAAGAGTACCACACCGCCCTGAACACGATCCTGAACAGCGCCTCCGACGACTGCGTGAGTATCCTGGCCGGAGAAGGCGCTACCTTCCAGGAACTGCGCGACCGCGTCGGCGCGATTCGCAAGGCCACCAGCGAGGCCGGCCTGGCCACCCTGCGCCGGATGCGCACAGCGGTCACACAGATCGCGCCGTTGCTGCGCGACATAGGCAGTACGGATCTCCCTGACGGTGTGGAGCTGGACGTCGCCGTCCAGGCGCTGCAAACGGCGTTGGACTCGGCAACGCACCACCCACCGACCGTGGCGCTGGAAACGTCCCTGCTCGCGTTAGAAAACACCTACGCCGTGCTGTACCTGCAACGGCACGCGCAGCGCCATGAGACGTTCACACAGGCGGTCGAGGCTGTCAAAGCGCAGCCGAACTGGCTCCTGGCGCCCGACGACGCCCACCCCGGCCTGCTCAAACCACTCACCGGCCGCGCCTGCGAACCCCTCGCGGCGCTGCCCAAAGGCGCGCTGACCTGTCCCCACTGCCACGCCAGCCTCGCGGAGATGGCCTCCGATCTGGCGGCGGTCAGGACCTTGCGATCCGATGTGCTGATGGAGGTGCAGCGTTTGACCACGCCCGAAGAACCGGTCGAACGGGTGCGCGTTGCGGCCATCGCCGGCGTCGGGCGCACGTTAGCCACCCCGGACGACGTCGATGCGCTGATCGAGGCCCTGCGGGCACACTTGCGCAAACTGGTGGATCAAGGGGTCAAGATCGTATTGGAGTAAAGCCATGACACTCGACATACTCGGACTCAGTCCGCGACAGACCTTCGAAGACAACATGCGCCCGGCGGAGCTGCTGCTGCGCGTCTATCGCCTGTTGGACTCCAACGATCACATCCTGACCGAGGGCGAATTGGTACTCGCCCTGCGGGAGGTGGTCAAGGCCACGGCAGAAGAAGAGGTGATGCTGATCTACAACGAACTCTTCCTCGGCCTGGTGCGCGAGCGCGCGCAAATCCCCCGCTCCACGTTGCGCAGCGGGACACTCTGTCACCTGCTGCGGCAAGCCGTGGTTGCGTCTTGTACTGCGTTGGACACTTATTTGCCGGCGCTCTTACGCGCCAATTTGCCCGTGATGATCCAGGCGCGCGGGCGCGACTTCATCCCGGCGGGGGATCAGACCATACAAGAGTATTTTTCCGACTTACAGTTCGGTCTGGATGAAACCCTCCGCCTCCTCAATGATCCCAGCGCCCCGGACTATATCGCCAACAAAATCCTGGGCCTGGCCAACTTCAAATACCTGAGTTCGCGCAGGGGTATCCAGGTTGTCGGCATCTTGCTAGGGATTGCCAAACCGTGGGATGAGATTGCTGCGCATTTGCAGCGTGACAGGAGAGAGCTGACGAATATCCTCGACAACACCGTAAAACGACGCAATGATATCGTCCACCGCGCTGACCGACCGCAAGATCAATCCAGCGGTGAGGCGCAACCTATCGCCTATGCCTGGACACAACAAGCCGTGGATACGGTCAAGCACGTGTGCCTGGCCTTGGATGAACTGGTCGCGGCGCGCGTCGCCCATATGCAAACGATGATCGAGGAGTAAATGGATCAATCGTTGCGCCTGGAACTCTACAACACCGTCGTCCAGTGCCGCCGGATTTTGGAAGAGAATCTGGCGCTGCAATTGGAGGGCGTTTACGGCGTGCATCCAGATGGGACCCTAGAGCCGTTGACGCGCCTGCACCTGGATGCGGTGGGCCGCGCCGACCGACAGGCCATCGAAGCGACGCTGGCCCACTGGTCGGGCGGTAAATCCGGCGTCGAACGTGAGTTGGCCGTTGAGCGCTACGTTCGTGAAAGCGCCTTCACCTTCCTCAACCGGCTGGCCGCACTCAAACTGATGGAGCATCCAAGCCGGGCCATTATCCAGCCCTCGGTGGGACAAGACGAGCAATCCAGGGGCTTCCAACAGTTCACCTTGCTCTCACCGGAAGCGCTACGCGCCGGGTCGGACGTTCCGGCAGGCAGCGGATATCGCCTGTACCTGGAATTGCTATTCGATGATCTGAGCCAGGTCTTGGGCGCGCTGTTCGATCCCTCCCTGCCGACCGCGATCCTGTTCCCTACCCAGCCTTGCCTCAAGGCGGTGCTGGCGTTGCTCAACGCGCCTGCCCTGGCGGCCGTGTGGGGCGAGGATGAAACCATTGGCTGGATTTACCAGTATTTCACCCCCACCGAGCTGCGCGACGAAGCCCGCAAAGCCTCCAGCGCGCCGCGTTCCAGCTACGAGATGGCCTTCCGCAACCAGTTCTACACCCCGCGCTACGTCGTCGCCTTCCTGGCGGACAATTCTTTGGGACGTCTCTGGTGGCAGATGCGCAATGGCGACACACGGCTGGCGGAACAGTGCGAATACTTGATTCAAGATTTACGATTGACGATTGACGATTTACGAACAAGCGACCAGTCCGAAATCGTCAATCTAAAATCGAAAATCGAAAATCCAAAACGAGATCCGCGCGAACTGCGCATCATTGATTTGGCCTGTGGCAGCGGGCATTTCCTGCTGTACAGCTTCGGACTGTTGCAGACGATCTACGAAGAAGCCTACGACGATGCCGACCTCGGCCCGGCGTTGCAGCGTGACTATCCCGACGCAGATGCCTACCGGCGCGCCATCCCCGGCCTGATCCTGGAACACAACCTCTACGGCATCGACATTGACCTCCGCGCCGCGCAAATCGCCGGGCTGGCGCTGTGGCTGCGCGCGCAGCGCGCCTTCGGAGAGCTGGGACTGAAAGTGCGCGCCCGTCCGCAGATTCACCGCGACCGCATCCACATCGTCTGCGCCGCGCCGATGCCCGGTGAATACGACCTGCTTGGCGAGTTCTGCCGCGACTTGCGGCCGTCCGTGTTGGGCAACCTGCTGCTCGACATCTGGGAGCGGATGAAACTGACCGGCGAAGTCGGCAGCCTGCTCAAAGTCGAGCAGGAGATCGAAGCCGCGATCCGCAAGGCGCGCGAGCAGTTGGCCGCGCTGCCGCCGGGGATTCAACTCACGCTCTTCGGGCCAGAGCGACCGCAACAGTTGGCGATGCCGATGCGCCGCGCCGAACTGGAGGACGACGTCTTCTGGGCCGAGGCCGCCGACCGTGTGGTCGCCGCGCTGCGCGATTACGCCGCGCGCGCCAAAGAACGTCAAGCCGCCGATCCGCACGCGGTGACACAGCGACTCTTCGCCATGGACGCCGAGCAGGGCATGGCGTTCATCGACCTGATGCGCCGGCGCTACGATGTCGTGCTCATCAATCCCCCCTTCGGCGCAGCCAGCATAAAGGGCAAGGACTACATTGCCCGCGCCTATCCCCGCACCAAGAACGACCTCTACGCGGCCTTCGTGGAGCGGGCGCTGGACCTTTTACATCCAGGTGGAACGCTTGGCGCGATCACCAGCCGCACCGGTTTCTTCCTCACCAGCTTCCAAAAGTGGCGCGAGGAAATCCTGCTCCAAGAAGCCCGCCTGGTGACGATGGCCGATTTGGGCTACGGCGTTCTCGATACAGCGATGGTCGAGACGGCGGCGTATGTGGTGGAGAAGGGCCGTCGCGCGGCAGCATCCACCCCCATCTTCCGCCTTCTCGCCGTCCCCATCGACGACAAAGGCGACGCGCTGCGCGCCCTGGTGCGCGACGCGAACGCGAACCGTGAAGACGTAACACGTGAGGCCGGCGGCGAGGTCTTTGCCGTTGACCCCGCCGACTTCCGCCAGATTCCCGGCTCGCCGTTTGCGTATTGGGTGGGGGATTCGATTCGGCGGTTGTTCAAGACGTTACCTTCATTGGCGGAACATGGCATCTCGGCGCAACATGGGGCATCTAGCAAATCAGATTTTCGGTTTCTACGATTGGCTTGGGAAGTGCCGCCGGAAACGATAGGCAAAGATCGCCGTTGGGTGAACTTTGCCAAAGGTGGTCAGTATTCACCCTACTATGCCAACGTGCATTTGCTTATTAACTGGGAGAATGACGC